>JBJEKT010000061.1:0-13623 GCA_051878775.1 Bacteroides sp. | reverse complement strand
ACCTGTCTCATCACCGATGCCCTGGCTTGCGCCGCCAGCGACAGCCAGGAGGCCTTCGACCCCCGCGTCATCATCGAAGACGGTGTCTGCAAGCTGGCCGACCGCTCTGCCCTGGCTGGCAGCGTAGCCACCATGGACCGCTTGATCCGCACCATGGTGCAGAAGGCTGAAATCCCCTTGGCCGATGCTGTACGCATGGCCAGCGAAACCCCCGCTCGCATCATGGGCGTAAGTGATCGCAAGGGCTCACTCCAGAAAGACAAGGATGCCGACATCCTCGTTATGGACGAAGATTTGAACGTACGCGCCGTATGGGCCATGGGCAAGCTGGTGGTGGACAAACTGGCCAGCAAATGACCATCCCCGTAGATTACCATCGAGAGTATACTGAATATATAATTCGATAGCATAAAGATAATAATAGAATGAGAACGAATCTTAGCTCACAGATTACACTCAATAGTGTATCAACCCGTTATTACCGTCCTGAGAACGCCTTTGAGCGTTCGGTTCTGACCCGTCTGGAAAAGGTGCCCACCGACATCTTCGAGTCGGCTGAGGAGGGTGCATCACAAATCGCCCTCGACATCGCCCAGCTCATCCGCGAGAAGCAGAAAGCCGGACGCTTCTGCGTGCTGGCCCTGGCCGGAGGAGCCTCACCCCGTGGTGTCTTTGCCCAGCTCGTGCGTATGCATCAAGAGGAGGGACTGAGCTTCCGCAACGTCATCGTGTTCAACCTCTACGAATACTATCCCTTGGCCTCGGATGCCGTCAACAGCAACCTCAACCAGCTGCGCGAGATGCTGCTCGACCACGTGGACATCGACCGCCAGAACATCTTCAGCCCTGACAGCACCATCGCCAAGGACGAAATCTTTGAGTACTGCCGCCTCTACGAGCAACGCATCGAGAGCTATGGTGGCATCGATATGGCCATCCTCGGCATTGGCCGCGTGGGCAACATCGGCTTCAACGAGCCGGGTTCGCGCATCAACTCCACCACCCGCCTCATCCTGCTCGACAACGCCTCACGCAACGATGCAGCCAAGCTCTTCGGCTCCATTGACAATACGCCGGTCAGCTCCATCACCATGGGCGTTCAGACCATCCTCAACGCCCGCAAGGTCTATCTGCTGGCCTGGGGAGAGGAGAAGGCCAAGATGATCAAGGCCTGCGTGGAAGGCAACATCACGGACACCATCCCCGCATCGTTCCTGCAGACACACAACAACGCCCACGTGGCCGTTGACCTGAGCGCCGCCGCCAACCTGACGCGTATCCAGCGCCCCTGGCTCGTCACCTCCTGCGAATGGAACGACAAGCTCATCCGTAGCGCCATCGTATGGCTCTGCCAGCTCACGGGCAAACCCATCCTCAAGCTGACCAACAAGGACTACAACGAAAACGGCCTGAGCGAACTGCTGGCCCTCTTCGGCTCGGCATACAACGCCAACATTAAGATATTCAACGACTTGCAGCACACCATCACGGGATGGCCTGGCGGTAAACCGAATGCTGACGATACCTACCGCCCCGAACGAGCCAACCCCTACCCCAAGCGCGTAGTGGTCTTCTCACCGCACCCCGATGACGACGTCATCTCCATGGGCGGCACCATCCGCCGACTGGTAGAGCAGAAGCATGACGTGCATGTGGCCTACGAGACGAGCGGTAATATCGCCGTGGGCGATGAGGAGGTTGTACGCTTCCTCCACTTCATCAACGGCTTCAACCAGCTCTTCAACAACAGCGCTGACCAGGTCATCAACGAGAAGTACGCCGAAATCCGCAAGTTCCTCCGCGAGAAGAAAGATGGTGACATGGACACCCGTGACATCTTGACCATCAAAGGACTGATACGCCGTGGTGAGGCCCGTACGGCTTGCACCTACAACAGCATCCCCCTGGACCATTGCCACTTCCTCGACCTGCCCTTCTACGAGACGGGCAAGATCAAGAAGAACCCCATCAGCGAAGCCGACGTGGAGATTGTACGCAACCTGCTGCGTGAGATTCAGCCGCATCAGATCTTTGTGGCTGGCGACCTGGCTGACCCGCATGGCACACACCGTGTCTGCACCGATGCCGTCTTTGCCGCCATTGACCTGGAGAAAGAGGCCGGAGCCGAGTGGCTGAAGGATTGCCGCATCTGGATGTACCGCGGAGCCTGGGCCGAATGGGAAATCGAGAACATCGAGATGGCCGTGCCCATCAGCCCCGAAGAGCTGCGCGCCAAGCGTAACTCCATCCTCAAGCACCAGAGCCAGATGGAGAGCGCACCCTTCCTGGGCAACGACGAGCGCCTCTTCTGGCAACGCAGCGAAGACCGCAACCGTGGCACAGCTACCCTCTACAACAGCCTGGGCCTGGCCTCCTACGAAGCCATGGAAGCCTTCGTGGAGTACAAGCCCCTGTAAGAAGCTCCCACAGGAAGGCAAGCCCCTGTAAGAAGCTGCATCCATAATCTATATCCTAACGCCCTGAGACACACATGCCAACGACATGACGTGTTTCAGGGCGATTTTTCGGGCTGTACCGACTTGAAGCTACAGCTTACTGACCCTCAATAAAAACTAAACAACAAAACAACGTGAAGATAAAGACCCTCATCCTCCTCCTGCTGACCGCCGTGGTACAAACCGCCTTGGCGCAAAGTGTGGAACAGGCCGTGGAGCAACGGCTGAACGACTATTTCACTTCCTACACCACTACAGCGGCAGAAATCAGCCCTTGCAAGCTGGACAGCGCCATCACCGATTTCCACCGCCGCACCCTCACCATCTATGCCAACGAGGCATTCGGCTACCAGCCCTTCCGTCCTGAGACTGTGGAGCGCATATACAACGATATCCGTCAGCTGCTGCCCGGGCCGGTAAATTTCTTCAAACTCTCCCTGCGCACAGGGGGCTATGCCATCGAAGAGCTGGTACCCAACTACTACCGCACGAAGCGGAAGGAGCAGGAGAAGCAGCGCCTCTATACCTCCATCAAGGCGAAGCAGAAAGCCCCTTGGGTGACCTGTACCTCGACCCCCTACAGCCCCAGCAAAGGGCTTGCTGGTCGCCATATCTCCCTCTGGCAGAGTCACGGTCGCTACTTCGTGAACCGCGAAGACAAATGGGGTTGGCAACGGCCTCGCCTCTTCTGCACCACTGAGGATCTCTTCACGCAGTCGTTCGTTCTCCCCTACCTCATCCCCATGCTGGAGCAGGCAGGCGCCGTGGTCTATACTCCCCGCGAACGCGACCTGCAACGCCACGAGGTGATCGTGGACAACGACACCCCCACGAGCACCTCCATGTACCTGGAAGTATCGAGCCGCAAGGCCAAGTGGCAAACCTCGTCCGCACGCGGCTTTGCCCATCGCCGGGCCAGCTACCAGGACAACGAGAACCCCTTTACGGAGGGAAGTACACGGATGATTGCCACGGAGCGCAAAGCTGAACGGGCTTTTGCCGAATGGATTCCCGATATCCCCGAGACGGGTGAGTATGCCGTCTATGTGAGCTACCAGAGCCTTCCCCAGAGCGTGAGCGATGCCAAGTACAGCGTGTTCCATAGCGGTGGGGTGACTGAGTTCCGCGTCAACCAGCAGATGGGGGGCGGCACGTGGGTCTATCTCGGCACTTTCCGCTTTGACCAGGGGCGCAACGACTACGGCATGGTCACGCTCAGCAACGAGAGCGCGGAGCAAGGCGTAGTGACGGCTGATGCCGTACGCTTCGGAGGAGGCATGGGCAATGTGGCCCGCGAAGGGAAACTCAGCGGACTCCCCCGCTACCTGGAGGGGGCACGCTACGAAGCCCTCTGGAACGGAATGCCCCAGGAGGTCTATAACGGCTACCAGAGCGGCAACGACTACAGCGATGACATCAACACCCGCTCACGTGCGCTCAACTACCTCAACGGCAGCTCGGCCTACAATCCCCGTACGGAGGGCCTTGGTGTGCCTTTCGAGCTCAACCTGGCGCTCCATAGCGACGCCGGCTTCCACGAAGATGACCAGCGGGTGGGCACCCTGGGCATCTACACCACCCGCTTCAACGAGGGGCAGCTGAGTGCAGGCACCAGCCGGCTGGCCTCGCGCGACCTGGCCGACCTGCTGATGAGCCAGCTGGACACCGACCTGCGTGCCGCCATGGGCAACGGCTGGAACCGGCGCAGCCTATGGGACCGCAACTACAGCGAGACGCGCCTCCCCTCCGTGGCCTCCTGCATCATCGAGCTGCTGTCGCATCAGAACTTCTCAGACATGGTGTGGGGTCACGACCCTCTCTTCAAGTTTACCGTAGGACGTTCGCTCTACAAAGGCATCCTCCGCTTCCTCGCCACACAGCACCATGCGGACTATGTGGTGCAGCCCCTGCCCGTGACCCACTTCGCCATCCACTTCGGCAAGAAGAAAAACAGCCTCGAGCTCAACTGGCGTCCCCAGGCTGACCCTACAGAACCTACCGCTATGGCCGACGAGTACATCGTCTATACCCGCATCGGGCGTGGCGGCTTCGATAACGGCGTACGTGTGAGTGGCACCTCCTATACCGTCAAGGTGGAGCCCGGGGTGGTCTATAGCTTTAAGGTAACCGCGGTGAACCGAGGCGGTGAGAGCTTCCCTTCGGAAATCCTGAGTGCCTGCAAGAGCAAGCAGAAGGAGCAGCACCGTGTGCTCATCATCAACGGCTTCGACCGGCTGAGCGGTCCGGCTGTCATCAACGATACCCAGCGAGCCGGCTTCGACCTGGAGCAAGACCCCGGTGTCCCCTACCTGAAGAACATCTCCCTCTGCGGCTACCAGCAGGTGTTCGACCGCAAGCTGGCCGGCAAGCAGCTGGGAGAGAGTGACGATTCGCTCGAAGGGCTCCAGATGGCAGGCAACAGCTTCGACTACCCCTTCATCCACGGCAAGGCCATCCAGGCCGCCGGAGGCTACAGCTTCACCTCCTGCAGCGATGAGGCGGTAGAGGAGAACCTCGTACCGCTCTACGACTATGACATCGTGGATTACCTCCTCGGCCTGGAGAAGCAGGACGAGCAGGCACTCCCCTCACTCAACCGCTACTATAGGACCTTCTCCTCACCCATGCAACGTGCCCTCTCCTCCTACCTTACCATCGGTGGACGGCTGCTGGTGAGCGGAGCCTACGTGGCAAGCGACATGCAGCAGAGCGAGAGCAACCGCCGCTTCCTGAGCGACGTGCTGAAGTGCAGCTACGGAGGGTCGTCCACCACCTCCGCACGCTACTTCCGCGTACAGGGCATGAAGCAGGAGGGGCAGCTGGAACGTCTCCCCAACGAACGTTGTTACCCCCTGCCCCAAAGTGACCAGCTGCTGCCCACACCGGAGAGCTTCACCGCCATGACCTATGGTGACGGGACGTCAGCTGCCGTAGCCTATCGCGGAGCAGAATACCGCACCTTCGTCATGGGCTTCCCCCTGGAATGCGTGACCGATGAGAGGGTCCGGCTGCAATGGATGGCCTCCATTTTGCAGTTCCTGACCACGAAAAACAAATAAATCGTCCCAAACATGATGTGGATATGGTGGGAAAAACCTATCTTTGCCTCGCATTTTTAAAATTAGTCAAACCATGTTTACTATTCAAGCCAACCAGAGCGGTACCCGCTCGATGAACGTGTCCGAGGAGAACCTGGCCACGATTGAGAAATATGGACTGTTCCGTCACCTGATAGACAGCAACGGCATCGTGGATGAGAGTGTACTCGATAAGCTACGCCTCAACATCCGCGACTTAATCACTTCAAAAGAAGGGAATTGCAAAGATTTGCTCGACCTTTGCATTGACGTGATTTACCACAGTAACATGAAGGCCTTCGGGCTCAACCAGCTCATCATCCTCTACCTGCAATGGCTTAACCAACCGGAGGATGAAGCAGCAGAAGCTGAGGAGAAATGATGAAGACAATAGATACCTGTGGCCCCATGCCCTACAGTCCGCTGATACCAGCCGTCCAGGCCATCTGCGAGGCACAGCAGGGAGAGACGCTTGAAATCGTGACCGACCAAGAGCAGCTCTTTGCTGACCTGAAGGAGTTTCTCTCCGAGCAAGGCATTGGCTTCCGCGAAATCTACGACCGCGAAAAGATGCGGTTGCAATTTACGAAATGAAACAATACCAACTGACCGACTGGCTGCCTACCACCAAGAAGGAGGTGGAACTGCGTGGATGGGATGCACTGGACGTCATCCTCTTCAGCGGTGATGCCTACGTGGATCACCCCTCGTTTGGCGCAGCCGTCATCGGCCGTATCCTGGAGGCCGAAGGACTGCGCGTGGCCATCGTGCCACAACCCAACTGGCGTGACGACCTGCGCGACTTCAAGAAGCTGGGTGCACCACGTCTCTTCTTCGGCGTGAGTGCCGGCTGCATGGACAGCATGGTCAACAAATATACGGCCAACAAGCGGCTCCGCAGCGACGATGCCTACACCCCCGATGCGCGTCCCGACATGCGTCCAGAGTACCCTTCGATTGTCTATACCCAAATCCTGAAACGCCTCTTCCCCGAAGTGCCTGTCGTACTGGGTGGTATTGAGGCCAGTATGCGCCGGCTGACCCACTACGACTACTGGCAGGACAAGGTGCGCCCCTCCATCCTGGTGGATAGCGGGGCCGACCTCTTGGTCTATGGCATGGGCGAGAAGCCCATCGTGGAGCTGGCCCGCCGCCTGAAGGAGCTCCCCCAAGGTACTCCGCTCCACACGCTGCAGATTCCCCAGACCGCCTCACTCCTGGAGGGCAAGGTGCAGGCCCATCCTGACGACATCGTGCTCTACGCCCACGAAGAGTGCCTGAGTGACAAGAAGAAAGAGGCCGCCAACTTCCGCCACATCGAGGAGGAGAGCAACAAACTCCATGCCCAGCGCATCCTCCAGCAGGTGGGCTCCCAGACGGTGGTGGTCCATCCTCCCTATCCCCCGCTGACCGAAGCCGAGCTCGACCACTCGTTCGACCTGCCCTATACGCGTCTGCCCCACCCCAAATACAAGGGGAAGCGCATACCGGCTTATGACATGATCAAGTTCTCGGTCAACATCCACCGTGGCTGCTTTGGTGGCTGCGCTTTCTGCACCATCTCGGCCCATCAGGGCAAATTCATCATGAGCCGCAGCAAGGAGAGCATCCTGCGCGAGGTGAAGGCCATCATGGAGCTGCCCGACTTCAAGGGCTACCTGAGCGACCTGGGCGGCCCGAGCGCCAACATGTACTGCATGAAGGGCAACGACCAGACGCTGTGCGAGCGTTGCAAGCGCCCCTCCTGCATCCATCCGCGCATCTGCCCCAACCTGAACACCGACCACCGCCCCCTGCTGGACATCTATCATGCCGTAGATGCCCTGCCCGGCATCAAGCGCTCCTTCATCGGCAGTGGCGTGCGCTACGACCTGCTTCTCCACCAGCATGCCGACGAGGCCATCAACCGCAGCACGCGTGAATACACCCGCGAGCTCATCAGCCACCACGTGAGCGGACGGCTGAAGGTAGCCCCCGAGCATACGAGCGACGAGGTGCTGCAGATGATGCGTAAGCCCCCCTTCACCCAGTTTGAGGAGTTCAAGCGCATCTTCGACCGCATCAACCGCGAGGAGGGTCTGCGTCAGCAGCTCATCCCCTACTTCATCTCCAGTCACCCGGGTTGCCGCGCCGTAGATATGGCCGAGCTGGCCGTCATCACCCGCCGCCTCGACTTCCACCTGGAGCAGGTGCAGGACTTCACCCCCACGCCCATGACCGTCTCCACCGAGACCTGGTACACCGGCTTCCACCCCTATACGCTCCAGCCCGTCTATAGCGCCAAGCGCCCCCAGGAGAAGCTGGCCCAGCGGCAGTTCTTCTTCTGGTACAAGCCTGAAGAGCGCAACAAGCTGATAGCTGAGCTCAAACGCATGGGGCGGAGGGACCTGATTAATCAACTATTCTACAAATAAATGTTAAAGTTACAGTCGTTTAGTGCAGTATTTTGACCTGCTTGCCGTTTTTTGGATAAAAACAATGAAAATCGGTAGGAGATTGGGGTGAAACTCAATTCTTTTATCTAAATTTGCAAACTCAAAAAGTATAATAGGTAAAATGAAAAAAAACATTTTTTTTGCAACAGCTATGGCCCTCTGCATGGGCCTTTCGTTCACTTCTTGTCTTGACTCTAACAGCAGCGACACCGATACGAGCTACGTAGGCGGATTCGTCAAGGTATCTTCCAGCTACCTGGGCCTTGGTTCATTCAAGTCGCCCGATGGCAAGACCACCATCACCCCCTCCTCTGCATCGCTTTCCAACCTGGAGCAGAACGGCTTCAAGCTGGCTAACGTGAATGCCGCCTTCATCCAAGGCACCTACAACAAGGAGGAGAACCTGGATGTTGAGAGCACCCTCAAGTTCAACAACGTCAACGTCACCTACGCTGCACCGCTCGATGCCCCCGTGGAGATTGTCTATGAACGAGGTGCCGCCAACGACTCCGTCAACACGGCCTGCATCCGCGAAATCGACAACACCAACCGCACCAGCAACTACTTTGATGACAGCTACAACAAGCCCTGGTTCTTCTACGATGAGACCACGCTCGTACTGCCCATCAACTACAACCTGAGTTTGCAGAAGCTGCATGCCTTCACGCTGGTGTTCTACGCCTCCGAAGTGGAGCAGGGTGACACGAGCCTTAAGCTGAGCCTGAAGCACTACAACGCCAAGGAGAATTCCAGCAACTACGAATCTTACAGCTATGCTTCCGCATACCCCTTCGCCTACTTCTATGCCTTCGACCTGAGCACCGCCATCGAGCACTGGCAGCGCGCCCTGCAGACCTCCTCTGAGCCTACCAGCGTGACCATCGAGTACGTAGCCAGCGAATATAACAACGACTTAGCCCAGGGCACGACCAAGCTGCTGACCGTCGAGCGCAAGGGCTATGGCCAAAAATAATCACATGAATTATAAGGAATTATTTCATAGAGCTCTTTTACTGATTTCCTCCCCGGCTCCGGCCTGGGAGGAAATTCGTTTGGAAGAGGATAAGCGCAAGGTGTTCACCGCCTTCGTTTACCCCATGATAGGCCTTTGTGGCCTTTCTGTGTTTTTAGGTTCCCTCTTCTCCCACGGTTGGGGCGGCCCTGAGAGCTTCCGCTACGCCATGACGCAATGTTGTGCCATCGCCGTCTCCCTCTTTGGTGGATATTTCCTGGCAGCCAACCTCATTCATCATTACACCATCCGTATGCTCCACCTGCCGGCAGAGAAGGGTCTCATCCTGCAGCTGGCCGGCTACTCCATGGTGGTCATCTTCTGCCTGCGCATCATCCTGGCCCTGATGCCCGACTTCCAGGTTATCGCCCTGCTGCTGCAGTTCTACACGGTCTATATCGTGTGGGAGGGAAGTGACAGACTGATGCAGATTGGCGAGGAGAGCCGGCTCAACTTCACCCTGGTCAGCTCCGTAGCCCTGCTCTTCTCACCCGCCGTCATCGAATGGATTTTCGATAAGTTGACCTACTTTCTCAACTAACCCATCCTTTTACTCCACATCATGAAGCAACCTCCTGTAAATATCAAGAATAAACGTGCCACGTTCGACTACGCCCTGATTGACACCTATACGGCAGGCATCGTGCTGACAGGCACGGAAATCAAGTCAGTCCGCCTCGGCAAAGCCAGCCTGGTGGATACCTTCTGCTACTTTGTGAAAGGCGAACTGTGGGTGAAGAACATGCACATCGCCGAGTACTTCTACGGCAGCTACAACAACCACACCGCCCGTCGCGACCGCAAGCTGCTCCTCAACCGCAAGGAGCTCGACAAGCTGCAGCGCGAGAGCAAAGACCCCGGCTTCACCATCGTACCCGTCAGGATGTTCATCAACGAGAAGGGCCTCTGCAAGGTCGTGGTAGCCCTAGCCAAAGGTAAGAAGGAGTATGACAAGCGCGAGAGCCTGAAGGAGAAGGCCGACAAGCGCGAGATGGCCCGCATGTTTAAAAAATAACCATTTGACAACTAACGAGATGAAGCAAATACAACAAGCAATCGTTGAACGCATACTGATACTGGATGGTGCCCTGGGCACCATGTTTCAGCAACTTCATCTGACGGAGGCCGACTTCCGTGGGGAGCGCTTCGCATCCCTGGGGGGAGAACTGAAAGGCAATAACGACCTGCTCTGTCTGACTCGTCCCGACCTGGTGGAGCAGATCCACCGCCAATACCTCGAGGCAGGTGCTGACATCATCGAGACCAACAGTTTCAACGCCACCTGCATCAGCCAGGCTGACTATCATACCGAAGGCTACGTGCGCGAGATAAACCTGGCCGCCGCCCAGCTGGCCCGTCGGGCTGCTGACGACTATTCGCAGCGCACCCCTGACAAACCACGCTTCGTAGCCGGTTCAGTTGGTCCGACCAATAAGACCTGCTCCATGAGCCCTGACGTCAACAACCCCGCCTACCGCGCCATCACCTTCGACCAGCTGACTGCTGCCTATGGCGAGCAAATCAGCGCCTTGATGGAGGGAGGAGTCGATGTGCTGCTGATAGAGACCATCTTCGATACGCTCAATGCCAAGGCCGCCCTCTACGCTGCCGAGCGCTGCATGGAGGAGCAGGGCAGACGGCTGCCCATCATGCTCTCCGTGACCGTCTCCGACATCGGCGGACGCACCCTCTCCGGTCAGACCCTGGAGGCTTTCCTGGCCTCGGTTCAGCATGCCGACCTGCTTTCCGTAGGCCTCAACTGCTCCTTCGGTGCCCGTATGCTCAAGCCCTTCCTGGAGGTGCTCTCGCGCAAGGCCCCCTACTACATCAGCGCCTACCCCAATGCCGGGCTGCCCAACGGCCTGGGCCTCTATGACCAGACCCCTGAGATGATGGCCCAGGAGGTGAAGGAGTACCTCGACGAAGGCCTCGTCAACATCGTCGGAGGCTGTTGTGGTACCACCCCCGACTACATTGCCCGCTTTGCCCAGCTGGCCCAGGGCTACAAGCCCCATCAGCCAGCCCCCCGGGCCGAAGCACTCTGGCTCTCAGGCCTCGAGCTGCTGGAGGTGAAAGCAGAAAACAACTTCGTGAACGTGGGCGAACGGTGCAACGTGGCCGGTTCGCGCAAGTTCCTCCGACTCATCAACGAAAAGAGATACAACGAAGCCCTCAGCATCGCCCGCAAGCAGGTGGAAGATGGGGCTCAGGTCATCGACATCAACATGGACGATGGCCTTCTCGATACCGAGGCCGAGATGGTTCACTTCCTCCATCTGCTCGCCTCCGAGCCCGACGTGGCCCGCGTCCCCCTCATGATTGACTCCTCGAAATGGAGCGTCATCGAGGCCGCCTTGAAATGTATCCAGGGCAAGGCCATCGTCAACTCCATCTCCCTGAAGGAAGGCGAGGAGCTGTTCCTCTCCCATGCCCGCACCATCCAGCGCTACGGAGCTGCCGTGGTGGTGATGGCCTTCGACGAGCAGGGGCAGGCCGACACCTACGAGCGGAAGATTGCCGTCTGCCAGCGTGCCTACCAGTTGCTGACGGAGCGGCTCCACTTCAACCCCTACGACATCATCTTCGACCCCAACGTGCTGGCCGTAGCCACGGGCATGGAGGAGCACAACGCCTATGCGCTCCATTTCATCCAGGCTACCGGCTGGATCCGCAGGCACCTGCCTGGCGCCCATGTGAGCGGCGGGGTGAGCAACCTCTCCTTCTCCTTCCGAGGTAACAACTACCTGCGTGAGGCAATGCATGCCGTCTTCCTCTACCATGCCATCGCACAAGGGATGGACATGGGCATCGTCAATCCTGCCTCGTCCGTGCTCTACACCGACCTGCCTGCCGACCTGCTGGAGCATATCGAGGATGTCATCCTCAACCGCCGCCCTGATGCCGCCGAACGGCTCATCGGCGTGGCCGAGCAACTGAAGGCCGAAGCTGAACAGCAGAAGGCCCTCGCCGCTGGCTCCCCCTCGGCAGATGCCCCTGCGGCCAGGCCCTCCTGGCGCGAAGCCAGTGTAGAGGAGCGTCTGCAGTACGCCCTGGTCAAGGGGCTCGGCGACTACCTGGAGGAGGACCTGGCAGAGGCGCTGCAGCAGTACGACAAGGCGGTGGCGATTATCGAAGGACCGCTGATGGCCGGCATGAACCGTGTGGGTGAACTCTTTGGCGCAGGCAAGATGTTCCTGCCCCAGGTCGTGAAGACCGCACGCACCATGAAGCAGGCAGTTGCCATCCTCCAGCCGCACATCGAGGCCAGCCGCCAAGGAGAATCCGCCTCGGCAGGCAAGGTACTCGTGGCCACCGTCAAGGGCGATGTCCACGACATCGGCAAGAACATTGTCTCCGTGGTGATGGCTTGCAACGGCTACCAGATTATCGACCTCGGCGTGATGGTACCCGCCGAGACCATCGTACGCCGTGCCATCGAGGAGCAGGTCGATATGGTGGGCCTGAGCGGCCTCATCACCCCCTCGCTCGACGAGATGGTACACGTGGCGCAGGAGATGGAGCGTGCGGGCCTCAGCATCCCGCTGCTGATTGGTGGAGCCACCACCTCGCTGATGCACACGGCGCTGAAGATAGCCCCCACCTACCACGCCACGGTGGTCCACATGAAGGATGCCTCGCAGAACGCCACCGTCGCCGCACGGCTGATGAACCCCGAGCAGCACCAGCTACTCCATGAAGAGCTGCAGCAACGCTATACCTCCCTGCGCCAGCAACGCACGGCCGAGCAGTCGTCATCACTCTCGCTCGAAGAGGCCCGCAAGCAGCGGTTAAACCTCTTCGACTAACGCCCCTGCTGCGCTATGGCCCCCCACCTCCGCCGCACCTTTGCCACCCACCGGCCCTACCGTCTGGTGGCTGCGAGGTTGCTGTGGCTGCTCGCTCTGCTCACGGGAAATCCGATTCAGGCCCAGGAAATCACCCCCTCAGTCTATCTCGAAGAGGAGCTGGAGGAGCTGGCTGTGGAGGGTGAGGAGGAGCAGTGGGAGGATGAGCTGGAGGCCCTGGAATGGCTGCAGCAGCACCCCATCGAGGTCAACAGCGCCACGCGCAGCGACTGGGAGCAGCTCCCCTTCCTGGACGAATACCAGATAGCTGACTTGCTGGACTACCTGGCCCAGTATGGAGCGATGAAGTCGCTCAACGAGCTCTATGCCGTGCGGGGGCTGAGTCGCCGCACGGTGAGGCGCATCCTCCCCTATCTCTGCATCGAGGAGCCGCAGCAGAAGGTCCGTTTCCCCTCGCCCAAGGAGTTGCTCCAGTGGGGCCACCACCGGCTGGAGAGCCGCATTGACATCCCCCTCTACACCCGTGAAGGGTATCGCAAGGCCTACCTCGGCCCATCGCTCTACCACTCCGTACGCTACCGTTACCGCTTCAGCAACCACATCCAGCTGGGCCTTACGGCCGAGAAAGATGCCGGCGAACCCCTCTTTGCGCTCCACAACAGCCCAGGCTACGACTACTACTCCCCCTACCTCTTTATCCGCGACTACGGCAAGCTCCAGCTGCTGGCCCTGGGCAACTACCGGCTCCACCTCGGCCTGGGGCTGACCGTGGGCTCAGGCTTCTGGCGAAAACGGAGCATACCCACCCACTAAGAGCGGTTCAATCCACCCACTTTT
>JBJEKT010000060.1:0-49852 GCA_051878775.1 Bacteroides sp. | reverse complement strand
GCGGTGGTGTAAACGATGCGAGAGACATCGAAGGCAATGCCAGCTTGATGCAGGCTTACGAAATGGGTTTACATGTATGATGAACTAATATAAATTAGGTTTTATAGTGAAATAGTACCTCTGATGATTCACATTCCCTTCCAGATTTCTTAAAACTACCAGAACCTGATGTTTCTTTGTTGATGCACCTCCTATGAAACCCTTCAATCCTGACCCCAATAGACTCGAAGGATTGGTTGGCTTCGCCTTCGTTTTGGCTTCGCCTTCCTCCTCCTCGCTCGGGATAGCTCGAGTAAACTCGGCTCTCCGCTCGCTCCTTCGTCGGTTCTCGTCATGGCAAAATGCAAGTAAACTTGCTTTGCTCATTTGGCTTAACGAAAACGTTCTTAATCCAGCACGTATCCAAGTATTAATGCCTGGAGAACCATTTCATAATACATGAAATATGCTGTAGAAGTGGGCGAAGTCTCTCTTCGTACCGAACCAGGGGTATTGACTATGTATGCTATGGGGGAGAAGGAAAATCCTTGTAAGGTAACTATTCTCGAAACGTATTCAAGCAAAGAAGCGTATGAGAAGCATATTGCCTCTGAACATTTCCAAAAATACAAGAAGGGAACGCTACATATGGTCAAGTCGCTGGTATTGTCCGACCAGACACCGCTCAATTCAGCAAACAAAATCAATAACTTCATTCAATAAATTATGAACAGAATCATTTTAATTTCAGTATTTACCCTATTAGCATTCCATGTTATGGCACAGAAGAAGATAGTACAGACGGCAGGTCGCACGCAGTTGGGCGAGTTTGCCCCCGAGTTTGCCCGGCTCAACGACGACATTCTCTTTGGCGAGGTGTGGAGCCGCAACGACCTGCTTAGCCTTCGCGACCGCAGCCTTGTTACGCTCACCTCACTAATTAGTCAGGGCATCACCGACTCATCGCTCACCTACCACTTGCAGGAGGCGAAGAAGAACGGCATCACAAGAACGGAAATATCGGAAATCATCACACATATCGCTTTCTATGCAGGATGGCCCAAGGCATGGGCGGCTTTCCGTCAGGCTAAGGAGGTCTGGAAAGAAGACACATCGGTGGAAGATGCGAAGAGTCGTTTCCAACAAGAGATGATTTTCCCCATTGGCGAACCCAATACTGCCTATGCCCAGTATTTCAAGGGCAACAGTTATCTGGCACGTATTTCCGGCGAGCAGGTTCCCATTGCCAATGTCACCTTCGAACCGGGCTGCCGCAACAACTGGCACATCCATCATGCCACCAAGGGCGGAGGACAGATGCTTATCGGTGTGGCTGGACGCGGTTGGTATCAGGAATGGGGAAAGCCTGCACAGGAAATTCTTCCAGGCACAGTCATACATATCTCTGCCAATGTGAAGCACTGGCACGGAGCCGCTGCCGACAGTTGGTTTGCTCATCTCGCCTTTGAGATAGATGGAGAGAACGCATCCAATGAGTGGCTGGAACCGGTGAGCGATGAAGAGTATAATCAATAGAGGTGTTCTACAAATCAAGATATACTGCAATAAATCAGACGATTTTGCGTTATATATTATATATGTATGATTGATTATGCAAGAGATTTATCTGAACACGATACAGGACTTTAACGACTACCAAGGGGTGGAGACTCTTCATCCCTTGGTGAGTGTAGTGCAAGTCGAAAGTTTTGAACACATCCGTGAGTGTGTGATGCACTACGGACTCTATGCCATCTATCTCAAGGAGACTAAGGCCTGCAAACTATCTTATGGCCGTACGCCCTACGACTTTGACGAGATGACGGTGACGAGTTTTGCTCCAGGTCAGGTAGTGACTGTGGAACGTGCTCCCGATGTCCAGTTCGTAAAGTTCACAGCCTTGGTTTTTCATCCCGACCTCCTCAACCGCACCCCGTTGGCGAAGCAGATGAGCCGCTATGAGTTTTTCGGTTACAACAGTACCGAGGCACTTCATCTTTCTGCTCAGGAGGTGGAAGTTTTCCGTGGTGTCCTCTCCATGATAGAGCAGGAACTGCACCGAGCCATCGACAAGCATACCCGAGAACTGATTGTTTCCAACATCGAACTGTTGCTGAACTATTGCCTTCGCTTCTACGACCGCCAGTTCATCACCCGTGAGGAGATAAACCACGGCGTGGTGAAGAAGTTTATCGCCTTGCTTGACGACTATATCGACACCAAAGCCCCAAGCGAGGGCCTTCCCTCCGTAGCTTGGTTTGCCGACAAGTGCTGTCTTTCCACAGGATATTTCGGCACATTAGTGAAGACAGAGACAGGACGTACTGCCAAGGACATCATTGCCGACCGCCTCCTTGCCCATGCCAAGCAGCTGTTGAATGACGACACCCTTGCCGTCACGATGATAAGCGAACGACTGGGCTTCGAATATCCGCAGCATTTCGTCCGTTTCTTTAAGTCACATACTGGCAAGACTCCTTCAGCATATAGAAACTTGCTTGTCTGACACCGGCTTCATGTGTTCAGATGATTGCGCACATCGGCAATTAGCATAATACACCATAGATTCCCTTCCAAAGTGAATGTGTTTATTTCATTTTGGAAGGTTTTTTATTTGCCTGTTTTTCAATCACTATCTTATCATATTGCTGATATACAATATGCTATAATAACACAACCTTATTTGGCACGTCCATTGCGATACATAAAGGTGACAACGACTTATGTATATCTTTTAAAAAAGAAAGAAAATGGATTTGTTTACTAACGGTTTGCAATCTGCATGCTGAGCGGCTTGGGCTGCTTCTGGCTGTTTTTCAAATGACATGACAAAGATAGCAATTAAATCAGACAAAATCACTCCTTTCGGCGGAAATTTCTGGGTCATGCAACAATTTGACCGCTCGCTCTCGAAGGTCATTGATTCTACCCTCGGGGTGAGGCGCAAATTCTACGGATATCAGTACAGCGAAATCCTGCGCTCGCTCATGTGCATCTGCTTTTCGGGCTCAAGGCTACGAGCCGCATTAAGGCTTTTGTGTTCAAGTTCATATCGGTGCCGGCCAAGTGGGTCAAGACCGCAAGGCAACACGTGCTCAATGTCTATACCGACAATCGTGCCTACGCCGGACTATTCCCGGAAGCCTATGGCTGATGCTACAGATTTGAGGGTCATCCACAGCGTATTGCCTCAAGCCGCATCGTGGGGTAAGGGGTAACTATGCACATCTGCGGCGATTTGAAGCTCAATTCCCGACATCGGCATAACTAATCTGATCAAATCCCAACCCATTAAGCCGCAACAAACGAAGTTGCGGATTTGAGGAGTATGTATTATGATTTATAGTATCACATATCCAGTTCCACTTCTCCCACGTCACCGAACCACTCTTGCAGCTTATGCAGGGCTTGGGACTTGATTTCGGGAGTGATGTTGCTCGTTACGGCATTGAGAGCGCAGAGCAGTGCTCCGAGGTCATCTGTGTAACCTGCCACAGGGATGAAGTCTGGTATGAGGTCTAAAGGCAAGATGAAGTAACCCAGCGCTCCATAAATCTTGACCTTGTCGGCCATGCTGACGTTGGGCGACTGCAAGACATAGTATAGAAGCAGTGCAACATAAATCACCTTTACGCCGGCCTGTCTTGCTACGCTTTTTATCTTGCGCCATAGGTCGCTCTCCTTGAAATGCGAGCGGTATTTTTCGATGTTAGTGGGAACTAGGGCACTCATTTTGTGATGTATCTTGTTGCTTATCAATGTATTCCCATATTTTCTTATAATCGTGCTTGGTGAGCCAGCTGAAGGGCCAGCACATGGCGGGATAGGTACGACGACTGTTGCACTCCGGGCAGGGCTGGGGCGTGCTGTAGCTCGTCGCAAGCCATTCCATGTCGGGAGCAGTGAACTTGGCGCCGCATTCCGAACATTTGAAGTTAATCATTCCTCGGTACATACTTTATGGTTTTTGGCTCTGGTTTAGTTGGGCAAAAATAGAAACAAGTTCTGAGAATACCAAACGTTTTTCTCTGTTATATAGCATATAATGGCAATTTCTTGGCCTCTTCATGTCCCCTTCTGGGGAGTTAACTGTTCACGGCTGAAGAGTTAACTCTCCACGGCTGGATGTTTAACTCTTCAGCGCTGGATGTTTAACTCCTCAGAGGCGGGTAATCAGCAGGGTCACGGCGAGGAGCAGGGGGAGGAGGAGCTCCAGGATGAGCAGGTCGCAGGCTACCCGGATGCTGCGGATAAGCCACTGGCATGGCAGGCGCTTGAGCAGCTTCACGAGCGGGATGAACAGGGCTAGCGATGCCAGGAGGGAGAGCGGGGTAAGGAGCCATGGTGAGGGCTGCACGGGTAGGAGATAGGTCAGTAGCAGCACGACCATGAACCAGATTTCCAGGTACAAGGCCCACCATTGCGCAGGTCGGCTATGTCCTTGATGTAGTACTTGTAGCCGTCGGACGAGTAGCAGGCAATGTCAATCTTGAAGTTCCTCTGAATGGCCTCCTTGCAATTGATAAAGGTGCGACGCTGCAGCGGCTCCTTGGAGTCGTTGTCCGCACTGCGTTCCCAGCGACGGCACAGCTCAGCAAAGGTGATTTCCCCTGTGCGGTACAGCGTATCGAGTATCCAAAGCTTTTTTCTGATTCAATCGTTCTTCATCTGTCGTACTGTTTTTTTAGTTTTCGGGGGCAAAGATAGAGGGTAAGTGCGCAACATCGTTTCACAGCCTTGTTTTTTTTTGTTACTGCCTATGATGGTTAACTGATAGAAATAATGTTAATGCGTGTCACGGATTTCGGGGAAATAGTTTACTTTTGTATTCTATTATTAATAGTGTGTTGAACAGGGCATATCGTAACTGTTTGAAATAATACTGTAACTAACTGAAATAATGAAGATAATAGCTGTAGGAATGAACTATGCGCTCCATAAGGTGGAGCTTGGACATACGGAGGAGACGCCCGAACCGGTCATCTTTCTCAAACCCGATTCAGCCATCCTGCGCGATGGGAAACCTTTCTTCCTGCCCGACTTCTCGCAGGAGATGCACTACGAGACGGAGGTGGTGGTGCGCATCAGCCGGCTGGGCAAGTGCATCGCGCCACGCTTTGCACACCGCTACTACGATGCGGTGACCGTGGGTATCGACTTTACGGCACGCGACCTGCAGCGCCGCTTTCGCGCCGAAGGGCATCCCTGGGAGCTGAGCAAGGGCTTTGACAATTCAGCAGCCATCGGCACCTTTGTGCCCCTGGAGGAGCTGGGAGGCAACGTGCAGCAGCTGGACTTTCACCTCGACATCGACGGGCAGTGCGTGCAGCACGGCTGTACGGCGGACATGCTCTTCAGCGTGGACGAAATCATTGCCTACGTGAGCCGCTTCATGACACTCAAGATGGGTGATCTGATTTATACGGGTACACCCGTGGGTGTGGGCCCCGTGGCCATAGGGCAGCACCTGGAGGGCTACATCGGCGAGCGCAAGTTGCTTGATTTCCACATCAGGTGATATCATCAATTGAACAATATCAACGAAGAGAGCATATATGAAGATAAGAGTAGGATTTGGATTCGACGTCCACCGACTGGTGGAGGGACGCGAATTGTGGCTGGGTGGCATCCGCATAGACCACACGATGGGACTGCTGGGCCACAGCGATGCCGATGTACTGATTCATGCTGTGTGTGATGCCCTGCTCGGGGCTGCACACCTGCGCGACATCGGCTTTCATTTCCCTGATACAGAGAGTGAATTCAAGGGTATAGACAGCAAGGTGCTGCTGCGCAAGACGGTGGCCCTGCTGGCAACGAAGGGTTATACCGTGGGCAATGTGGATGCTACCATCTGCGCCGAACGGCCCAAGCTGAAGGCTTTCATCCCTGAGATGCAACGGGTGATGGCAGGTGTGATGTGCATCGACGAGGAGGATGTGTCGGTTAAGGCTACCACGACGGAGAAGCTGGGCTTCACGGGACGTGAGGAGGGCATCGCGGCTTATGCCACGGTGCTGATTCATACTTCTTGATTGGAATAATCGTCTTATGGCCTTAGGGCTGTCACAGCCTCTATCTTGAGGCCTACATTGAAGATGCCTGGCAGGGTATCGCGCTGCATGATGTGGCTGAGGGTCAGCTCGTAGCTGCCGCCGCAGGGAATGTTGAAGGTGTGGCCTGGGTGACTGCTCACGAAGAGGTTGCCCCAGCCTTCTCCTT
Organism: Bacteroides sp.; assembly: GCA_051878775.1. Lineage (GTDB taxonomy): Bacteria > Bacteroidota > Bacteroidia > Bacteroidales > Bacteroidaceae > Bacteroides. The sequence continues at coordinate 43,651 of JBJEKT010000060.1, read as the reverse complement.
GCCATACACCGTGGTCGTTGCTGAGCGCACAATGTAAGGTGTCCGTATAGATGGTGGATTCGCCATCGGCGGGCTTTAAGCTGAAGGCTACGGCTATCTGGTTGTAAGGGTAACTGTTGTCGTGGCGCAGCTCTACGGTGTAGAGGTAGTGAGTCAGTGAGTCGTTAAGCGGTGTCGTAAAGCGTAGGGTATCGCCCCACACCCACCCGCAGGAGGGTATGGGACGATAGCTATGGAAATGCTTGTCAGCGGGAAGGCAGCTGGTGGTGAGCAGGATTACCGCCGCCATCATCCATCCAGCTACGCTCCGGTGTAGGAGATTATGCTTCCTCATTTTTCTTGGGTTGCTGAGGCTGTTTGGGCTGTTGCGGTTGCTGAGGCTGTGACTGCTGCGGTTGCTCTGTGCGGGGGGCACGAGGCTCGTTGTTACGCGGCTTTTTGGGTTGCTGCGGCTTGCCACCCTGTTGCGGTTGCTGAGGCTGTTTGGGCTGTTGCGGTTGCTGAGGCTGTGACTGCTGCGGCTTGCCACCCTGTTGCGGCTGCTTGCCTTTCTGCGGCTTCTTCCCTTGCTGCTTGCCGCCCTGTTGAGGGGCATTCGGTGCGGCCTGTTGTGGGGCTGCCTGCTGTCCTTCGCCTTTCTTTTTCTTCTTGTTCTTGCCACCCTTCTTGCTGCGGTCAAAGCGGGTCAGGCTATCCTGTTCGAGCAGGTCGGATGAGCGCTTCTCTTCGCCTTTACCTTCCTCTTCCTGCAGATTTTCTGGCTTGATGCCCTTGCGGTTGAGGCCGATGACCTCGAAGGCTCGGCGACCGCTGATGGTCACCAGGTTGGCTGGTATCTGCTTGTCGGTAGAGTAGGTGACCTGATTGGCCAGGATGTCCGCCTTGAAGTAGAAGTAGGTGTTGTCGAGCGTCTCGAGCTGAATCTCGCGCGAGGGGAGGCGCTTCTGGGCCTCTACGTAGCAGTCCACCTCGTAGTTGAGGCAGCACTTCAGCTTGGCACACTGGCCAGCCAGCTTCTGTGGGTTGAGCGAGATGTCCTGGAAACGCGCGGCGCTGGTCGATACCGAGACGAAGCTCTTCATCCACGTGGCGCAGCAGAGCTCACGGCCACAGGGGCCGATGCCCCCTATGCGGCCCGCCTCCTGACGTGCACCGATCTGCTTCATCTCGATACGCACGCGGAACACTTCAGCCAGCACTTTGATGAGCTGACGGAAGTCCACGCGCTCGTCGGCGATGTAGTAGAAGATGGCCTTGTTACCATCGCCCTGGTACTCTACGTCGCCTATCTTCATCTGAAGTTTCAGGTCGAGGGCTATCTGGCGGGCACGGATCATCGTGCTGTGCTCGCGTCCCTTAGCTTCTTCATACTTCTCCATATCCACGGGCTTGGCCTTGCGGTAGATACGCTTGATATCGGCTTCCGACTTGAGGTTGGCCTTCTTCAGCTGCAGCTGTACCAGGCTACCCGTGAGGGTCACTACGCCGATGTCGTGACCTGGCGAAGCCTCCACTGCCACGATGTCGCCCTTTTGCAGGGGTAGGTGGTTGCTGTTGTGGTAGTATCCCTTGCGGGTGTTCTTAAATTGCACCTCCACCAGGTCGGTCACCTGGTCGTTGCCGGGGATATCGGCCAGCCAGTCGTAGGTGTTCAACTGATGGTCCTGTCGGCCACAGCTACGGCAGCAGAGACCGCCGCTTCCGTTGTGTAACTTATATTCTGTCATACGCTTATCGTCCATTCTTATTAGGTGTGTTTCTTTGGTGGTTATCTCGTTAGTTTAATGCTTCAGGAGCATAATCATCTTCAGAGCGAAATCGAAGAAGACCATGCGCGGATTGACGTTCTGCTCGATGTGAATCTGTGCCTGGCTCAGCTCCTCCATCATGCCGATGACGTTGAGTTCGTTGATGAAGGGGGCAAACTTCACGGCAAACTGCTGCTCGGTGGTGGTCATGTAGCTCATCTGCGGGCGGCGGAGGTTGAAGATGAAGTTCTCGCGCACCAGCCGCTGGCAGTAGCAGAGGAAGTTCTTCTGCCGTTCGCGTCCCATGGTGGCCAGCTCTTCGCTCCACTGCTTCATCTCGCGTATCTTGCGCTGGTAGGCCAGACGCATCAGGCTGACAAAGAGCTCGAAGAAGAGGGCCGTGTCCTGATTGAGCTGGATGGCGGCCAGGGCCTGTATCATGCTGCCGTTGGCAATGTGGGCCAGGTTACGGCTCTCCTCGGGCAGCACACCGAAGCGGCTCTGCAGCGTCTGTGCAATCACCTCCTCCTCCAGGCGGGGCAGGTGGAAGCGCTGCGTACGGCTCAGGATGGTGGCCAGCAGCTGTTCGGGAGCCTCGCTCACGAGCAGGAATACCGTCTGCTGCGGAGGCTCTTCGAGCAGCTTGAGCAGCTTGTTGGCACACACCTCGTTCATCTTCTCCGGCAGCCACATCAGCACAATCTTGTAGCCGCCCTGGTTGGACTTGAGACTCAGCTTGCGGAGTATCTCGTCGCTCTCCTTGGCATAGATAAGAGCCTGGCTGTTCTCGGCATCCATCTCGTCGAGCCACTGACTGAGGCTGAAGTAGCTCCCCGCACTGAGCAGCCTGCGCCAGGCGGGCAAATAGTCGTCACACACCTCCTTCTTCTGCGCCTTCTTGGCCACGATGGGGAAGACGAAGTGTACGTCGGGGTGGATGAGCTTCTCCCACTTCACGCACGAGGGGCAGCAGCCGCAGGCATCAGTGGACGTGGGGTGCTCACAGCAGAGGTAGCGGGCATAGGCCAGGGCCATGGGCAGCTTGCCTGACCCTTCCGGCCCGGTAAAGAGCATGGCGTGGGCGATGCGTCCCTCGCTCACCTCCTGCAGCAGCCGCTGCTTGGCCTCCTCTTGTCCGATGATGTCGCTGAAACTGAACATGTCTTCGTGCGTAATAATTATATAAAGGTATAAACGATTAATAGATGGCCTTGGCCACTTCGCGGATGCTATCCACGGCCCCTACGCTGTAGAAGTGTATGCTCGGCACGCCATGGGCTATCAGCTCCTTGCACTGCTTGATGCACCATTCGATGCCCACCTGCTTGAGCTGTTCATCGGTGGTACACTTCAGCGCCTCGTCAGTCAGTTCCTTGGGTAGATCCACCTTGAAGGTTTTGGGGATGACGGTGAGCTGTGACATCTTTTTGAAGGGCTTGATGCCGGGGATGATGGGCACGTAGATGCCTGCCGCACGCGCCTTCTCCACAAACTCAAAGTACTTACGGTTGTCGTAGAAGAGCTGGGTGACGGCATATTCCGCACCGGCCTCCACCTTCTTCTTGAGCCAGTAGAGGTCGCTCTCCATGTTGGGCGCCTCATCGTGCTTCTCGGGGTAGCAGGCCACGCCGTAGGTGAAGGGGGTCTTGGAGATTTTCATCTCTGAGCCATCCACGAAGATGCCGCGGTTGAAGCGGTTGATCTGCTCCTGCAGCTCGATGGCGTGGGCGTAGCCGCCCGGTTCGGGGGTGAACATGTTCTCGTGTTTGGCCTTGTCACCACGCAGCACGAGCAGGTCGGTGATGCCCAGGAATTGCAGGTCGAGCAGCACGTACTCCGTATCTTCGCGGTTGAATCCACTGCAGAGGATGTGGGGTACGGTGGTGATGCCGTAGCGGTTCTGGATGGCAGCAGCTACGGCCACGGTGCCAGGACGGCGGCGTACGCGGTTACGCTGGAAGAGGCCGTTGCCCAGGTCCTTATAGACAAACTCGCTGCGGTGGGTGGTGATGTTGATGTATTTGGGGTCAAATTCGCGCAGCGTATCAATGTCTTGATACACTTTCTCGATGCCCGTACCCTTGATGGGCGGCAGAATCTCGAAGGAGAAGGCGGTCTTCTCCGCACTGTTAATCAGGTCTGTTACTCTCATTTTCTCGAGTTCTTGATGATAAATGGGGCAAATATACGAAAGTTTCTTGATTATCTCCGCATTTTTCCTCCTCTTTCTGTTAAAAAGGTACTTCAAGGGCGGGTGAACCGCAGGGCGGCCCAGCGGTTGTTTTCGCGGTGATGCACGAATTGCAGGCCCAGTCGCTCCGCTTCGGCACGGAGCACGGGGATGTCCTCTACATAGAATCCGCTCATCAGCAGGGTGGCTCCTGGGTTCATGCAATCCACGTAGCGGGCCATATCGGCCAGCAGGATGTTGCGGTTGATGTTGGCTATCACGTAGTCGAAAGGCCCTTTGTCACCCAGGATGGAGGCATCGCCGTGGAAGACGCTGATCTGGTCCATGCCGTTGAGGGCGATGTTGTCCAGCGAGTTGCGCACGCACCAGTCGTCAATGTCGATGGCGGTGCAGGGGGCGGCGCCGCGCATACGGCCCAGGATGGCCAGGATGGCTGTGCCGCAACCCATGTCGAGCAGGGAGCGTCCCTGGAGGTCGCTGTCGAGCAGCTCACCCAGGATGAGTCCCGTGGTCTCGTGGTGTCCTGTGCCGAAGGCCATCTGCGGGTTGATGATGATGTCGTACTCCACGTGGGGCGTATCCTTATGGAAGGTGCTGTGGATGCAGCAGCGGTCACCGATGACGATGGGCTGGAAGAAGTTCTTCTCCCACTCCTCGTTCCAGTCGCGGTCCTCGGCCAGCTGGTGCGTGAAGGAGATGGTGACGTCCGGCATGGGGAAGTCTGCCAAGATGGCACTGACAGCAGCCTCATCGTGCTGCGCAGCCTGGATGTAGGCCTTGAGTTGCTGGTCTTCGACCACGAAACTTTCAAAGCCCACTTCACCGAGCAGGGCGCTCAGCAGATCGGTGGCCGTCTCGCTGAATGGAGTAGCCTGAAGGGTATATTCGAAGTATTGCATAAGCTAAAAAGGAATAAAAAATGGGTTTCCGACCACAAAAGTAGTCGTTTTTAGGGAAATCCCTACTAATCTTTCGGGAAAATCTCTCGTCTGTATGCAGAATTGGCCTTATCTTTGTCGTGCAAAAGATAGTATATGGATAGGAAACAATAAAAACAGAACGATATGAAGAAGCTTTTAATGACTCTTTTGGCCGCATGTGCCTTGCCGATGATGCTGATGGCTCAGTCGGCAGACGATGACCTCTACTACGTTCCCTCCAAGAAGAAGGTAGAGAAGAAGAAAGCTCCTGTACGGGTGGAGACCTCAGCCCCCGTACGGGTAGAGACACCTGCGACGGTGGTTGTTGAGACGCAGTCGCCCACCGTTGTGGTACGTGACAAGAAGAAGCGTGTGCGCGACGTGGATGCCTATAACCGCCGCTACGAAGCCAGTGACTATACCTTTGCCAGCGACAACGACACGCTCTATATTGATGAGCGTGCTGACAGCGACCTCCGTGGTGAGTGGGTGAATGGGTTTGACGGCTCGGTAGACGACTACGAGTATGCCACCCGCATCATCCGCTTCCGCAATCCCCGCTACGCCATCTCGGTGAGCAGCCCCATCTATTTCGACGTGGTCTATGGACTTAATTCCTGGGAATGGAACATCTATACCGATGGACTTTATGCCTACGCTTTTCCCACCTTCTCCAACCGTCTCTGGTGGGACTGGCGCTTTAACTCCTACGGCTGGGGTTGGTATTCGCCCTACTGCAGCTGGGGCTGGCACGATCCCTTCTTCAGCTGGAGCTGGTACTCGGGTTGGTACGGCTACGACTACTGGCATGGTCCGCACTTCGCCTACCATCACCACCATCATCACCCGGGCTGGGGACCGTCATGGGCTCCTTCCCGTCCATGGGGTGGGGCCTACACGACCCGTCCTTCGGTAGGCTCTCGCTATTCAGCCTCTTCGCGTGCCAACGGCTACCGTCCCGGCTTGGCTGCCCGCCGCTCCGTAACCCGCACCGCAGGTACGCAGGCCTCACGTCGCGTGACGGCCGGCTCCTCTACGCGTCAGACCGGCACGAGCACCCGTTCGCAGGGCAACTCCTCTACGCGTCGTGTAGTAGGTACCCGTCAGACCGAAAGTGGCTCTGGTCGTAGTGGGGCTACCCGTACCGGTACCGCTTCATCCAGCCGTCGTCAGACCTACACCCGTCCCAGCAGCACCCGCGTGACGGGAACCACTGAGGCCCAGCAGGGCGGTTCGGTACGTCGCTCCACGGCTACGGGTGGTTCAACCCGTGCTACAGGGGCTTCTACGCGAAGCTCAGCTGCCAGCGGTGAGACCCGGGCTACGTACAACCGCGGTTCAAGCACCTCTCCCCAGCGTCGTGAGCAGGGTACGGCAGCCACACGCTCCTCACAGGGCAACACGCCGAGCCGTAGTTACAACAGCGGTAGCTCTTCGCGCAGCAGAGGCAGCAGCTTCAGCACGGGCAGCTCTACCCGCAGCAGTGGCGGTGGTGCCGTACGTTCTTCAGGCGGTGGCGGTGGTGGCCGCAGACGGTAATCAGAGCGGACACACAGCTCCGCTCCTACAAACAGGTATTAACAAAATAAAATAATGAGTGATATGAAGAAACTAATTCTGGCTCTGACGCTTTCCCTCGGTGTGATGGGTGCGGGAGCGCAAACAGTATATGATGCCATGAGCATCGCACAGAAGGACTTGAACGGTACGGCCCGCTTCGTAGGTATGGGTGGTGCCATGGGTGCCCTGGGTGGTGACATCACCACCATGGGAACCAATCCCGCCGGTATCGGTATCTACCGCAGCAACGATGCCTCCTTCTCCTTCAGCTACAACATGAACGGCACCGAAAGCAACTTCGATGGTAACCGCTTTGAAAACAACAAGTGCCGCTGGAGCTTCGACAATGCTGGATTTGTCTATGCCATGAAGATTGGTAACCAGACCTCCCTGCGCTACGTCAACTTCGGTTTCAACTATACGAAGAGCAAGTCGCTCTACCGAAACCTCACCATGAGCGGACTGATGGGTGCATTCGGTGATTACTACCTCTCGCAGGTGTACACCATGGAGCAGCAGGCACGCGACTACGATGGCTACCTGGCGCAGGTGGCCCCTGATGAGGATCCCTGGAAAAACTTCAATTCTGCCGATATCTGGAACGACAGCGATGCCGGCTGGCTCGGCGCTCTAGGTACACGGGGTGGTCTGCTGGACGACATGTTCTATGCCGTGGTCCCCGATGAGGTGGATGCCTTCTTCCAGAGCCGTGAACGGGGTGGCGTGGATCAGTACAACTTCAATATGGCTTTCAACGTCAACGACCGCTTCTACTTCGGTGCCACTATCGGTGCTTACGATGTGAACTACAAGAAATACGCGCTCTACGATGAGGATTACGGCAACGGTGAAGGCTATTCGTTGGAGAACTACAACCGCATCTACGGTTCAGGTTTCGATGTCAAGCTGGGTATGATTGCCCGTCCCTTCGAGGATTCACCCCTGCGCATCGGTCTGGCTGTGCATACACCCACATGGTACTCCCTCACCTTCGAGACGGGTGCGGAACTGACCTCTGATGTGTTTCTGAACGATAATCAGCAAACCACGCGCCTCTCTGCCAGCACTTTCAGCGAGCTGGGTGGCCCGATGATTCGTGATTTCAAGCTGGAGACACCTTGGGTGATCAACGCATCGCTGGGTTACACGGTGGGCTCTATGCTGGCACTGGGTGCCGAGTATGAGTACGAGGACTATTCATCGATGAAGTTCAAGTATCCAGAGGGGTATGAGATGGCGTGGGAGACGGCTGAGGCTGACCTCTGTCTGAAGGCTACCCACACCTTGCGCCTCGGTATGGAGATGAAGCCTACGTCGCAGTTCGCCTTGCGTGCTGGTTATAACTTCACCTCGGCAGCTTTTAACGACTATGCGGTCAAGGCTTTGCCCATCAACAGCATCAATACCGATACGGAGTTCAACAACACCAAAGATCTCCACACGGCCACCATCGGTCTGGGTTATCGCGGTAAGATGTTCTATGCTGACCTGGCCTATAAGTACAGCTGGCAGAAGTCAGACTTCTATCCCTTCTACAACGAATTCGGTGATGATGTTGTGACCTCCATGCCCACTAAGGTCGATAACAGCCGCAGCCAGGTGCTTCTCACCGTAGGTATGCGATTCTGATTTAGACCTCGCTGCATCCTGAACCAGCGTGCATCGTAGATTATCCCTGCGATGCACGCTGGTTTTTTAGTAGAGCAGCAGTCCTGCTATGCCGCAGACTATGATCATGCCGATGGGGTTGAGCTTGAAGCGGCGGGTACCTATAAAGGTAATGATGAAGAGCAGACAGCTCACGATGAATGAATAGAGGTCGTCTGTGGGTGAACTGAAGTTCTCCTCATTCATCAGCACCAGGGCGGCGGAGGCCAACAGTCCCACCACGGCGGGGCGAAGCCCCTTGAACACCGCCTCGACGAGCGGATGCTTCTGGTATTTAAGGAAAAACTTGCTGATGGTGAGCATCAGGATGAAGGAGGGGAGCACTACGGCAAAGGTGGCTACGATAGAGCCCCACACGCTGCCCGTGGCCGTGAAGCCCACGTAGGTGGCCGAGTTGATGCCGATAGGTCCGGGTGTCATCTGACTGACCGCTACAATATCCGTAAACTCCTGCGGTGTGAGCCATCCGTAGCGAGTAACCACTTCGCCTTGTATCATCGACAACATGGCGTAACCGCCACCAAAGCCAAACAGACCAATCTTGAAAAACGTATAGAATAACTGGAAGTAAAGCATCTTTTTTTAGTGATTAGTGATTAGTGATTAATGATTAGGGATAAGGTTTCGCTCCTATACCTGGTAGCCCTACTATTACTTGTAGCTATAAAAATTTTTAGTTTTTAGTTTTTAGTTTCCCATAGACGAATCCTCCTACACCGGCGGCTATGATGATCCAGATGGGAGAGAATCCTAACAGCCAGATGAGCAGTGCCGATACCACAGGTATCCATACCGTGGTGCGGGTAATCTTGGCAGACTTGGCCATGCTGAAGGTGGGGGCGGCTATCAGGGCTACTACGCCGGGGCGGATGCCCTTGAAGATGCGCTCTACCACAGGATTCTCCTTGAAGGTGTGGAAGAAGAGAGCGATGGAGAGGATAATCAGGAAGGAGGGCAGGATGGTGCCGAAGGCGGTGACCAGGCTGCCACGCCAGCCTCGCAGGCGGTAGCCGATGAAGATGGAGATGTTCACAGCCAGGATGCCGGGTGAGGACTGGGCGATGGCCAGCAGGTCGATGAAGTCCTCCTTGGCCAGCCAGTGGCGCTTGTTGACTATTTCATTCTCAATCAGGGGAACCATGGCATAGCCCCCTCCGAGGGTGAAGGCTCCCAACTTGAAGAAGATGGCAAACGACTGCCAGTAGATGTTCTGTCTTAGGTTCATGGTGCTTATTGCGTACTTTTTTCGTTGTTGATATGAGTTTGGGCGTAATGTGACGGGCTGCTGTGGTAGTAGCGCTTGAATACTTCGCGGAAGTACTTGGCATCGCTGAATCCCGTCAGTTCAGCTATCTCGGTGATGGAGTGGTTCTCTTCGCGCAGCATACGGGCAGCTTCCTGCAGGCGGATGAGGCGCACGTAGTCGGCAGGCGACTCTCCCGTCAGCGCCTTGAGTTTGTTATAGACGCTGGTGCGGCTCATGCAGAGCAGGGCGCAGAGGCGGTCAGTATTGAAGTCAGCCTCAGCCATGTGCTTCACCGTGTAACTCCTTACGGTCTTGATGAACTGCTCGTCGAGCGGATTGATTCCTTGTGCAGTAGGCTGGTGGGTGGTAGCTGCCTTGCTGATGGTAGGCGGGGATGCTGTAGATTGCTCTTCGCTTGTGTACCACTGCTGGAGCCGCTTGCGGTTGGCCAGCACACTCGCTATCTTGGCCTTCAGTACGCCGAGGTGGAAGGGCTTGGTGAGGTAGTCGTCGGCACCACAATCCAGTCCTTTGATCACCTCTTGCTCATCGGCCAGGGCGGTCAGCAGGATGACGGGGATGTGCGATGTGTTGAGATCATTCTTGATATGCTGGCAGAGTGTATCGCCGCGCATCTCAGGCATCATGATATCTGAGATGATGAGTTGCGGTTGCTTCTCCTGAGCTTGCTGCAGTGCCTCCACGCCGTCGGCACAGGCCGTAACGCGGTAGGTCGTACCGAGCGCTTCGGCCAGGTAGGCGCGCAGTTCATCGTTGTCTTCTGCTATCAGCAGCTGCGGACTGTCCGCTGCGGAGTGGGGCAGCTGGTGGGGGGTGTCCGTCTTGGGGCAGGGCTGCTGGTGGGGCTGCTGTAGTTTAGGATGGCAGGTGGCCAGCGGTTGGCCTGGCAGCGTATCGTTGCAGCACTCTCCTGGCCTGGCAGCCTGGGGCTGGATGGCTTTGCGGTAGGCTCGCTTGGAGAGGGGGAAGGTGAGCTGTACCGTAGTACCCTCTCCCTCCGTGCTGCTCAGCTGCAGTTTGCCTTTGTGTAACTTAACCAACTTTTTCACCATGAGCAGGCCGATGCCGCTGCCCGTTACCTTGGCGTTGATGGCGTTGCTGGCGCGGTAGTGGGTGCGGAATATTTTCCGTTGTTCTGCGGCAGGGATGCCTATGCCGCTATCCTTCACGGTGATGCTCCAATGTGTAGCGCTGACGCTGCAGGTTACCTCGATGCGTCCACCGTCAGGCGTATATTTCACTGCGTTGGAGAGGATGTTCTTCAGGATGGAGTCCATCTTCTCCTTATCTATCCAGACCGTGAGCGGCTCCGATGGGCACTCTATCGTGAGCTGCTGGTGGTGGCTTTCACTGAAGGGGCGGAATACCTCCAGCGTCTCCGTAAGGTAGTTATACAGGTAGAAACTGCTCACGTGCAGCCGTTCGCTGTAGGTGTCCACACGCTCAAAGCGGATGAGGTTGGTGGCCAGGTGGATCAGCGCATTGACGTTGCGCAGCGCTGTCTGCATCCGGCGCTGGCCCTCCTCGCTGAGGGGCTCCTCCTCTTGCAGCTCCTCCAGGGGGGCCTTGATGAGGGTGAGCGGTGTACGGATGTCGTGGGCGGTGTTGATAAAGAACTGGATTTTCTCCTTCGATATCTTACGCTGCTTGCGTAGATAGGCGTAGCGCAGGCTCAGGCCGATGAGGGTAAGTCCAAGTAGCAGGTAGAGTGCGTAGGCCCACGTAGTGGACCAGAAGGGAGGCTCCATGATAATCTCCAGGCTGCGCTCTTCGAGCACGACGCTGCGGTCTTCGTTGGAGACGGCCCGGATGCGCAGGGTGTAGTGACCTGGGCTGAGGTTGGTGATGCGGATGCGTCCGTTGCCGTCGGGCTGACTCCATTGGTCGTAGAAGCCCTCCAGTTGCCAGGAGTAGAGCACTTGCGAGGGGGTATCGTAGTTGATGGAGGAGACCTTGATGGAGAAGAAGTTCTGGTTGTGCCTGAGACGCAGCGTGGGGGTGAGGTCGAGCTCGCGGGTCAATGGGGAGTTTGCTTCGCCACCATGGACATGCTGGTAGAAGATCTCCAGGTCATCGATGACCAGCTTCGATGGGGCCACAGGGGGTAAGGGACGGCGGTGATCGAAGAGCAGGACACCCTCGGTGCTGCCCAGGATGTAGGTGCCGTCACGGGTCAGGATGCCCGATGAGGCGTTGAAGTGGTCGGTGCTGAGCCCCTGCTCGCGCGTCCAGTTGGTGAAGCGCTGTGTGGCAGGGTCGAAGAAGGTGACGGCACCTTCGGTAGAGAGTAGCATTTGTTTCCCGTTGTTGCAGATTAGGGTGTAGATGCTGTTGGAAATCAGCGCACAGTTGTCCTTGTGGTAGTGGACAATCTCGCCTGTAGAGGGGGTGTAAATCAGCAGGCCGGCGCAGTTGGTGCCGATGAAGAGTTTGCCATCAGGACTTTGGCAGAGGGAGTAGATGGAGCAGGAGGCCACGGGCAGTTTCACCTTTTCGCTCTGGTGGCTCCGTTTGTCCAGCAGGTAGAGGCCATGGTTTGTGCCTACCCAGAGTGACTCCTCGTTGTGCTCTATCAGCACGGTGATGCCGTTCAGCTCGGGGAAGAGCTGGATGGAGTGCCGCTTCATGTCCACCGCCTTGAGGTTGTAGAGACCGCCCGACCAGACAGTGCCGTCGCGGTCCTTCAGCATGGCGCGGATGTACTTGTCGGGCCGTATGTCGAGTCCGCTGAAGCTGGAGGGGGTGAAGTTGCTCACCTCTCCGGTTTGCTTATTGATTTCGTAGAGTCCCGAGCTGTAGCCTCCTGCCCAGATGATGCCGGGCTCCACCTCGCAGAGGGAGAGGAAGGTGTGGTTGCTGAGGAAGGTGCGCCAGCGCTGCTGCTTGCGGTTGTAGAGGCTCACGCCGTTGTTGGTAGCCATCCAGAGGTCGCCATCGTTATCTTCGATGAGGCTGTTCACCTGGTCGTTGGCCAGTGTCTGCTCATTGCCGATGGCATGTTTGAGCCAGGTGAAGGGGGCTTGGCGCAGGTCACAGATGGTCACGCCGATAGGGTAGTTGGCCAGCCAGAGCCGTTTCGCCTCGTCGATGTAGAGGTCGAGGATGTTGTTGCCGTTCATGGCGTTCGGGCTGAGGTAATCAGCCTTGAGGAAGGCGGCACACTGGTTGTCACGGGTGTCCAGGCGATAGACCCCAGCTCCGTCAGTGGCGATGAAGAGGGTGTGCTCATCCCAGGCTCGGATGCGGTTGATGCTGATGTCCACCAGCTCCTTATCGACGTGGCTCCAGCTACGGCTCTCCAGGTCGTAGCAGTAGAGTCCCCGCTGGTAAGTGCCTACGAAGAGTTTGTTGTCGGGGCGGTGGTAGTAGAGTTCGTTGACCTGCAGCAGGGAGGGAGGAGCGGCTTCGATGGCCCTACCGTGCAGTTGGTCTCCTGTCCACTGGATGAGCTTGACGCCACTCTCCGTACCGGCAAAGAAGAGGGAATCGGTGTAGGTCGTGAGGTGCGTAATCTCTTTCTGCAGCGGGTTAACGTAGGAGGTCACCTGGCTGGTGGTGATGTCGAAGCGGAAGATGGTGGAGCGGCTGCATAGCCAGATGTGATTCTCTTCGTCAAAGCATCCACAGGTGATGGGAGAGACATTGCCTAAGGAGAACATCAGCTTGAAACGGTCGCTGTCAGGGCAGTAACGAAATAGGGTGCCCCGCTGGCTCATCTCCCAGATGCCTCCCTGGTTGTCGCGTTCCAGCCGGCTCATCTCCATGGTGTTACTCACCAAGGTCTGGCCATCGTAGAGCTGGTAGTGCTTCACCTCTTTACCGTCGAAGCGGTCGATGCCGTCGTGTGTGAGGAGCCAGATGTACCCTTTGTTGTCTTTCTGTATGGCAAAGACGCGTCGGCTGCTCAGTCCCTCCTCCACACTGAGGTAGCGGAAGGTCTGTGCCCTGCCCGTTAAGACGAGGAGTAGCAGGAAAAGGCTGGTCAGAAAATGCTTCATTCTCATTGTCATACGTAGCGCTGGTTTGCATACAACAGGGAGCAGCTGTAAGGGGCCTGTATGTGGCCTCTGTCAGCTGCTCCCATGAGTGGAGTTCTATGTGATGGTTGAAGTTTACTTCTTGTGAGCTTCAACCCACTTGCGGGCATTGACAAAGGCCTCAATCCAGGGGGTCACCTCATCGGCCTTGCGTTCATCGGGATAGTACCCGCATTGCCAGGGGAAGATGGTACGCTCGGGGTGAGGCATGATGGCCAGGTGGCGTCCATCCTTGCTGGCGATGGCGGCTACGCTGTAGCTGGAGCCATTGGGGTTGGCGGGGTACTCATCATAGGAGAACTTGGCTACTACGTTGTACTCCTCCTCAGGCAGAGGCAGGTGGAACTTGCCTTCGCCGTGGGCTACCCAGGTGCCAATCTTGAAGCCGCTCAGTGAGCCGAACATCACGCTGCGGTTGGTCGTCACGGTCAGCGATACGAAGTTGCACTCAAACTTATGGCTGTCGTTATGCTCCATGCGGGCGCGTTGGTCAGCGGGGTGCTCGGGGTTGATGAGTCCCAGTTCCACCATCAGCTGGCAGCCGTTGCAGACGCCGAGTGAGAGGGTGTCCTCACGGGCATAGAACTTGTCGAGGGCCTCCTTGGCCTTGGGGTTATAGAGGAAGGCGCCGGCCCATCCCTTGGCCGAGCCCAGTACGTCACTGTTGGAGAATCCGCCGCAGAAGGCGATGACGTTGACATCCTCCAGCGTCTCGCGACCGCTGATCAGGTCAGTCATGGTCACATCCTTTACGTCGAATCCAGCGAGCCAGAAGGCGTAGGCCATCTCGCGTTCAGAGTTGGTACCCTTCTCGCGGATGACGGCGGCTTTCAGTCCGCTGGCGGTGCGGCGGTCGGGGTCGAGTCCCCACTGCTTCAGCTTACCGGTGAACGAAGGAGCGAAGGCCAGCTCCAGCGGTTGCTGCTTGTAGTTCTCGAAGCGCTCCTTGGCCTTGCCGTGGAAGCTCTGCTTGCGGTCGAGCAGGTAGGAGCTGGAGTACCATACGTCGCGCAGGTAGTCGATGCCAAACTGGTAGTCGTAGCCCTCCATGCTCACCATGATGTGGCGTTCGTCAGTCGGTACTCCCAGCTTGATGTAGCCCACGCCAGCATCGTCGAGTATCTTCTTTACACGCGGGGCATCGTGGTCGCTCACCTGGATGACCACGCCTGGGTTCTCTGCAAAGAGCGCCTTCACGATGTCAGTGCCCACCAGCTTGTCCAGGCAAATCTCCATACCGCCCTCTACGTTGGCAAAGCACATCTCCAGCAGGGTGGTGATCAGACCGCCGGCTGAGATGTCGTGACCGGCCATCACCAGGCCCTCGTTGATGAGTTGCTGTATGGCCAGGAAGGCATCACGGAAATATTCGGGATTCTTCACGGTAGGCACGTCGCTGCCCACCTTGCCTTGCGACTGCGCAAAGGCGGAGCCGCCCAGCTGCAACGTGTCGAAGGAGAAGTCGATGTGGTAGAAGCGGCTCTTCTTGACGTTCTTCATCACGGGAGAGACAATCTTGCGAATGTCGCTCACCTCGCCACCGGCCGATACGATGACCGTACCTGGGGCAATCACCTTGCTGCCATCGGGATACTTCTGCGTCATGGAGAGCGAGTCCTTACCCGTGGGTACGTTAATCTGCAGGGCGCAGCAGAAGTCGCTCAGTGCCTTGACAGCGGTATAGAGGCGGGCATCCTCACCCTCCTGCGAGCGGCAGGGCCACATCCAGTTGGCTGAGAGGGATACGCTGTCCAGTCCGTCGGCCAGCGGAGCCCATACCAGGTTGGTCAGTGCCTCGCTCACGCTGAGTACCGAGCCTGCAGCGGGGTTAGCCAGGGCAGCCTGCGGGGCATGACCCAGTGAGGTGGCGATACCCTTGCGTCCACGGTAGTCGAGGGCTACGGCACCGCAGTCACTCAGCGGCAACTGCAGCTCGCCCTGGCACTGCTGGCGGGCTACACGACCCGTTACGCAGCGGTCCACTTTGTTGGTCAGCCAATCCTTGCAGGCCACGGCCTCCAGTTGTAGCACGTTAGCCACGTATTCATCGAGACGGGTCACGTCGTAAGTTACCACGTCATATTTGCGTTCTACGGTCTTATCCACCATGTAGGTCTTGGGTGAAGAGCCGAACATCTGCTCCACGGCCAGGTCGAAGGGGCGTACGCCATCAGCCTGCTGGAAGGCAAAGCGGTGGTCGCCGGTGGTCTCACCCACCACATACATCGGGGCGCGTTCGCGCTCGGCAATCTTCTGCACGTGCTCGATGGCCTGCTCCTCGATGAGAAGACCCATGCGCTCCTGGCTCTCGTTGGCAATGATCTCCTTGGCTGAGAGGGTCTTGTCGCCGATGGGCAGCTTGCTCATGTCAATCAGTCCACCACACTCCTCCACCAGCTCGCTCAGGCAGTTGACGTGGCCAGCCGAGCCGTGGTCGTGGATGGATACTACGGGGTTGCTCTCCTCCTCGCAGAGGGCACGCACCACGTTGTAGGCACGTTTCTGCATCTCGGCGTTGGCGCGCTGCACCGCGTTCAGCTCGATGCCGCTGCTGTAGCGACCCGTATCGACTGACGATACCGAGCCTCCGCCCAAGCCGATGCGGTAGTTGTCACCGCCGAGCACCACCACCTTCTCACCTGCTTCGGGCTTGCCCTTCAAGCAGTCGCGGCGTGTGCCGTAGCCTACGCCACCGGCCAGCATGATGACCTTGTCGTAGCCGTAGAGTGTGTCCTCAGCGTGCTCCTTGTGCTCGAAGGTGAGCACCGAACCGCAGATCAGCGGTTGACCGAACTTGTTGCCGAAGTCGCTGGCGCCGTTGGAGGCCTTAATCAGGATCTGCTCTGGGGTCTGGTAGAGCCACTTGCGCACGGGCAGCAGCTCCTCCCATTCACGTCCCTCGTCGGTGCGGGGGTAGGAGGTCATATAGACGGCTGTTCCGGCGATGGGCCAGGAGCCCTTGCCACCGCCCATACGGTCGCGGATTTCACCACCGGTGCCGGTCGATGCGCCGTTGAAGGGCTCCACCGTGGTGGGGAAGTTATGTGTTTCGGCCTTGAGTGAGATGACGCTCTCAATCTCCTTCACCTGGAAGTAGTCGGGCTTGGAGTGGTCAGCGGGAGCGAACTGCTCCACTACGGGACCTTCAGCAAAGGCCACGTTGTCCTTGTAGGCCGAGATAATCTTATTGGGGTTCTCCTGGGTGGTCTTCTTGATCATCTGGAAGAGGGAGGACTCTTTCTCCTCGCCGTCGATGATGAAGGTACCGCCAAAGATTTTGTGGCGGCAGTGCTCCGAGTTGATCTGGGCAAAGCCGAATACCTCACTGTCGGTCAGCGGTCGGCCCAGGTCCTTCTCCACCTTCTTCAGGTAGTCCATCTCCTCGCGTGAGAGGGCCAGACCCTCCTGCTCATTGTAGGCCTCCAGGTCGTCAATGTGGACGATGGGTTCAGGTTGGCGGTGGGTAGTGAAGACCTCCTGGTTGAGGCCTTTGTACATGCGTTGCAGCATGGGGTCGTGGTCGGCGTTCTCATCGGCTACGGGGAAGTACTCCTCGATGCGGATGATGCCGCTGAGACCCATGTTCTGGGTGATTTCCACGGCGTTGGTGCTCCAGGGTGTAATCATCTCGCGGCGGGGGCCGACGAAGCAGCCGTTCAGTTGTTCTTCACTCTCAGGGGTGGCGTTGCCGAACAGCCAGCAGAGTTTCTCGCAGTCGGCTTGCAGAAGGGCGTGATCGCTCTCTACGGCGATGACGCTCTGTTGTGGGGTTCTGAAAAATAGAATCATATCTTTTTCGCACATGTTTTTTCGTGCTGCAAAGGTACTCATTTTTTGCGAGACTACCATACGTTTCGCGGAAAAAATCAGCGGCGATGCGGAATTGTGGGCTCTTTTCTGCTCCTTTGTGCTCGTGGGGTGCTGTTGGTGTGACGTTGGGGCAGCGTTGGTGTAGCCGTTGGGGCGCCTACATCATGTCCGCGGGCGGCGCCTATCTCATGTCCGCGAGCAGAAATAGAGGGCAGAAACAGAAGAAATAAAAGCTTGCGTCGATTGTGAGTGCAGGATGTTGTCGAGTTGCAACCTGATTGCAATCTGATTGCATTCCGATGGCAATCAGATTACTTTATCATGCCCGCGGGCATAAATTGAGACATAGACATAGACATAGATATTCTTCTTGATAGCAGCAGTAGCAGCAGAAGGGTATTAATTGGCCTATTTACGTTCGCTGGGCAGGCTGTTTTTGTGGTGTAAACGGCATACTTAGTGGGGCTGTCTATGCAGTTTTGTGTGCTGAAACAAAAATAATTGGTATTTTGTTTGCCTATGTCGGGTTTTTGTTGTAATTTTGTCGCTATGAAAACACGATTAGTCTTGACATTCAGTCTTATGGTCCTTGCTTTGAACTGCTTCTCGCAGCAGCGGGTTACCGCGGAAAGCTTGGATTCCCTGCGCACCAGTTTCTTTGTCGATGCCGACGAGATGGTGGGTGGGTTTGAAAAGTACGCCCAAGAGGCAGAACGGGAATATAAGCGCCGTGTGGCTCAGTTGGAAGAGAAGTACCGGCACTTTGCGCGGCGCGTCAGCGATGTGTGGGGTACCGACTCGCTGGGGCATATCGTGGAGGATACGAAGCGTGAATGGGTGGAGTATGGCGAAGACTACAAGTCGCGCTCCCGCGTCAATTTTGAAACAGGTCGCGTGGTGGTAGAGGTGGCGCTCGACCCGAAGGAGGAGAAAGATTCACTCAAGCGGGCAGAACGCTTGGCTGAGGCGGTTCAGCGGTTGCTGGAGAGCCGTGGTTCTTCCTCTCCCTACGATCCGAAGCGTGGACGCGATGAAGCGCTGACTGCTCAACCTATCCTGCAAGGGTTGCTGGATCTCTCTGCTTACGAGGGTCTGGACGAATCCCTTGTCAACGAACCCGATAGCGCAGCCCTGGCCTTGACCAATAGTCGGCCTGCCCCGCCTCGCCCCACGGTGAGAGGTGGCGAACTGGCCCTTCGGCCTCGCGGTGATGCCGCACAGGATGGTGCGGTTGACCGTCCGGGCGATGAGGCTGCTACTGACAGCACGGCCCGAGGCAGTATGGCCGCTCGTCGCAGTCAGCAGATACGTTCCCGCCAGGCCGCACGTGAAGAGGCTGCCCGCCGTGCCTCCGAAAGGGCTGCCGCACGCAGTGGCCGCTCGGCAGCTTCCTCCTCAGGAGCCTCTGGTTCTAAGAAGGGGAGTGGGAAGAGTATGGCTTCACGTATCATTGCGGAGCAGAGCGTGAAGCGGCAGAGTAGCGTGAAGGGAAGCAGTGGTGAGGTGCGTCAAGTGGTGGCCATCGAGATGAGGCTGGTCACTGACAACCTCTCCAAGAACGCCGCCCTCTACAAGGACCTGGTGGCTGAGTTCTCTAACCGCTATCAGGTGGAGCAACCGCTCATCTATGCCGTTATTGAGCAGGAGTCCAGCTTTAATCCCCAGGCTGCCAGTTGGGTGCCTGCCTATGGGCTGATGCAGCTCGTGCCCACCTCGGGAGGCCGTCACGCCTACCGCTATGTGTATGGCAAGGATTGGTGTCCCTCACAAGCTTATCTCTTCAATCCCCGCAACAACATCGAGCTGGGTACAGCCTATCTGCGCGTGCTGCTTAACCAGTTCTCCTCCGTGAGCAACGCGGACTGCCGCCGTCTCTGCGCCATAGCCAGTTACAACACAGGAGCCGGCAACGTGAGCCGTGCCTTTACGGGTGGCACCAGTATAACGCAGGCCGCTCCGCTTATCAACCAGATGGATTACAATACTCTCTATAATCACCTCACCACCAGGCTGTCGCATAGCGAGGCCCGGGGCTACGTGTCGGGCGTCACCCGCCGCATGGCCAAGTACGTGAAGCAGGAGAAATGAATGGAATCATTAAATAAAGCAAGATATTAACCCCTACAGAGAAAAGATGCTATGTATTGTCCGGAATGTGGAACGAAAATAGAAGAGAAAGGTGCGCGTTTCTGTCCAGAATGTGGCACGCGGCTCGATGAGCCCGAGGAACTTCAGCAGCCTGTTGTGTCACAGCCCGCTGCTGGGGAAACTACCGACAGCAAGGAGAGTTCGGTGGAGTGGGGATTCATCCTCACCAACTGCCGCTTGCTGGCCGCCAAGCTGGGAGGTAGCGTGGATGAACTCAAACAGCTGCTGGCCTGCTACATCGAGGCGCGTCAGGCTTCGGGAGTGGAGTATCAACTGATTGACGTCGATAACTATACCTACACCAAGCGCGGCTTCCTGGGGCGTACTCGTACGTCGAGTTTGCAGCCCGACTCCTCTTGGGGCGACTACCTCGACCTGCTGGCCGATGCCGTAGAGGCACGTACCGGCAAACAGGCCAAAGGGCAGCCACTCTATCTCTTTATCCTGGGAAGTAACGACATCATCCCCATGCCCTGCGTGCCCCATCCCGTGAAGGAGGTGGATGACAACGATATCGACACCGACCTGCTCTGGGCCTATCCCTATGGTAAAAGCATGGTGGATGAGCTGCTGAACCTGAATATCTTCCATTTTGACCAGCAACTGATGGTGGGCCGCCTGCCCGTGGGTAACGACACGGATTGGAACAAGCTGGTGGACTACCTGCAGCGAGGCATTGACTATAGCTTAGGCATACCTGGTGGCGTGGCATACGGTCAGTGTGACCCCCACTGGAAACGGGTCTCCTCGACGGTGATAGGCGACGTGGCCTCTGACCTGCGTAACCTGAGCTCTCAGCCAGCCAGTGGTTACTACCGAGGGCTTATCCTTTCGCCGGCCTATACCGCTGAGAACCTCATGCAGGTCTTCACACCTGATGCCTATCTCTACTACTTCAATCTGCACGGCAGCGATGCTCCAGAGGCCTGCGGCTACTATGGCACCACGCTGGAGCAGCACCCCAAGTGCTACCCTGTGATGCATCCCCTCTTCATGCAGACTTGCCAGTGTCCCAACGTAGTGACTTGCGAAGCCTGCTATGGCGCACGTCACCGAGGCATGGACAGCGAGCATAGCACCCTGCTAGCCGCCCTCTATGCCCAGACACTCCTCTTCGTAGGCTCCTCACGCATTGCCTGGGGCGACGTGGATGCCACCGATGGTTCAGCCCCTACGCCGATGCTGGCCGATACCCTGGCTGCCACCTTCATGAAAGCCCTGCAGGCTGGTTGTCCTGCCGGACAGGCCTTCTTCCTGGCCAAGTCTGCAGTGATGCAGCAAGACACGCAGGGTACTCCCTACACCGCAGCTACTCTGCTGGAGTTCAATCTCTTTGGCGATCCGTCGCTCTTCCTCGACTTGTGGAATGAAGAGGATACCTATGGTAAGAACAGAGCTTCCGGTAAGTCGCGCCCCCACACCATATCGACCAAAGCCGCTACTCAACCTGCTGCGCAGAGCTACCTCTGCCAGACAGAACGGATAGGAGGAAAGGCCGCCACACATAACGGCGCATCGACCACTGCCTCGCTGCTGCAGCAGGTCAGGGCACAGGTCAACACCAATGTCCAGCATATCCACGACCAGATGGCCAGCCACCTTTACAGCCACTATGGCATTCCACCCCGGCCCGCTGAAGCCATCTTCCATGTGCATTATGCCAACGGTACCGAGGAGCTCCGCTTCGACTACACCGTAGAGACCGAAGGCCAAGTGAAGCAGACCTATACCATAACCAGCGACCTCTGCGGAAACGTCAAACAAGTGATAGGAACCAAATAAGTTTTTAGTTTTTATCTTTTAGTTTTTAGTTTTTAGTTTATAGTTTAAATATATGAAGTGTCCTAAATGTAATGCAGAGCTCCGTGAAGGGGCTAAGTTTTGTACCAAGTGTGGAACGAAGATCGTTCAACAGACTGAACAGAAGGCTGAGGCGCAGCAACCAGTATGTGCTCAGTGTGGCGCACCGTTGAAGCCGGGTGCCAAGTTCTGTACGAAGTGTGGTACCAAGGTGCAAGCCGCAGTGCCTGTTGAGGATCCCAAATCATCGCGCCCACAGGCTGCAGAGGATATGCAGGCTGCTGCCGGTCGCATCTATTGGAATATACAGCCCGGACTGGTGGCCCGCGTCATCAACGAGGCTGAGTTTGATACCTACCGCAAGGTGCAGGGAGTCATCATCCCGGAAGGCACCACGGCCTACATCCGCTGCAATGGACGCACCATCGCCACCATCAGCGGCGGAACGTACGACTTCCACGAGGAGGTGCAGGGCAACATCCTGACCCGTACTTCTCAGGCCGCAGGGGATTCCTTGAAGCGCGGATGGCAGTTCATTGCCTCCCTTTTCAGCCGCAAGAAGCCCGAACCCAAGGAGCCTTCGGCACAGGAACTCTATGACCAGCAGCAGAAGCTTATCCTGGAGAACGCCCGCCGAGGTGCTGCCTTCTCCGTCATCATCCTGCTTGACAAGGCCTTCCCCATCCTGATTGGTGCCAAGCAGCCCAGTCTGGACGACTATGCCAACTTCAAGCCGATGAAGATCCAGACGGCACACCTCGAACTGGAGATAGGCGTCAATGCCTACTTCCGTATTACTGACCAGGAGCAGTTTATCCTCCACTACCTCACCGACAAGACATTGCTCAATACGGCGGCCATTGTCGATGAGATTTCCGACTCTGTACGCGTTGTGCTGCAGGAGGCCCTCTGTCAGACCGACCTGCCTGACGGTCGCGTAAGCCCTGAGATGCATGCCCTGCTCAAGGAGCGTGTCAACAGCATAGCTGCCCAGGCCTTCTTCGGCCTCTCCGTGGTGCGCATCGTAGAAATCTCGGCTGTCAACGAAGACCTCAACCGCTTTGCCGGCTTGAGCCGCGAGCTCTACCTCTCGGAGAAGGAACTGGACTACCTGCGCCGCACCAACGACTTCAAGAACCGCCTGGCTGACGTCAATAACGCCCAGCAGCTGCACGAAGCCACCACCGACCTCGAACTGAGACGACAACTCAACGCCATCAACCGCAACAGCCGTCAGGAGGAGTTGCTTAACGAAGATGAACTGGCCAAGTTTGAGATGCTGCTCCGCAACGAACGCATCCTGCGCGAGGCACGCTCCGACGAGGAGCGCGAAGCTGCCCTCCAGGAGATTCGTAAGAGCGGGCTGATTCGTGAGGAGGAGCTGCAGGTGATGAAGGACAACATACAGGTCAATGCCTATAAGCGTGGTACCGCTATGGCCATGATGCAGCTCAAGGACAGCATCGAATTTGAGCGTACCCGTCTGGAAGGCGCAGCTGAGCAGGCCGAAGTCATTGTTCGCAATGAGCTGAAGCTTCAGGAGCTCCAAGATGCCTATGCCGACAGCCGTTTCGACCGCGAGCTCGACCAGCAGCGTCGTGTGGCCGATGCGCAGCTCGACCTGGAGCAGCGCCGCCGCGATATGGACTACAACGACACCAAGCGCCTGCACGATATGCAACGCGAGGATGACGATAACCAGTTCCAGCAGTTCCTCGCCATGCAGAACGCCGAGGAGCAGCAGCGTGAGAACCAACGCCGCCACGAGGCTGAGATGCAACAGCAGCAGCTGCGCAATGCCCAGGAGATGGAGCGCCTGAAGTGGGAGGGCGCACGCGACCTCTCCGAAGAGAAGGTATGGGCCATGCAGGGTGGCGATGCCGCCGTGGCCTATGCGCAGAATAAATACAGCGCCGACAACGAACGCCGCACGCGTGAACTGCTCGAGGCTCAGCGCCGCGAACAGGAGGCACGGCTGGATCAGGAGCGTCTGCGCCGCGAAGAGGCTGACCGCGCCAACCAGGACCGCATGTACGAGATGATGAACAACATGATGAACATGACCGGAGCCATTGCCGGCGTACGCAACGAGGAGCGCGAACAGCTCAACCGGGAGCGGCTGGCCGAACGTGACCGTGAGCTGCGCGAACGTGAAGCGCGTCTGCAACGTCAGGAGGGTCGCATGGACACCGCTTATGACCGCGCCCTGGATTACACCACGCGCAACAACGTACAGCCCCCCGTACAGCCGCAGGGCTATCAGCAGCCCGTCCAGCCACAAGGCTACCCGCAGCCCACTGCCCCCGTTCAGCAGCCCGCTGCTCCTGCTGCCAAGGATGTACCTTCTGTATGCCCCGACTGTGGAGCTCCCGTAGAGCCCGGCGCAGCGTTCTGCGAGGATTGTGGAGCCAAACTGAGCTGATCCTCCCTCAGGGGGTGTATATAATATAATGTAATCAGATAGCATAATAGATAACCTATGGCAACCATAACATGTCAAGGAACCCTGGAGCTGAGGACGAAGAACGTAGGCTCAAAGTCGGAAGGGTGCTACGCCATCCTCCTTACCGACGAGGGTACGGAATTCACCCTCTACCGTGCAGGCAACATGCCGATGGGTGACCCCTACTTCCAGCCCTACGATGGCGCTGCGGTCATCGTCACCGGTGTGGAAGAGGAGCGCTACTTCAGGGTGGAAGAGATTAAGCGTTGTGAAAATTAAAAAAAATAAAAAGATATGGGAGAACCAAGAATCTGTCCCGACTGTGGGACGAAGGTGGCAGACGATGAACGCTTCTGCCCCAATTGCGGAGTTGAGGTTCCGATGGAGGCTACTGTCCCTGCTGCTGGCGCGTCCGCTGCGGATGTGCTGGCCCCGTCGCAGGAGGAGCCGATGATCGGTGCCGGTGCCCGGGTGAATGCCACGGGTGGCATCCACCGTACCTCACACCAGCACGTGAATGTCAGCAACCAGCAGGTGGATAACTCGAGCAACATCAGCAACACCACCAACAATACCACCATTGTGATGAACCATGCGGATGAGGTCAAGTATTGCGAAGTGTGCGGCAACCCCCTGGAGGAGAAGCACCCACGCTGCCCCAAGTGCGGCAAGCAGATCTGCTTTGACTGCAAGGTGAAGGGCAAGAACCGCTGTGTGGAGTGCGAGAAGAAGGCACGCGAGGAGTACCGTATCGCCTTCCAGCAACTCCTGCTCACCACCAACGGCAACCTGGGGGCCGCAGGCCGACAGATGATGAACAACAAGGCACGCGAACTCGACGTGGAGGATGTGAAGGCCGACCTGGAGAAGGAACTGATGGAGCTCTTCCGTCCGGCCAATAAACCGGAACAACCGGCTGTAGCCGCTGCAACCAGTGCCGCAGCCACCGCCGCAGCTGCAGCTGCCGTGTCGCAACGGGCAGCTGCGCAGACCCCTGCAGACAACAGGGAGGCTACGAAGGGACTGGGCGCACTCAGCGGTGGCGAAGGCATCCGCCCGAAGCCACAGGGCAACGGAGGTAACCGCACCCTCTGGTACATCCTCGGTAGTGTGGCTGCCGTAGCTGTCATCGCCTTCCTAGCCTTCGGCGGCAAGGAGAAGAGCAGCCCCAAGGCAGCACCCCAGGCCGTGGAGCAGACCGCAGACCCCACGAAAGGAGAGCCCAAGGCGGCTGCCTCCAAGCCACAGGCCACCTCAGCACAACCTGCCGTACCCTCTCAGCCTACAGCAGCCGCTACCCAGCCTGCTGCCCGGCAGTCTCCTACGACCACCCAGCCCGCTGCCGCTCAGGCCACCGATGCCCATTACGAGGCCGGCATGAAGGCCTACAAGGCTGGCGAAGGACTGCAGGCCATCGAGAGCTTCAAGAAGTCAGGCAGTGCCCAGGCCAACTACATGCTTGGTGTCATCTACGAGAGTGGTTGCGGTAGCGTAGGCGCTAACGCCATGATGGCCCGCAAGTATTACAAGAAGGCCGCAGAGCAAGGTAGCGCCGAGGCCAAGGCGAAACTGTAGCATGTTTGCGACGCTTTTATGGACTTTTTACACATTTGTATTTAAAATAAGTTAATCGGGGGGGGTAATTAGGCATTATTGAATGGAAACCCTACCTTTGCTCGAAAGAAACTTAGTTAACTATCTGCATCAGCCGGACCCCAGGTCCATCCGTCTGGTTGCAGCAATCTGATAAGGACCTAGCCAAAAACATAAACGTTATTATGCTCAAAAAATTAGTAGTAATGGCCTCATTGCTTCTCGTAGCTGGTGTATCGATGCAGGCCCAGGAAGTGAAGAAACCCCGTCTGCTCATTGATTACTTCTTTGAAGGGGACAATGTGAAGGAAGAGAACAGCGACAAGGTGCGCCATGCCGTCATGGATGCTGTCAATAAGTCAAAACGCTTCGAGGTAGTGGACCGCACAGCCATCCGCGCCGTGCAGGCCAATGTAGTGGAAGGTGTCAACAACAACGCCGACTACGATTACATCATGAAGGGTGAAGTGACTGCCTGCTCCGTGAAGGAGGAGACCAAGGATGGCAAGAAGAGCTATCAGTGTGTGCTCACCTATTCCGTGACGGTGACTGAGGTGGCTACCACCACAACAGTGGCTACCAAGGCTTTCGACCACTCTCCTTCAGGCCTGGGTGGCACGGTGGGTAAGTTCCTCGACAACTCATCTACTGCTGACGGCGCCATCTCCAGCGCTGTCAACATGATTGAGTCGGACATCACCGACTTCCTCATCGAGGAGTTCCCCTTGACCGGCGACGTAATTCCCATGGACTACGAGGTGAAGAAGGACAAGGTGACGGCCCTCTACATCGCCCTCGGCTCTGAGCACGGCGTGAAGGTCGGTGACTTCTTTGCTGTCTCTGTACCCAAGACCCGCGCCGGACGCACCACCTACAGCGAAGTAGGCCGTGTGAAGGTGAGTGAAGTAGTAGATGGCACCATGGCTTTCTGCAAGGTAACCAAGGGTGACAAGCAGATTCTCGTCGAGCTGCAGGCACTGGCTGAACTCAGCGAAGAGGAGCAGCAGAAGAATCCGCTCAAGGTGAAGAGCATCAAGAATCCGTCGCTGCTCGGTGGATTTGGTTTGTAATGGTAAACCGTAACCAATGAACAGAGGCAAGGTGAAGGATCTCGTTCGGACGGGATTCTTCACTTTGCCCTCTTGTAACCCGTTAACTCGTCTAATAGTTTAATTAAGTATTCCATTTTTATGAAAAAGTTTATCAGTTTGTGCTTCGCCTGCTGTTTGTCGGCGCTCACGATGCTCCATGCGCAAGACTATCTGCAGATTGTCTCCCTCGTGTCCAACAACGGCACTCAAGCGGTATTCTCCTCAGCTGGTGCTGCTGACAGCAAGAAAGAGGTTGAAGTAGATGCCATCAAGTCCCTTTTCTATACCCTCTTCTTCTCCGGCGTAGAGGGCGTCAACGACGGACAACCCCTTGTATGCAAGGAAAACCTGCGCTACACAGGGTCGTTCTTCAACGCTTCGGCGCGCTATCAGCCCTACCTGGTCTCTGTGGAGGAGTATGCCAAACCGCAAAAGGCAGGTAGCCGTTACCAGGGTACCATGCGTATCACCATCCGCCTGAAGCAGCTGATAACTGACGTGCGCAAGAATACCCACTGCGACGAAATGGAGGCCGAGAAGCCTAAACTCAAGTTGGCCAAGCCCACCATCATCGTAGTGCCCTACCGTCGCGAGGGGGAGAACTACAAGAATATCCTGGAGAATGACTTCGACCGCCGCATAGCCGTCAGTGCCGTGCAGAAGGGGTTTGAGATGGCCGACATCAAGACCGTTGACCTGCAGGGACGTATCGAGGCCATGATGCGCCGCAACGAGTACGAGGAGAATGCCGATGCAGCCGACTCCAACGATAAGCAGCTGCTGCTCTCCTCAGGAGCGGATGTCTATGTCATCGTCGATCTGAAGAAGGATGTCACGGCACAAGGCTCCCGCGTATCCCTCATCATGAAGGCCTACGAGACCGCTTCGGGTACCTTATGGGGCTCACAGGATGGCTGGACCAAGCGCTTTGCTACCAACGCCACCGATGTGCTCTGCTCCCATGCGGTGAAGAACAGCCTGCCTCCCTTCATGGAGCAGGTCATCAAGAACTACTCCATGCCTGCCCGCATGGTGCTCCAGATTTCGCTGGCCAACAGCTCAATCAACTCCCTGCGGACGGCTACCTGTAGCAACGGCAAGCCCTTTACGCGCTTCATCGAGTACTGGGTGGAGGACAATGCCTACGACGGGGACTACCACATCCAGGGTGTAGTGGATGAGGAGATGATCTTCGACTACGTGATGATTCCCCGCGAGGATAAGAATGGCCGGAAGATGACTACCACCAAGTTTGCCGACCGCCTGGAAGATGCCCTCCGCGAACAGGGTATCGATACCGTGAACCGTATTGAGGGAAATACCATCATCCTGACGGTGCAGTAGGCTATATCAAATACCAAGAATCGTAATTGAGATAAAATATACAACGATGAAGAAGATACTATTTCTATGTTTCGCCGCTTTGCTGTGTAGCTGCACTACGCTGTGGGCTCAAGAGCCGGCCTGGGTGAAGAGCCACCCTGTATCGGCAGATGAGTACATGGGTGTGGGCATGGCTCCGCTGAGCGACCCCGACTACGTGAAGACGGCTACGCAGAATGCACTGTCGGACCTGGCTACGCAGATTGCCCTGAAGGTGGAGAACAACTCCTTCCTCCAGACGGTGGATGTGGATGGCCACTCGCGCCAGCTCTTTGAGGACAAAATTCAGACTTCGCTCGCTGCCTGGCTGGAGGGGCAACAGCTGAAGGACTCCTACCGCTCGAACCGCAACTACTACGTGCTCTATACCCTCTCCAAGAAGACCTATCAGGCCAATGTGGAGGAGCGCCGACGTCAGGTAGCCTCTACGGGTTACCACTTCCTGCTGGAGGGAGCTCAGGCTGAATCCACTATGGACCTGCAACGTGCCGTGGAACTCTATGCCAAGGGACTGCAGCAGGTGGAGCCCTGGACATTCCTCAACCTGGAGGTTGTGGAGGATGGGATGCGCATCAACGTGGCCAACGAACTATATACTTCGCTGTCCAAGGTGTTCAGCGGCCTGGCCCTGACCACCAATGTGGCTCAGGTGGAGGGTGAGCCCTTCAAGGCGGTGGCCACACCGATTGCTGGCTGCCTGTCGCGTGGCGGTGTGGTGGTACCTGGCGTGAAGCTGGTGGCCCGCTTTGCCAAAGGAAGCGGTGAACTGACCCCGGCCATCGTGACCGACCACAACGGCACCTCGGAGTTCTACATCACCAACATCACCTCGAAGGAGGCGGTACAGGAGGTGCGTATCTCCATCGATGACAGCTTCCTCGCTGGCCTTCCCAAGACTTATGTACAGATGTTGCAACAGCAGTCGTGGCCCTCAGCCAAGGTGACCGTGACGCTGAAGGCACAGCCTGTGCAGGCCTACCTCTATGTGAAGGATGACCACGACCTGGAGGGTATTGAGCGTAACCTGCGTAGCCTGTTGACCAACAACTACTTCTCACTGACCGAAGACCCCGATGCGGCCCTCTGCTTCATCGAGCTCTCCTCGTCGGTGGAGATGGGCACTGTGGTGCCTGGTACGACTACTGACCTCAACAGTTGCCTCTGCTCGCTGGAGCTGAAGTTCTACAACAACAAGAACGAACAGCTGCTGCTCAACTACAGCGTCAATAGCGTCAAGGTACTTACGCCGGTCAATAAGAGTGCTGCGCAGAGCATGGCCATGTGCGTGCGCGAGGTGATGAAACGCGTCAACCGCGAGCTCCCAGCCCAGCTGAAGAAACTGAATTTTTAATTAGGAATAGGTAATTTATCAAATCAAAGACGATATGAAACATTTTTCATGGATTATGGTGGCGCTCCTGGCTCTGACATTGAGCAGCTGCGCTTCGAGTGACAAAGCGAAGAAGAGTCCTATTAAGACGTTTGTCATGCCCTGTTCACAGCTGAAGAGCGGTGACGGTGTGCTGCGTGCCTGGGCTGTGGGTAAGTCGGACAGCGAGAATACAGCCCGTAAGAAGGCACAGACGGCTGCTGCTGCTGAATTGGCTACCATGCTGAAACAGGTGGTTAATAAGATGGCGGAGGAGTATTCAGCTACGATACAGAATGGTGACCATGCTGAATCCACTGGCTTGCTGAAGGAAAAAGTCACGGTGACGGTCAATGAGACGCTGCAAGGGGCTGTCGTGGTTTGCGATGAGTGGACACGCGATGAGGCTACCGGTCAGTATGCCAACTACATCACCCTGGAGTTGCAAGGAGAGGAGTTCCTGAAGAAACTCTTCGAGAAGTTAGGCAACAACAACAACGTGAATCAGGAGCAGCTGCGTAAGCTCCTCCTCCAGCAGATTGAGAAGGCTGGCAAAGAGTAATTAGAAGAAATCTCTCACTTGTAGGGGCGGACCAAGGTGTCCGCCCTTACTTTTTTGGGTCATGAAGTCAGAACGGTGCAGGGCTCTCGAAGTGGAGGCGATGGCCTGTGGTGGGATGGGTGAAAGTGATGCTTGCGGCGTGCAGGTGTAGCCGTTTGTCCGGCTCACCGTAGAGGCGGTCACCTAAGATGGGGATGCCAAGTCCTGAGGGGTGGGCCGCATGGACGCGCAGCTGATGAGTACGTCCCGTGAGAGGGTAGAAGGCGATGCGCGTCCTGCCTCCCTGACATTGCAGCACCTTGTAGCGGGTCAAGGCCGCCTTGCCGTGGAGTGGGTGAACCATCTGTCGCGGACGGTCGTAAGGATCCAGGCAAAGCGGGAGGTCAATGACTCCTTCATTATCAGCCGTGAAGGGT
The DNA here is from genome assembly GCA_051878775.1 of Bacteroides sp. Classification (GTDB taxonomy): domain Bacteria; phylum Bacteroidota; class Bacteroidia; order Bacteroidales; family Bacteroidaceae; genus Bacteroides. The sequence continues at coordinate 13,645 of JBJEKT010000060.1, read as the reverse complement.
AGCTCGCCTTGCAGTAGGGCTTCGTAACGTTTCTCCACCGTGCGCTCAGCAAACTGTAACTGCAACTGGCGGTGTGCTTCGGGCGTGAGAGCCAGGAGCATCACCCCCGAGGTGTCCATATCCAGACGATGTACCACAAGCGCTCCTTCAGCCATAGGATAGTGGCTACGCGCCCACTGATAGAGTGAGGGGAGTGAAGGGTCAGTGCCGGGTACGCTGCAGAGACCTGCAGGCTTCACCACCACCGCCAGCGTAGCGTCTTCGTAGAGTATCTCCACAGCATTCAGCAGTTCATCTCCAGTGGTGGCAGAGGTACCATCATCGTACGCCAATCCTTGCAGCATGTAGGAGAGCAACGGACCACACTTGCCACGGCAGGCGGGATAGAAGATGCCCTGCGTGCGTACCTCAGTGAGTGGGGAAGGTCCCCACCACCATTCTGCCAGTGCCAGTGGACGCAACTGGTGCAAATAGGCAAACTGTAGCAGCTTGGGGGCAGCACAGTCGCCCGTACCACCAGGGGGAGCCTGACGGGTCAACCCCACCAACCCTTTCTCCTCGGGGGCAGTGAAGATTCTCCAGATGGTGGTCTGCTGGCCTCGACCGTTGTGTACCACGTATTGTTCAAAGAGCCATTGCTGTAGCGCTGCCGAACGGCTCTTCCGCTCCTGCTTGAGCTGTTGTAGCCTCTGCCCTTGGAGGGCAACTTGCTCCTGCAGAGGTTCCAGCAGCCGTTGCAGTTCACGCTCTTTCCGTCTGAATTCCGCCTTCTGATGCTGGCTCTCTCGGATGAGGCGTGCCTCATCGGCAGCGGTCAGAGTGTCTTGCTGTCGAAGGGCATGACGGGCAGCTTTCTGCTCGCTGAGTTGTTGGCGCAGGATGGCCAGTTGCTCCTTGACCGAGTCAGTGGCTTGCTCCAGGGCCTTATGCGCTTCACGGTATGCATCGCTCTGTTGCAACGCCAAAATGTGGCTGTTGATGGCACTGATTGCTGCCTCTTCGCGCCGGAAGTAGCCTTCAGGCAGGGTAGGGTCGAAGATAGGAGGTACAAACCAGGGATGCACACTGCGTCCCATTAGCAGTCCCGAGAAGGCAGCCAGAAAGCCTACCTCCCCTTCCGGCGTCTCCACCACCAGGACTCCCATCATCTTCCCTTCTACGGCAGCTTCTCCTGCTCCCGTCCGCGTATCCTGTTCGTTGCCTTTGCTCTCTGTCAAGAGTAGTCTCTCCAGCTCCTCCTCCACTAGTCTGGCCGCCTCGATGCAGAGGGGGTGCGGAGTGTAGCTGAAGGGGTTGTTCAACTGTCTGGGCAGCTCCTCAGTGCGTACGGTGCGTGGAAAGTGATGCAGCGGTAGCATGAGCTCAGTCGTTGGTCACGAGGTTGTCGTCGTTGCGGATGGGCAGTTCATCGCCTGCATCACAGGATGCCGGGGCACTGTCCCCACCCTCAGCAGGCGAGGTGTGTACACGGTGGGCGCGCTTCTTGCCCAGTCGCTTCTCGCGCTCCCAGGCCGCTTTGCGGGCCTCGTAGGAGGCGTACTGTCTTTCTAGATAATTGTCTGCCATATCGATTGATTATTTCAGCATATAGAGTAAAGGTTTCATCATGATGGTTGATATGAGGGTTTCTTGTACCTTTTCGTTGAACCTTTTCAGCTTACTGGAAAGGCTTTTTCAATGAACAGATTGGGCGTTTTCAGTTTACTGGAAACAGGTTGTCATCGCAGCTGATACGTTTCAGTATTTTGCTTTGATTTCGGGCAGGGCTTTCTGAATCTCGGCTATGCGCTTGGCATCCGTGGGGTGGGTGCTGAGCAGGGCCGGGGTTTTTGAACTGCTCCCTGCCGACATCTTCTGCCAGAAGCTGACAGCCACATCGGGGTTGTAGCCAGCCATGCGCATGAAGATCAGTCCCATGTAGTCGGCTTCCAGCTCATGCTTGCGCGAGAAGGGGAGCATGACGCCGTACTGAGCGCCCAGGCCATAGACAGAGCTTGCAATCTGCTGCACGGCACTGCTCTTCTGGGAGAGCGACTGGTTGAGTATCTGTGCGCCATATTGTGCCAGTATCTGCTGGCTCATGCGCTCATTGCTGTGCTTGGCCACCGCATGGGCCACCTCGTGACCGATTACCACGGCCAGTTCGTCGTCGGAGCCTACTACCGTCATCAGTCCTTCATAGACCACAATCTTTCCACCTGGCATACAGAAGGCGTTGATCTGCTCATCCTTGACCAGCGTAAACTCCCAGCTGAAGTTCTTCAGCTCAGCCTCCAGGCCGTTCTCCTTGAGGTAGCGCTCCGTGGCTGTGGCAATCTTTTGCCCCACACGGGTCACCATGGCTGACTGCGTCTTCTGCGTGGAGCGTGGGGCACTCTTCATGTAGTCGTTGTACTGTGTCAGGCTGGAGGCCAGTACCTCCTGGTCGGATACGAGCAGCAACTGCTGGCGACCGGTGACGGGCACTGAGCCACAACTGCAGAGCATAGCGCTCACGCTAATCCAAAGCATCAAATTCTTGAAATAGGTTCTTTTCATGACGTTTCTATTTATTAGTTTAACATTTCTCTCTCATTCTCTACTCGTTGTGTAGTTGTAGAGAGTCGTTATGCCGCCGTGGAGTGAGACTTGGGCAGCTGCACTCTCGTTGCCGTAACGGTCGATGGCAGTCACGGCGAAGTGGGTGAAGGCCTGGAGGGGATTTTCGGGGGCATAGACGTAGGTGGTATCGGCTACGGAGGCAGCCACTATCGAACGGCCCACTGAGGTATCTACGGGGGTGGTTGATGAACCATAGACCACGTAGCGTGGGGCGTTATGTGGGTCGTTGTCGGTCGAGGGACTCCACGTGAGGCGCAGGTAGCCCGGGGCGATGCACTCCACCTGGAGTTCGCTGGGTGCCGAGGGCGCCTCGGCATCTAGCCAGGGCATGGGAGGCTGGAGTGCCGGGTAGCGGTACTCCTCCTCGGACAGCTGTTCGTAGAGGCCCTGCGTATTGTCCATGAGGTAGCGTACGCGGTAGTGGGCTTGGCCAGCCAGGCCGTGGGTGCGGCAGAAGTGGAGCTGTCGGTTGATGTCGGTCAGATTCCAGTTGCCTTCGCGGGGGTCGAGGAAATAGATTCCCAACCCAGGTACTACGTGGCGACCGCACGACTGCTCCTGCCAGTCGAGGGCAAAGGGGTAGAAGTTGTTGCCCCGGAAGTATAGCATCGGGTATATCTGGTCCTGTATGCCCTCGCCGAGCCAGCCCTGTACGTCCTGATAGACGGTCTGGAAGGCGTTCCATCCGCGTGAAGAGTAGCGGGGGGTATCGTTGTATTTCCCTACGGGACTGCTGCTCACCTTGACCCAAGGCTTCAGCGCCTTCACCGAGTGATAGAGTGTACGTACCAGATCCGAGAGGTTGTCGCGGCGCCATTGGTCCAGGGTACGTCCATTGCCGTAGCGGCGGAACTCGCGCTGGTCGGCAAAGCGGCGGCCTGCCCGTTCGGGGTAGCGCAGGTAGTCGAAGTGTACGCCATCCACATCGTACCGACGTACAATCTCCTCCACGATGGTGCGCAGATACGCTCTGGCCTCCGGATGCCCCGGGTTGAGGAAATACTCCCGTTTGTAGGGTACGCAGATGGCCGGTTTACGCTTCACCACTGATTTTGCCCCAAGCGAGGCTACATGTTTGCGGTTGCCCAGGGGGATGGTCACTATCCAGGCGTGGCACTCCATGCCGCGCTTGTGACACTCCTCTATGGCAAAGGCCAATGGGTCATAGCCCGGTGAGGTTCCGCAGCTGCCCGTCAGGATAGCGTTGTAGGGTTCGATGTGCGAGTCGTAGATTACGTCGCCTCGCGTGCGAGCCTGGAAGAGCACCGTGTTGAAGTGGGCCTTCTGCAGGCCGTCAAGTATCTCGATGAGCTCCTGCTGCTGCTTGCGGATGGACTGCGGCGTCACGGCGCGTGTGCGGGGCCAGTCGAGGCCATAGACTGCCGTGACCCAGGCCGCACGCACCTCCTGTTTGGGCCCATCCTGTGCCCAGGCGGCAGAGGGCAGCGTCCCGGCCATCAGCATCAGGAACATCATGCTCAGGAGTGTACGATATGTCGTAATAATCAATCTCTTCATCGTTAATAACAATACAAATAGAGGTGACTTATGTCCCTTTTGGCTGCGAAGATACGGAAAAGTGATGATTGTTGTGCGTTTTTTCTTGAAAAAGCACTATTTTTGCATCCAATTTTAACGAGCCTATGGCCCATATATAATAAGGTATAACACGTATGGTAACATTTACACTCTGCCTGCTGCTCCTGATAGCAGGCTATTTCCTCTACGGACGGTTTGTAGAGCGGGTATTTGGTCCCGATGGCCGTCCCACTCCTGCCACGACCAAGGCTGACGGGGTGGACTACATCCCCCTGCCCACCTGGAAGATTTTCATGATTCAGTTCCTCAATATCGCTGGCCTGGGTCCCATCTTCGGCGCTATCATGGGGGCACAGTTTGGTACGGCTTCCTACTTCTGGATTGTCTTCGGCACGCTCTTTGCCGGTGCCGTTCACGACTTCTTCTCCGGTTGCCTCTCTTTGCGCAACGGGGGCGAGAGTCTGCCGCAGCTCATCGGACGTTACCTGGGTACTGCTACACAGAGGGCGGTGGGGGTCTTTACCGTGGTGCTGATGGTGCTTGTCGCTGCCGTCTTCGTCTCCGGTCCTGCCGAGCTGCTGGCCAGTATGACGCCCGATTGGCTCAACGCCTACACATGGATAGCCATTATCTTTGTCTATTATGTGTTGGCCACTATGTTGCCCGTGGATAAGATTATCGGACGCTTCTATCCCTTGTTCGCCATCGCCTTGATATTCATGGCTGTCGGTATCCTGGTGATGCTCTACGTCAAGCACCCCGCACTGCCTGAGATATGGGATGGCTTTGGTACGAAGTACGAACAGAACCCCATCTTCCCGATGATGTTCATCTCCATAGCGTGTGGTGCCATCAGTGGCTTCCATGCCACGCAGAGCCCCATGATGGCTCGCTGCATGACGAGTGAGCACCATGCCCGCCCCATCTTCTACGGAGCGATGGTGACGGAGGGTATCGTGGCGCTGATATGGGCTGCTGCCGCCACCTGCTTCTTCGGTGAGCACGGTATCGTGGATGAGGCTACGGGTAAGAGTTTCTCAGGTGCCATGGTAGCTACGTCCATCTCCCGGAGCTGGCTGGGTCCTGTGGGTGGTGTGTTGGCCATTCTGGGCATCGTAGCCGCTCCGATAACGAGTGGTGATACTGCGCTGCGCTCGGCCCGCCTCATCCTGGCCGACTTCTTCCACATTGCTCAACGCTCCATCAGCAAGCGTCTCTTGCTCTGTCTTCCCCTCTTCCTTATCACCATAGGTTTGCTCATTTTCAGCCTGAGCGATGCACAGGGCTTCAAGATTATCTGGCGTTACTTTGCCTGGGCCAATCAGACGCTGGCTACGGTAACCCTGTGGGCCATTACCGTATGGCTGGTTAAGCATAAAGGGAAGAGTTACTACATGTGGATCAGTCTGATTCCTGCGCTTCTCATGACTTCAGTCTGTACCTCTTACATCTGCGTGGCTCCCGAAGGCTTTGGACAGCTGGGTGTCCCCCTGAGTGCTGCACCCATGGTGGGTTGCGCAGCTTTCCTTATTGCAGCCTTCCTCTTAGCCAGATGGATGTACAAGCATAGCAAAATCAAAAACTAATCAACTTATAAACTTAAAAAAAACAAAATGAAAAAGATTGCATTCATGATTTGCCTGTTGGTGGCTACAGTAGCTGCGCAGGCTCAGTTTGAGAAAGGTAAATGGTTTGTCAACCCCTCTGTGTCGGGATTGGCAGCAACACATGATACGGAGAGTGACAAGACCACTTTCGGCCTGGAGGCCCAGGGTGGTGCTTTCCTGGTGGATAACTTCGCTTTGCTGGTTGACCTAGGTGGTGCCTGGAATGCTTATGGCAGCGATGTAGATATCTACAGCGCCGGCGTAGGCTGCCGCTACTACTTCGACAAGGTGGGCATCTACCTCGGTACAGGCGTCGGCGTGAATCGCTATGAGTATGGTCACGACGCTGATTGTACGACCCGCATCCGTTACAACCTGGAGGCTGGCTATGCCTTCTTCCTTTCACGCTCAGTGACCATAGAGCCGGCCGCCTATTGGAACGTGGATAAGGACCGCTCGCAGTATGGATTGAAAGTAGGTTTCGGCTTCTACTTCTAACTCAATAACTTATTAAGAAATTAAAGCATGATTTCCGTCGAAGGACTCAAAGTAGAATTTAATGCCACTCCGCTCTTTGAGGAGGTGTCGTACGTCATCAACAAGAAGGACCGCATTGCCCTGGTGGGTAAGAATGGCGCGGGTAAATCCACCATGCTCAAGATTCTGGCCGGACTGCAGCAGCCCACAGAAGGCGTGGTGGCCGTGCCGCGCGACTGCACCATCGGCTACCTGCCTCAGGTGATGAAGCTGGCCGACAGCCGCACCGTAATGGAGGAGGCTGAGCAGGCTTTCGAGCATATCTTTGAGATGCAGGCGCAGCTGGATCGGCTCAACCAGCAACTGACTGAACGTACCGATTATGAAAGCGAATCCTATCAGCAACTCATCGAGCGCTTCACCCACCTCAACGAGCACTTCCTCCTCATGGGTGGCACCAACTATCAGGCGGAGCTGGAGCGGACGCTGCAGGGACTAGGCTTCAGTCGCAGCGATTTCCAGCGGCCTACCAGTGAGTTCTCCGGCGGATGGCGTATGCGCATCGAGCTGGCCAAGCTGTTGCTTCGCAAGCCCGATGTGCTACTCCTCGATGAGCCCACTAACCACCTTGACATCGAGAGTATCCAGTGGTTGGAGCAGTTTCTTGCCACCAAGGCTAATGCCGTGGTGCTTGTCAGTCACGACCGCGCCTTTCTTAATAACGTCACCACACGTACCATTGAAATCTCTTGCGGACGCATCTACGACTACAAGGTGAAGTACGATGAGTTCGTCATCCTGCGCCAAGAGCGCCGCGAGCAGCAACTTCGTGCCTACGAGAATCAGCAGAAGCAGATTGAAGACACTGAGGCCTTCATAGAGCGCTTCCGCTATAAGGCCACCAAGGCTGTGCAGGTGCAGAGCCGAATCAAGCAATTGGAAAAGATTGAACGCATCGAGGTGGATGAGGTGGATAACTCAGCCCTGCGCCTCAAGTTTGTCTGCTCCTCACGTAGCGGCAACTACCCCGTCATCTGCGACGAAGTGCGTAAGGCATATGGTGATCACGTAGTTTTTGACCACGTCAATCTTACCATCCACCGAGGGGAGAAGGTAGCCTTTGTAGGGAAGAACGGTGAAGGTAAGTCCACACTCGTGAAGTGTATCATGGGTGAGGTGAGCGACTACACTGGTCGCCTTACTCTGGGGCATCAGGTGCAGATAGGCTACTTTGCCCAGAACCAGGCACAGCTGCTTGATGAGACCCTCACGGTATTTGACACGATTGACCGTGTGGCTGTGGGTGATATCCGGCTCAAGATACGTGATATACTCGGTGCCTTCATGTTTGGTGGTGAAGCCTCAGAGAAGCGGGTCAAGGTGTTGAGTGGTGGTGAACGTACCCGTCTGGCCATGATTAAGCTGCTGCTTGAGCCCGTCAATTTCCTTATCCTCGATGAGCCTACCAATCATCTGGATATGCGTTCCAAGGATATCCTCAAGGAGGCAATCCGCGAGTTTGATGGTACAGTCATCGTCGTGAGCCACGACCGCGATTTCCTCGACGGTCTTGTCACCAAGGTCTATGAGTTTGGCGGAGGACGTGTGGTAGAGCATCTGGGTGGTATCTACGACTTCCTGCAGAAGAAACAGCTCGACAGCCTGGCCGAATTGCAGCGCACCCCTTCACTCTCCATATCGCCCACATCTGCCGGGGGCGGTCCCACAGCTCAAACGGAATCCGGTGCCCTCTTCCAAGCTGGCTCTGCTGCCTCGGCATCCACTACAACCTCTGCAGGTAAACTGAGTTACGAAGAGCAGAAAGAGCTCAACAAGCGTATCAAGAAGGCTGAACGGCGTGTAGCCGAGTGTGAGCAGAGCATTGCCGATACGGAGGCTGCTATCGCCATCATCGAGTCACAGATGGCCACTCCTGAGGGTGCGTCCGATATGTCGCTCTACGAGAAGCATCGCAAACTCAAGGAGCAGCTTGATCAGACAATGACCGAGTGGGAAAGTGCCTCATTGGAGCTGGAATCGCTGCAATAGCCTGATAGCCTGCTTACTGCCATCGGCAAGCAGGTGCTGTCATGCTTAAAAATTTTATGCAGTGTATGGCACAAAAAAAAGTCTGCAGAGCCTTTTGAGGGGCTCGTCAGACTTTCAATTCTCTCAGTAAGTTGTACCCTGTTGGTCCTTATCTTACTTCACTTCAGCAGCAGCTTCACCTTCAGCAGCAGCTTCGCCTTCGGCAGCAGCATCAGCGGCAGCAGCCTGAGCGGCAGCGGCCTCAGCTTCAGCAGCCTGAGCGGCAGCGATTGAGTCGGCGATACGGATTGAATCAGCCTTAGCCTGCTCGGCATCGGCAGCCTTGTTACCACAAGAAGCGAAAGATACAGCTACAATAGCAGCAGCCATTAAAACCAATTTCTTCATTTTCTTTTACCTTTAAAAACGTAATACAATCAATTGCTTTATTAAAACGCTGCAAAGGTAGAGAGTTTTCTGATATGTTGTACACCAAAACCCCGTTTTTTTTTAGTTTTTTTTCGAGGTTTTGGTGTAACATTTGCTAAGCTATTGTAAATCAGTGGTTGCTGTTTATGCTAAATAACATATTTCTTTCCTGTGATAAGGTTTACTTCTTAAAATACGTTCTTTCTCACCTTGAGTAGAGGAGCGGTTAGCTGTGGATTTACTCCTCTGTGAGGTTGGTATAGAGGTATCGTTTGATGCTACGCTTAGGGGTCTTCTCAAACTCAGTGGGCCAGAGCTTGATGCGGCTTACCTTTTCGTAGGCAGCTACACTGTTGTTGAGGTTCTTGAGGTTCTCATCCATGATGGCCTTGATGCTCTCGGGGGTATTAAGCCCCAGGCTATCTAGACTTTCGTAGTCGGCATAGACGAGTGCCACGAGCCGCTTGTCCTGCTCGATGATGAGGCTCTCAAGCACGAAGGGCAGGTTATTGAGTCGCGCTTCAATTTCCTCAGGGAAGATGTTTTGACCGCTGGAGCTCAGGATCATCGTTTTGCTGCGGCCACGGATGAAAAGGTTGTTATGCTCATCGAGGGTACCCAGGTCGCCTGTGCGCAACCAGCCGTCGTCGGTAAATACCTCCTTGGTAGCGTCAGGATTCTTGTAGTAGCCTACCATCACGTTTTCACCGCGTACCTGGATTTCGCCCAGGCGGTCATCTGGTTTCTCCTTGACGATGCGGGCCTCCATGAAGCCTTCCAACACACGCCCTGAAGAGGTGAGCACGAACTCCTCCCATGGGGCGTAGCTGATGAGGGGGGCGCACTCGGTCATGCCGTAACCAATGGTGAAGGGGAACTTGATGCGGTGGAAGAACTCCTCCACTTCAGGATTCATGGCTGCTCCACCGATAATCACCTCCTTGAAGCGTCCACCCAAGGCCTCAACCAGCTTTTTACGAATCTGTCCGTAGATGCGGTTGTCGAGGTAGGGGATGCTAAGTGCCCACTTCATGCTGCGCTTACTGATGAGGGGCTGAATGACGTTCTTGTAGATCTTCTCGATGACCAAAGGCACGGTAATAATCAGGTTGGGCTTCACCTCTTCAAAGGCTTTCATCAGAATCTTGGGGGAAGGAATCCTGCCCAGCAGAGTGATGTGTGAGCCCACGGCGGTGGCTGTGAGGAAGTCGAATGCGCAACCATAGGCATGAGCCAGAGGGAGGAAGGAGAGCACGCGGTCGCCACGGCTCAGCAGGCCCGACCGGATGCCGAACACTACGTTGCCTGCCAGGTTGTTCCCCGTCAGCATCACACCCTTGCTGAAGCCTGTAGTGCCTGAGGTATAGTTGAGTAACATCACTTTCTCATTGCCCAGATCCGTATAGACCACCTGCTCAGGGCCGAAACCCTGGGGATAGGTCTGCTCCATCAAGCTGTCAGCCTGGCGCAGGAAGCGCTGAATGGTCTCACCATCGCGCTGGTAAAGGCAGCGGTAGTCGTTGAGTGAGAAGACGCCGCGTAGGCCCGAGAGGCGCTCCTCTTCCAGATGCTCCCAGATGGTGTCGCTCACAAAGAGGAAGACCGATTCGGAGTGAGTGACGATGTGATGTACGTCGTTGGGATGGAAATCCTGCAGGATAGGCACTATGATGGCACCATAAGTCACGGTGGCCATGTAGGCGATGCACCAGCGGGCATTGTTCTTGCCGATGAGAGCGATTTTGTCGCCACGCCGCAGCTGGCAGTGCTTGAATAGGAGGTGCATACGTGCTATCTCACGGGCCACCTGTCCGTAAGTATAGCTCTCGCTTTCGCCGTAGTTGCTGTAGCACGGGAGGTCCCAATGCTCGCGGAAACTCTGCTCATAGAGCTTGATGAAGTTCTCTTGTATCATCTGTTCGGGTTATTTGTTTGGATAATGCACATTTTGTGTTTTAGTGTGCAAAAATAAGGATTCTTTTCGGAATATCCTTTATATATAAGGAGAAAAGTGTATAATTTAGCAAAAAAATGGGGCTTTTTGCTCAGTTTCTACTACTTTTGCAGCCGCAAAATCACTTTTTACGCATGATAGATACTGCAATATTCCAAGATAAGACGGCCGTGTACTACACGCTGGGCTGTAAACTCAATTTCTCTGAGACCTCCACCATCGGGCAGATGCTGCGCGAAGCGGGAGTGCGCACGGCGCGTAAAGGCGAACGGGCTGACCTTTGCATCATCAATACCTGTTCGGTGACTGAAGTGGCCGACAAGAAATGTCGTCAGGCCATCCATCGCCTCGTGGCTCAGCACCCAGGTGCCTTTGTGGTAGTGACGGGTTGCTACGCGCAGCTCAAGCCTGATACCGTGGCGGCCATTCCAGGCGTTGATGTAGTGCTCGGTGCAGAGCAGAAGGGTGACCTGCTCCACTACCTGGGTGCGCTCCAGAAGCGTACCGAGGGGGGAGAGGCTTTCACCTCAAAGCTGAAGGATATACGTAGCTTCGCACCCTCCTGCTCGCGTGGAGACCGCACCCGCTTCTTCCTGAAGGTGCAGGACGGCTGCGACTATTATTGTTCCTACTGCACTATCCCCCTGGCTCGCGGACGGAGCCGCAACGGTTCTATTGAATCCATGGTGGAGCAGGCCCGCAAGGCTGCCGCTGAGGGGGGCAGGGAGATTGTGATAACCGGCGTCAACATCGGCGACTTTGGCAAGAGTACAGGTGAGAATTTCTATGACCTCATCCGCGCACTCGACGAGGTGGAGGGCATTGAGCGCTACCGTATCTCCAGCATCGAGCCTAATTTGCTGAGTGATGATATCATCCGGTTTGTGGCTGAGAGTAAGCGTTTCATGCCTCATTTCCACATCCCCTTGCAGAGCGGATGCGACGAGGTGCTGCTGCTGATGCGTCGCCGTTACGATACCTCTCTTTTTGCCCATCGCATTGCGGAGATTCGCCGCCTGATGCCTGATGCTTTCATCGGTGTGGATGTGATTGTGGGTACAAGGGGGGAGACTGATGACTATTTTGAGCAAACTTACCGCTTCCTTGAGGAGATGGAGGTGACACAACTTCACGTCTTCAGCTACAGCGAACGTCCGGGCACGCAGGCTCTGAAGATTGACCACGTGGTGTCGCCTCAGCTTAAGCATGAGCGCAGTCAGCGATTGCTTAAGCTGAGCGATGAGAAGACACGCGCTTTTTATGCCCGTCATATTGGTCGGACGATGCCCGTACTACTGGAACGCTCTAAACCGGGGTTGCCGATGCACGGTTTTACACCCAACTACATCCGTGTGGAGGTGCCCCGCAACGAAGTGCTCGACAATCAGGTGGTACAGCTTCAGCTGGGTCAGTTCAATGCTGATGAAACGGCCCTGATGGGAAAAGATAATTTCTCGTAGCTCGTAACTAAATGATTATGGTAGCTGTCGTGATATTGAATTGGAACGGGTGTGAGATGCTCCGCCAGTTCCTGCCTTCGGTGGTGAGGTACTCAGAAGAGGATGGAGGCGTGGTCTATGTGGCCGACAACGGTTCCACTGACGACTCAGTGGATATGCTTTGCCGTGAGTTCCCCACGGTACACCTTATCCTGCTGGAGGAGAATTTTGGCTTTGCTGAGGGGTATAACCGGGCGCTCAAGGAGGTGAATGAGGAATATGTAGTCCTGCTCAACAGCGATGTGGAGGTGACTCCACATTGGCTACTCCCACTGAGTAGCTACCTGGATGCCCATCCTGAGGTGGCAGCCTGCCAGCCCAAGTTACGCAGTCAACGCTCACCCGAGCACTTTGAGTATGCCGGCGCTGCAGGCGGATTCATTGACCGATACGGCTATCCTTTCTGCCGTGGACGGCTGATGCAGTGTGTGGAGATGGACACTGGACAGTATAATACAACGGTGCCTGTGTTCTGGGCCTCAGGAGCTGCACTTTTTATTCGGAGGGCCGACTATGAAGCTGTGGGCGGACTGGATGGGCGCTTCTTTGCTCACATGGAGGAGATAGACCTCTGCTGGCGACTGCGTGCCCGTGGGCGTGGCATTGTCTGTGTGCCGCAGAGTGTAGTTTTTCACGTGGGTGGAGCTACCCTGAAGCGGGAGAATCCTAACAAGACCTTCCTCAATTTCCGCAACAACCTGCTGATGCTATATAAAAATGTACCTGCGCGCGAGTTGGAACACGTGATGAGGGTGCGCTGTTTGCTCGATCATCTGGCAGCTATTGTCTTCCTGCTCAAGGGACAATGGGCCAATGCACAGGCCGTATGGCAGGCACGCCGTGACTACCATAAGCTGAAGCCTGCTTTTGCAGCCTCGCGTACCGACAACCAGCATCGAGCCACGTTGCAAGATATCCCCGAACGTACCAAGTTCTCGCTTCTTCTCCGCTACTATCTCCTATTCCGCCATCGGTACAGCATACTTTAGCCGAAGGGGGCAAACTCAAGGTAGCAAATAAGCCGTAGGTCTAAGGTAAGTCTAAAGTAACTCAATAGTAAGTCTAAAGTAACACTAATCCAGGTCTAATCCCAGATTAGAGTGTGATTAGACCTGGATTAGAGGAAGATTAGAGACTGATTAGAGCTGCTTAGGAGTTATCATAGGGTAATTGAGGACAGTCATGTCCTAACCTGCATCGAAAAGCACTTATTCGAATAGCTCCTGCGGGTAGCCTATATCGACCAGGAAGAGTGCTTCGCCGGGTACGGAGGTTCCTGCGCTGCAGCGGTCGCGCTTCTGGATAATCTCATTGAATCCCTCTATGTTCAGTTTCCCTTGGCCCACTTGCAGCAGGGTGCCTACGATGGCTCGCACCATGTTGCGCAGGAAGCGGTCGGCCTGGATGGTAAAGCACCAGGTATCCTCATCCACTTGTCTCCACTCGGCACGCATCACGCGGCAGTTGTTGGTCTTTACGTCCGTGTGGAGTTTGCTGAAACTGGTGAAGTC
>JBJEKT010000059.1:0-13699 GCA_051878775.1 Bacteroides sp. | reverse complement strand
CTGCACGAACCTGCACGAAACAGGAATGACCACAAATAGTCAACGTATCTTTGCACCAGCGAAAAGGGGAAAGACAGGGACTGTCGCCTCCCAGAGTAGCGCATCGAGTGTATTTAATTTTTAGTTTTTAGTTTTTAGTTTTTAGTTTTTAGTTTTTAGTTTTTAGTTTAAAATAGTTTTTAGTTTAAATCATGACCAAGAAAGAAACCTGGAAATTCATCATCCAGACCATCATCAGCATCCTCACGGCCATCAGTACCACCCTGGGAGTCACCTCCTGCATGATGCACTGACCGCAAGCAGCCCGTCCGAAGGAACCCTCATTCCTCTCGCACGGGCTGCTCTCTTTTTCCCCATCACCTTCATCCTATAAAAAGCCAGAATCCGGCCAAACCCTTTCACTTCTTTCACTTTCAGTTTCTTTTTCGCGCGCAATCCACCAAACGCCAACCTGGCAAAACACCCCTACGCAAATAAATTCCGCCAAACCCTTCGGAAATCAAAAAGAAAGCACTAACTTGATGTAGTTCATTGTGTTATTTTTCTATTTCAAAGATAAATGATTCGTTGTCGGTATTTCCCAGACGGTTGCCAGAGCGGCTCCAGAACTTCTTTCCGGCACTTCCGGCATTCTGTATGCTCCACCTGCCGTCCTTGCGCGTGAGGATGAAGGTGTGCCAGTCGGCATCGTAGGGATTGAGGTCCTTGTTGTGCCAGAAGGTACCCATCTCGTTGATGTAGCGCCCGTCCTGCTTGTTGGTTATCTTGTAGCGTCCCGTCTTGGGTTCCTGCTCGATGACCCACTGCTGGCGCTGGGGATTGATGACGTCACGCTCGCTCTGGAAGACGGGATAGTCCCCCACCCTGTCGGCCGCAGCCTGGGCGTTGGTGAGATATTCGCCGTTCACCTTGATGAAGTATTCGCCGTCCTCGATGTTCTGCACGGGGAAGGCGTCCAGTCCGTATTTGTACTCCTTCTTGTAAGCCTTGACCAAGTTGGCGCAAGTCTCGTTCACCCAGGGTGTGATGACGTCGCCGCTCACCACAGGCTTGGCCTTGACGATGCTGCCCTCAAAGTCGCGGCTCGTGATGGCCTTCTGCTTCTGCTCGATGGATGCCTGGGCCTTGTAGTGTCCGATGAATGCCACGGAGTCCTTCCTGTCCAGTGCCATCGACATCTGCATGACCTGCATGCCCCGGTGTGCCAGGAGCTTCATGCTCTCTACCCAGGGGCCTATCTCTCGCAACATCTCGGGATGGTTCACGCTGTCGGCCAGCAGCGCATCGGCCGAGGCATCGAGCAGCATGAAGTCGAAGAGAGGCGACTGGCCCGACTTGAGGAACTGAGGGCTCTCGCCTTCACGCCGCAGGCCGTGCCCCGTCTTGCCCAGGTCCACGTTGTTCTGGCAGAAGAAGCGGAAGGCCTCCTTGCAGGTGGGCATGAGATAGTCCATGGCCCGCTGCCAACTCTTCTGGGCATCGTACTGAGGCATGTTCCAGGTGTAGTCGGCAATGCTGTAGAGGCTGACCTTGGAGGCTTCGGCATACTCCATGGGATTGGAACAGAAACCACTCACCATGTCGTTGATGTTCAGTCCGTTGCCGTAGGTTTTGCCCATGAGGAGACGGCTCTGGCAGTAGTCGTTGACGGGATAGTTGAGCCAGATGAAAGCCTTGCGCTTAATCTGGTTGTTTATCCACTGCATGTCATCCTCCTCGATCATATCCACCACGCTGTTGCCCGTCCACATGATGCGAACCTCGGGGTACATCTTCGTGCCCAGGGTAGGCAGATACTCCTTGCCAGCCCAGCCCTTGTTGTATTCTGTGGGACACATGATGAGCGGCTGTACGCCGGGATGCTTGCGCACAAATTCATCAGTGACATAGTTGAGCAGACCGGCCTGCTTGTCTCCCTTGGCACCCTCGCCCCAGATGTCGTCGAAGAAGATGGCAAAGGTGCGTATGCCCAGGGTGTACATCTTCTCCAGCTTGCCGACCACGGCCATGGAGTCCTTCAGATTCCACTGGATGTCGCCTCCGGGATGTATGGCCCATACGAACTGCACCTTGTTGCGGTGGGCAGCCTGTACCAGCTCCTTCAGCTTGTTGGCCTCAGCTTCGGGATAGGGGTCGCGCCAGCGGGCACGGTGGTAGGGGTCGTCCTTGGGCCCATAGACATAGACGTTCATCTTCTGTCTGCCGTAGAAGTCGAACTGCCGCAGACGGTCCTCGTGGCTCCAGGGATTGCCGTAGAAGCCCTCGATGACACCACGGCATTCCACGCTGGGCCAGTCCTTCATCTCGACCTCCGTCACCTGGGGCTGTGCCGCCATCTGGAGGAAGGTCTGCACGCCATAGTAGGTTCCGCTCCCGTCGCGGCCTGCTATGACGACTTCCCCGGGCGTCACCTTCAGATAGTAGCCCTCGGGTTGGGCGGGAATGAGTTTCTTGTACTTGCCGACGGCTTTGTCATTGGCCTCACCGATGGTAAGACGGATGCTCCCGGCTGCCTTCTTGTCCTGTACCACGGAGATGTGTTCCTTGAGCAGGGCCACTGCATCGGCATCGGCCTGTGCATCGCCGACAAGCAGGAAGGAGGCAGAAGACGGAAAAGCTGCCTTGCCCCATTCTGCCTGTTGGGGAAGGGGTGAGATACTGGGTTGCTGTGCGCTCAGGCCTAAGGTGCTGAGGAGTGCGATGGATAGGAATAGTATTCTTTTCACGATAATAACTTATTGAATGAATGCACAAAGATAGGTCAAATGTCTATAAGTATCAAACATTTTGCCGTTTTTTACCAATTATCAATTATCATTTGTCAATTATCAATTATTTAACGTGAGTTCGACGAAATTTAATTGATTGAAAATTTGGAGATTAGATACGCAACTTACATTGTTTTGAATTCCTCGAACTCACGTTAATTACTACATATCATCGGCCGAGCCCTCATCTCAAAAAAGAAAAGCGTTCTAATCTTTCACTTCTTTCACTTTCAGTTTCTTTTTCGCGCGCAATCCACCAGCCCCAACCCGGCAAAAACACCCCTACGCAAATAATTTCCGCCAAACACTTTGAAATCTCACCAGAACCCCCTATCTTTGTCCCGAGAGCCTTCAGCTCCCCTACTTCAAGAAGGAGGCAGAAGCCTGTGAGAATGACTTTGAACGTTGGATTTATGTATTGAAGCGCATGAAGACTTTAACCCGACTGCCCTGGATGGCACCAAACTCAGTATTCGAACGCCTGTCGCAGATTGCAGACATCAGTTCACTGACCAAGGAGGAGCGCATCAAGTACGACAGCAGCATCAAACAGTACCGAGATGCCCTCAACGGGTACGAAGGAGCAAGACTAGAAGGTAAAACTATAGGCGAAGCCACAGGAGAAGCAAGAGGTCGCGCTGAAGGAGTATTATCCACCGCCCGCAACATGAAGGCCAAAGGATTCTCCACAGAACTCACACCAGAAGCTATCCAAGCCCTGTGTATTGTACTACCTATATTGTTAAGTATCTTAGATATACTTAATATTATAGCAACAAATAGTATTTACTGACCTTTCATTATTTTAATGCAACAATCACCCTCTCAAATTTTTATATCATGGATGAAATATTCAAAGACTTAAATGAAGCTCAAATAGAGGCTGTAAAATCAACGGAAGGAAGAATCAGAGTTATTGCAGGTGCTGGATCAGGTAAAACTAAAGTTCTTGCTAATAGATATGCATATCTTGTCGAAAAAGTCGGTATTGACTCTTCCAATATTTTGTGCCTGACATTCACCAACAAGGCTGCCAATGAAATGAAAAGCCGCATTCAAAGAATGGTTCATGCAGGAAACACAAATGATTTAATATGTACCATTCATGGATTTTGCGTAAAAGTATTAAGGAAAGACATTTTTCGTTTAGGATTTCCAAAAAACTTTAGAATTATTGATGAAGAGGACTCAAAATCCTTTGCTAAACGAGTAATGGAAGAAATGGGATTAGAAAGGACTGTAGAAACTGTACAACAATTCCTAAAAAACAAATCCCAGTTAAAGAGAATACAACAAAAATCATATATTCCCCTTTACTTCCTACCTAATAGCACAATTAATGAAAAAGCAAAAGATGACTGTTTCGCACGTTTTTGCCAACTTCAACTAAAATACTATGCGCTAGACTTCCAAGATTTACAATATTTTACGCTACATCTATTTAAAACATATCCTCAAGTTTTAACTTACTGGCAGGATCAAATAAACTATCTGCAAATAGATGAGACACAAGATTGCAATGATTTTGATTGGCAGTTAATTAAACTTTTGGGAGAAAAGAGCAATAATATCTTTGTTGTTGGAGACCCAGACCAAGCTATCTATGAATGGCGAGGGGCAAGTCCCGAAGCATTGCTTTCATTCCAACACGACAAAGAAGTTATCCTAAGTCAGAATTATAGATCAACCCAGTCTATTTTAGATGTAGCAAATTCCATTATACATTATAATATTCATAGAATTAAAAAGGATCTTCACACGAATAACATTGGTCATACAATTACCATATACCACCACGGTTGTTCTGAACAGGAAGAAGGACAATGGATTTCCAATCAAATCCTAAACTTGATACATATGGGAGCTAGAAAATCAGATATAGCCATATTATTCAGAGCGTCAAACCTTTCAAGATTTATTGAACAAGCCTTAATCAAAAACAACATAAGTTATGAAATTTGGGGAGGAACAAGGTTCTTCGAACGGAAAGAGATAAAAGACGCATGCGCTTATCTCCATTTGATTGCTGATAAAAATGACGATTTATCGTTTTCAAGAATAATAAATGTACCTCCTCGGAGATTCGGTAAAACAAGCCTTGAAAAATTGGAAGAGTTAGCAAAAAAAGACAATATATCCTTGTACGTCGCTCTCAAGAAATATGCTAAGGATGTATTCTCTTCAAAATCTGATATTCACAATTTTATAGACATCATCGAAGACCTCAGTCTTATGGCATCAATGACAAACAGTGTATCTGAAATCATGGAAGTCACTTTAATTAGAACAGGGTTAAAAGATATCTATCGGAAAGATGGAGATGAAGAACGATTGGAAAACATACAAGAACTTTTGTCATCCATACATTTTTATGAGCAAACAAATCAAGATGAAGATATATCCCTTGACAAATATCTTCAAGATATAGCATTGTATACGAACGTTGATTTAAATAATCCATCTGAGAAAGTTAAACTAATGACCATACATCAATCAAAGGGATTAGAATTCCCATACATCTTTGTCATAGGTTTAACAGAAGGTATATTTCCAAACCATAGATCTATACGAGAGAGAAAATTAAATGGGCTAGAAGAAGAAAGAAGACTTATGTACGTTGCAGTTACACGAGCTGAAAAGGCCCTTTTCTTGACAGAATCAGAAGGCTATAATTTTCAAACGAAAAGTTATAAATATCCCTCGCGTTTTATCAAGGAAATAAAAGATGATTTGATAAAAGTTGACGGAAACATTGATCCTACATTATTCGAGAACACTAAAAGAATTGCGCAACAATTAGAAGATGAGCTAAGTAATAAAGATACAGCTTTAATTAACTGTTTTCACATAGGCGACAATGTGAAACACGAACTATTTGGAGTTGGTGAAGTAATTGAAATTATAAAAGAAAAAGCTTCATTAAAAGTAAAATTTTCAAATAGCGAAAAATACGTCAAACCTTCCTTCGTACTACCATGTTACGAGAACATGGAAGAGGAATAATAAGTATATCAATATTTTTATAGCGCCATAACACTACCGCAATCGGACATATTGAGCACGAGGCACCTCAACAGGGTGTTCGACAAGACTGTGGCTACCTATAAGTACTACTGGCTCCTGGGACTGCTGGATGAGGTGGTCATAAAGGGGGAACAGATACATCAACATCTGGGACATGATTGTCTCGATGGTAGCCAACGCATGGTACCCTGTGGTCTATTTCCGATTGTCATTCGGCAAGTCGGAATCGCTCTACGAAACCATCCTTAGGCTGCAAGAGGAACAACAGATTCCCATCAACCTCAACAAGAAGGAACTCACCGCACGACTCTACAAGCTGATTGAGCGCAAGGAAATCCGTGACCAACTCAACTTCCTGCAACTCAACGTGCCATTCTGGTTTCTGCGGCCATGGATTGACACGACCAGCACCCGTGCGATAGAAATGCGTTCACGGTCGTGGGAAAACGGTTGCCTCTACCGATTGGTGCGTGACGGTGGTGTGATGCACGTGGAGGTCAACGAGCAATGGATGAGTTATCTGAAAGAGAACTACAATATCCTGACCTCATTTGCTTACTGGGGGCTGACGCGTTTCGTATAGACCCGCAACCCAAACGTGCCCAACATCCCAGACAAGTTAATCAAGACCGAGGAACGCAACAACCTGAGCAATCAGCATAAGTTCTGGAACACGGCCATCAATCATGGGCTTGAAGTACGCTGTCTCTACACAGACAAAGTGCTTACCCCGGGCCACTACGACCTGGACCACTTCATACCGTGGAGCTTCGTCTCGCATGACCAACTTTGGAACCTCATGCCTGCCGACAGCAGCATCAACAGTTCCAAGAGCAACCACCTGCCTGACTTAGAATGTTATCTACCACATCTAGCCAAAGCGCAGCAAGCCGCCTTGCGCATCAACCTTCAGTTCAACTGTCAGCCAAAGTTGCTAGAGGACTACCTCTCTTTGGGCTATACACCGCAGGAGATTGTAGAGATGGACCATGAGCACCTGCTGGATTGCTTCACGAAAACTTTTGCCCCCATGTCGCAAATAGCGCAGAATATGGGGTTTGAAACCTGGAAATATTTACGACCATGAGCATAGAGAAAATCAATCACCCCTACCTGACAGCCATCAAGCGCACGGACCTCTCAGCCCCTACCCGATTCCTGTTAGAGAAGGACCTCCTCAAGGGGCGCATCCTGGATTACGGCTGCGGCTACGGCTTCGACACTGACGAGCTGAAGCGTCGTGACATGGACATCACGGGCTACGACTACTACTATCGTCCCGACTACCCCGAGGGAAAGTTTGACACCATCATCTGCCACTACGTGCTCAACGTACTGGAGCCCTACGCCCAGGCAGAAGTGATGATGAACGTCTCCAATCTGCTCAAGCCCAATGGCACAGCCTACTATGCCGTGCGCCGCGACCTCACGGAGGAGGGCTTCCGCATCCACGCCATCTATAAGGAATATACCTATCAGTGTACCGTGCGCCTTCCCTTCACGAGCCTAACCTGCAACAAGAGCTTCGAACTCTACGCCTACCAGCACTTCAACAAGCAGCCTCGCCAAGAAGGGTGCACATGTCCCTTCTGCAACCTCTCGCGCCGCGTGAAGGTGATTTGCGAGACAGCCACCTGTGTGGCTTTCTTCGATGGCTACCCTGTATCGCCAGGCCATGCGCTCATCATTCCCAAGCGCCACGTGGCTAACTACTTCGACCTGACCAACCACGAACGCGAGGCGATGAACGTGATGCTTCATTACGTGAAGCAGCGCATTGACGAGGAGTTCCACCCCGATGGCTACAACGTAGGCATCAACGTGGGCGAGGCCGCAGGTCAGAGCGTGTTCCATGTACACATGCACCTCATCCCCCGCTACCGGGGTGACGTTCCCTACCCCAAAGGTGGTGTCCGCGGTGTAATCCCCTCGAAGCAGAAATACTGAGAGGGGGAAGCTTGCACTATCTTTCCATAAGCTAGGCTGCGCCTCGGGAAAAAAATAAAAGCAAGCTTTTCTTTTGTTTTCCGCTCGGCTTGCACTATCTTTGTCCCCTGAACTATTAAGTTGATGCGTTATGAAGTACCCTATCGGAATACAGAGCTTTGACCAAATCCGCGAGGATGGCTACGTCTATGTGGATAAGACGGCCCTGGTGTATGACCTTGTCAAGAATGGCAAGATTTACTTTCTCAGCCGCCCACGGCGGTTCGGGAAGAGTCTGCTTCTCTCCACACTCAAGCACTACTTCCTGGGACACAAGGAGCTGTTCCAAGGACTAGCTATCGATGAGCTGGAGAAGGAGTGGAAGACCTATCCCGTACTTCATCTCTCGTTTGCCAGTGGGGACTTCAAAGAGCCCTACCTCCTTGACAAGACACTGGAGGGCTTCGTAACAGACGCTGAGAAGCAGTACGGTGCATCGGATGCCCCCACCCTGGGACAACGCTTCTGCAAGGTCCTGCAAGCAGCCCATCAGGTCACTGGACGAAGGGCTGTGGTGTTGATTGATGAGTATGACAAGCCACTGCTCGACGTAATCGACATGGAGCGCTATGTCACTGACTGTGCAGGAAACCGCATCAAGCTGGAGGAGTATAACCGTGATGTGCTGCGCGGCTTCTATGGCGTTTTTAAGGATGCCGACCAGGACCTGCAGTTCGTGATGCTGACGGGGGTGACGAAGTTCTCGCAGGTGAGTGTGTTCAGCGGTTTCAACCAACCGAATGACATCAGTATGGACAAACACTATCAGGCACTCTGCGGCATCACGCAGGAGGAGATGGAGACCGTATTTGCAGAATCCATCGGTGAGATTGCCAAGGAAATGGGGGTGGAAGTTGAGGATATGAAGTTGATGCTAAAACTCCAGTACGACGGATACCACTTCAGTCCCGCCATGGAGGATATCTACAACCCCTTCAGCTTGCTCAACGCCTTTGCAAAGAAGATGATTCGCGACTATTGGTTCTCCTCAGGTACGCCTACCTACCTGGTGCGCTTGCTCAACCATACCAACGAGCAAATCAATGACTTGACAGGCAAATATTATGATGCCTCGGAGTTCATCGACTACAAGGCTGATGTGGAGCAGCCACTGCCCATGATCTATCAGAGTGGCTACCTCACCATCAAGGGATATGACAATACCACCGAGTCTTTCTTGCTCGACTTCCCCAACAACGAAGTGCGTAAGGGGTTCCTCAGCCTGATTGCTTCCAATTACCTGAAGGAGGGCAACGAAAAGCCTAAGAGTTGGGTTCGCAATGCTTTCCGCCAACTAAACTGCGGCGAAATAGAGCCTTTCTGCGAATCGCTCACGGCCTTCCTGGCCAGCATCCCCTACGACAGCCACGATGCACTGAAGGACATCAAAGCTACGGAGAAACATTTCCAGTACACTTTCTACCTGTTGCTCCGCCTCATCGGGGTCTATTGCCTGGCCATCAAGGTGGAGGACCGGCAGAGCTACGGACGAGTGGACTGCACGCTGGAGCTGAAGGACTATGTCTATATCTTTGAGTTCAAAATGGATGGCTCGGCCGACGAGGCGCTGCAACAGATTGAGGCCAAAGGCTACACGAAGCCCTACCTGAATGACTCGCGCCGTATCTACTGCATCGGCATGAACTTCTCCTCAGAGACTCGCACCATCGCCCAGTGGAAGGTGCAGTGAGGTGAGGCCTACAGCAGAAAGTCCTCGTAGTGGTCGCTCGTGAGGACCTGGAAGACAGCATCGGGATAGGAGCGCGCAAAGGACAAGGGTACCGAGGCACGCTTGGTGGGGTTCCACTTGAACTCTACGGCGGAAAGCTGTCCGTCTATCTCCTCGATATAGTCTATCTCCTGCTTCTGCTTCGAACGCCAGAAGTAACTCTGGGCATGGGACTTGTCATAACTCAGCTTCTTCAAGCGCTCAGACACCATGTAGTTCTCAAACAGGGCCCCAATGTCCAACCGATGCTCCGATAGCTGATAATTGCCCAAAACAGCATTGCGGATGCCGCAATCCCAAAAATAGATCTTCCTGGAGAACTTCAGCTCATTGCGCAAGTTACGACTGAACGAGCCCAACCGAAAGATGATGTAGGACTGCTCCAGCAGCGTGATGTAACGCTCCACCGTCTTGGCATCAAGCCCACAGGTATGGGCCAGCTCATTGTAGGAAACTTCCGACCCCACCTGAAAAGCCAAGGCCTGAAGCAACTTCACCAACCTCTCGCTCTTCTTTATCTTATCAAACGTCAGGATGTCCTTGTATAAGTAGCTGTCAGCCAACTCTGTCAGGATAACTCTCTCGTCACCCACCCGACTGACCACGTCGGGATAGCTGCCATAGACCAGGCGGTGCAGCAACATGCGCTTCTCCTCCAGCAAACCATGATGCGCCACCAGTTCGCCAAACGACAACGGATACATCCGGTACTCGAGCTTGCGTCCGGTAAGCGGCTCGTTGATCTGATTGGAGAGGTCAAAGGAGGAACTTCCGGTGGCCAATACCTGAACTCCAGGTATCTGGTCAGTAATCAACTTGATGGCTATTCCTATGTCCGTAATGCGCTGAGCCTCATCAATAACGACGAGACTATTCTTGCCAATGACAGCCCTCAACAGGGTCGATGATGCCTTCTCCAGCAAGCTGCGGACGTCCTGCTCATCGCCGTTAAGCCATAACACGTCCTGTCGGGACGAAAGCAGTTCCCTGAGCAGCGTAGTCTTGCCTACCTGACGCGCACCAAACAAGATAATGGCCTTACCTTGCCACAGCCTATCTCCAATGATGGATTTCAATTGCCTTTGTATCATATACTTTCTTCTGATTTCACTCCGCAAAAATAGGTACTCTACAGCAGAAATCCAAGCAAAAACATAACTTTTAAGGATTCTATTCCGTAAAAGTAATAACTTTTATGGATTCTATTCCGAAAAAGTTATAACTTTTATGGATTTGTTCCCTTGCGAGGGGGAGGGGCGATACAATATTAAAAAAAAAAGTGAGGCTGCACGCAGAGGGGGGAAACTCCATCGTACAGCCTCGGGGGAAGGGAAGGGATATGGTGACTCCGGTGAGATTCAAACTCACGACCTTCGGAACCGGAATCCGACGCTCTATTCACTAAGCTACGGAGCCATAAACCGCTGCAAAAGTAGTGGTTTTATTTCATTCTGCCTAACTTTATCCGCTTTTTTTTGACGAGATTGCGCAAAAGAAGGGAACTTACTTCGGATAAAATGCAGAAAATGTGAAAAAATAGGCTGCATTTTGCTATATTTTTAAGCTTTTTGCTGACAAGTATCATTATTTTGATTACCTTTGCGCGGAATTTTGAATAATAACCCAAAAAGCACAATAGCAGAATTTATAATTTTTCATTTTAAATTAAGCAGACATGAGCTATCTTATCATACCTAAAGCATACAAGCCCCTGCTCGACCTGAAGCAGACGGAGCTGGGCATCAAGCAGATAAAGGAGTTCTTCCAGATGAACCTCTCGTCGGAACTGAGGCTGCGGCGCGTCACGGCTCCGCTCTTCGTGCTCAAAGGCATGGGTATCAACGATGACCTCAACGGTGTGGAGCGCGCTGTGACCTTCCCCATCAAGGACCTGGGAGACGCCAAAGCGGAGGTAGTACACTCGCTGGCCAAATGGAAACGGCTCACCCTGGCCGACTACCACATCGAGCCGGGATATGGCATCTACACCGACATGAACGCCATCCGCGCTGACGAGGAGCTGGGCAACCTCCACTCGCTCTACGTGGACCAGTGGGACTGGGAGCGCGTCATCACCACCGACGACCGCAACGTGGACTTCCTCAAGCGCATCGTGACCCGTATCTATGCAGCCATGGTGCGCACGGAGTACATGGTGTATGAGATGTACCCACAGATCAAGCCTTGCCTGCCCTCGCCCGAGGAGCTGCACTTCATCCATGCCGAGGAGCTGCGACGCCTCTACCCCGACCTCACGCCCAAGGAGCGTGAACATGCCATCACGAAGAAGCACCGCGCGGTGTTCATCATCGGCATTGGCTGCAAGCTGAGCGACGGTAAGAAGCACGACGGACGCGCTCCGGACTATGATGACTACTCTACAGCCGGACTCAATGGACTGCCGGGGCTCAACGGTGACCTGCTGCTCTGGGACGAGACCCTGGAACGGAGCATCGAGCTCTCATCGATGGGTATCCGTGTGGACAAGACGGCCCTGCTGCGACAGCTCAAGGAGGAGGGCGAGGAGAAGCGACTGGAGCTCTACTTCCACCAGCGGCTGATGAACGATTCGCTGCCACTGACCATAGGTGGAGGTATAGGGCAGTCACGCCTCTGCATGTTCTACCTGCGCAAGGCTCACATCGGCGAAATCCAGGCCAGCATCTGGCCCGAGGAGATGCGCCGCGAATGCAACGAACACAATATTCACCTGATATGATGCCAGGGGCAGCGGTGTGATGAATGTACAGATTGAGGAGAGCTGGAAATGGCGGCTCCAGGGGGAGTTTGAGAAGCCTTACTTCAAGGAGCTGACGGACTTTGTGCGCGAGGAGTATCGGCAACGGGTGGTCTATCCACCGGGAAAGCTGATATTCAACGCGTTCAACCTCTGCCCCTTCGACCGTGTGAAGGTGGTGCTGATCGGTCAGGACCCCTACCACGGCCCGGGACAGGCGCAGGGGCTCTGCTTCTCGGTGAACGAGGGCATCAAGCATCCCCCCTCGCTGGTCAATATCTTCAAGGAGCTGGAGAGCGACCTGGGGATTGCCACGCCCAGCAGCGGAAGCTTGGTACACTGGGCCGAGCAGGGAGTGTTCCTGCTCAACGCCACGCTCACGGTGCGTGAGCATGAGGCTGGCTCGCACCAGAACCGGGGATGGGAGCAGTTTACTGACGCCGTAATCCGCAGCCTGGCCACGGAGAAGGAGCACCTGGTGTTCATCCTCTGGGGTGGCTATGCGCAGCGCAAGGGGGCCTTCATCGACCGAAGCCGCCATCTGGTCATCGCCTCACCCCATCCTTCACCCCTCTCAGCCTACCACGGCTTCTTCGGCACCAAGCCCTTCAGCCGCACCAACGACTACCTGAAGGCCCATGGCATCGAGCCAATAGATTGGGAAACTAAAAAGAATGCTTTGCTGAGAGCCTCCATCGAAGGATAGAGCGCATCGGCCCCGGCATCGAGGAGTACCTGGGCATCGAGGGGACCGGTGTTGACGGCAATGGTGTAGATGCCTGCGGCTACAGCGGCTTGCACGCCGATGGGGGCATTCTCTACGACAATGGCCTCCGTGGCGGCTACACCGGCCTTGGCGAGACCCATCAGGTAGGGCTCAGGATGAGGCTTGCCATACTTTACATCGAAGGCTG
Source organism: Bacteroides sp. (assembly GCA_051878775.1). Classification (GTDB taxonomy): domain Bacteria; phylum Bacteroidota; class Bacteroidia; order Bacteroidales; family Bacteroidaceae; genus Bacteroides. Next base: position 541 of record JBJEKT010000059.1, on the reverse strand, counting down.
TGACCATGTGAGCGGCATCGAAGGCTCCAGGGTAATGGTGCTCCAGGCGCTGCAGCAGCGTGCGCTGACCCGAACCGGTGACGAGCACCGTCTGAATCCCCCTGGCCTTGATCTGCTCAATGAGCTCACGCGCACCGGGCATCGGATCGGGCTCCGGAAAGCGGGCAAAGGCACGGCACTTCTCTTCGTAAATCTGCTGAATCAATTCGGGACTGGCATCCGTACCATACTGGCGCTGATAGACGATGTTGATGGTAGCGGCACCGGTACGGCCTTCGTGGAGAAACGCCTCTTCGCGGCTGAGGTGCAGGCCATGGGCCTCCATCGCCTCGTGCCACGCCAGCGAATGGTAAGGCATGGAGTTGTAGAGCACACCATCCATGTCGAAGAGGACTGCCTTGAGCTGTGTGGGTCTATTCATTGTGAAAATACAGAAGCTGCTGATTAGTGGATAAAAAAATAGCACCCTGTTACAGGTGCTTGTACATCAGAGCGGAAAACGAGACTCGAACTCGCGACCCCAACCTTGGCAAGGTTGTGC
>JBJEKT010000058.1:0-3185 GCA_051878775.1 Bacteroides sp. | reverse complement strand
ACCAAGGACCCTCTGATTAACAGTCAGATGCTCTAACCGACTGAGCTAACGAAGAGTGTTTTTTTCTGAATTGCGGTGCAAAAGTAATAGGAATTATTGAAATATGCAATATCTTTGCAAAAAATTTATGTGAAAATGGAAAAAATAATTGGATTAGGCAATGCGCTGGTCGATGTTTTGGCCCGCGTTGACAACGATGAGATACTGCAAACAATGGGGTTACCGAAGGGTAGCATGACGTTGATTGACGATGATAGATTTCTGAAAATCAATGAGTACCTACTTCAGCAGAACACCAAAATCTCCAATGGAGGGTCAGCAGGAAACGCCATTCGGGCCCTTGCGCACCTGGAATCGGCCACAGGGCTCATTGGAAAGGTAGGAAATGACCTTTACGGCAATTTTTTCCGCAAGGAGCTGAAAAAATTAGGTATCGAGGATAAATTGCTCGTCTCGGCAGAGCGTCCGTCGGGTGTGGCCTCCACTTTTATCTCCGATGGAGGGGAACGGACCTTTGCTACTTTCCTAGGAGCAGCAGCCACATTGCAACCCGAAGAGCTCACCCAGGAGATGTTCAAGGACTATACCTATTTATTTATAGAGGGCTACCTGGTGCAAGATCATGACCTCATCCTGCAGGCCATCGAACTAGCCAAAGCAGCAGGACTGCAAGTCTGCCTCGACATGGCTAGCTACAATATCGTGAAGGAGCACCTGGAGTTCTTCAAGATACTACTCAGCAAATACGTGGACATTGTGTTCGCCAATGAGCACGAAGCCCGTGCTTTTACAGACCTGGAGCCGGAGGAGGCACTCGAAGTGCTGGGCAAGCTCTGTAGCATCGCCGTCGTGAAAGTAGGAGCCAAAGGCACCTACATCCGCAAAGGCACCGAGATGATGCACGTGCCAGCCAGCGACGTGAAGCATCCCGCCGATACGACAGGTGCAGGCGACTTCTTTGCAGCGGGCTTCCTACACGGCTTAACCTGCGGACTCTCACTGGACAAATGTGGCCGCATCGGTTCGCTCCTGGCTGGCCACGTAATCCAGATTGTAGGTACCACGCTCACCCCCAACCGATGGGAGAAAATCCGCCGAGGCATCAATGAAATCAAAGAGGGCTAATCTCATATATTATATAATAGGTATAGCTTCCTACTTGCAATAAGTAAAGACTAACAAAAAACATTATAGACAATGAATAGAATCAAGAAAAGCTGCCTTATCCTGGGGACATCAGCGATACTGACAGGTGCGATGATGGCAGGATTTGAAAGCGGCGACAGCCACAGTTTTAAAATGGCCAAGAGCCTGGACATCTTCAACTCCATCGTGCGCGAACTCGACCTCTTCTATGTAGATACCATCCAGCCCGAGAAGAGCGTACGCGAAGGAATCGATGCCATGCTTTATGCCCTCGACCCCTATACGGTCTATTATCCCGAAGAAGACCGTGACGAACTCGACATGATGCTCAACAACTCCTACGGGGGCATTGGCTCCATCATCCGCTACGAGCCGGAACTGAAACACACCCTCATCATCGAGCCCTATGAGGGGATGCCCGCAGCTACATCTGGACTCAAAGCCGGCGACATGCTGCTAGAAATGGACGGCAAGGATCTGACTGGTGTGACCGACTGCAGCAAGCTGCTCCGTGGACAAATCGGGACCGAGCTGACACTGAAGGTAAAACGCCCAGGCACAGAAACTCCACTGGAGATTAAACTGACCAGACAAGCCATTCAGATGCCCCTCATCCCCTACTACGCTAAGTTGGAGGGTGAGCGTTACGGTGCGCTCAGTGGCCAAGTGGGCTACATCAACCTCAGCTCCTTCTCTGGCAATCCCTCAAAAGAGTTTAAGCAGGCCTTCCTTGACCTGAAAAAACAAGGTATCACCTCCCTGGTCATCGACCTGCGGGGCAATGGCGGCGGCCTACTGAACGAGGCTGTCGAGATAGCCAACTTCTTCGTACCACGGGGCAAAACACTAGTCACCACACGCGGCAAATCGGGTGAGACCATCGAGACCTACAAGACCCTGCGTGAACCGCTTGACACGGAGATGCCCATTGCTATCCTGGTGAACAGCGGCACGGCCTCATCATCAGAAATCCTGGCCGGCTCGATGCAGGACCTCGACCGAGCCGTCATCGTAGGCAATCGTACCTTCGGTAAAGGCCTCGTGCAGACCACACGCCCCCTGCCCTACGGCGGTACCATCAAGATTACGACCTCCAAGTATTACATCCCCAGTGGTCGCTGCGTACAGGCCATCGACTATACACACCGCAACGAGGATGGCAGCGTGGGCCGTATCCCCGACAGCTTGACACACGTGTTCCATACCGCCATCGGTCGCGAGGTGCGTGATGGTGGCGGCGTAACCCCCGACTCAGTTATCAAAGCCAAGCAACTGCCCAACATCCTCTACTACCTGGTCAATGACAACCAAATCTTCGATTACGCCACGCAGTATGCCCTCAAGCACCCCACCATCACCTCAGCCGAAACTTTTCAGCTGACCGATGCCGATTATGCCGACTTCAAGGCTCAAGTCAAAGCCTCTGACTTCAAGTATGACCAACAGACGGAGAAGTTGCTCAAGAACCTCAAGGAGATGGCACGCTTTGAAGGATATCTGAAGGAGGCCTCTGCCGAGTTTGATGCCCTGGAGAAGAAGCTACAACACAACCTTGACCACGACCTCGACTACTTTGCTCCTGACATCCGCAGCATGATAGCCGTGGAAATCGTAAAACGCTACTTCTACCAGCGCGGCGCCATCATCGAGCAACTCAAGGAGGACGAGGAACTGAAGGTCGCTGTAGGCATCCTGGCATCACCTGCAACCTACCGCTCCATCCTTCATCTACCTGCCGAATAAGAGGCGAAAAACAAGTTTTTTAGAAAAAAACAGGAGATTTAGAAAATAAATGCCTATTTTTGCCGTGAAAGGCTGGGCAGTCAACTGCCCGCAGCCCGTAACTGACAATCCTGAACGACCATGAGCGAAGAGAACAATACCCCGAAAGACGACCTGGACGATGAAAAAAAGGTCCCCGAAGCTGAAAGCCACTCCGACTACAAGCCGGCTGATGCCACTGATGCACAAGTAAAGCACCAGCTGAGCGGCATGTACCAGAACTGGTTTCTGGATTACGCCTCGTACGTAATCCTGGA
>JBJEKT010000057.1:0-3195 GCA_051878775.1 Bacteroides sp. | reverse complement strand
TGGATTATAGAAAAAGTAATGCACCTACCACTACGGTGACCCGCGACATGATGCAGCTCTGTGCTGACACAGGCAACGTATATGAGACCGTAGCCATCATTGCCAAGCGCGCCAACCAGATCAGTGCAGAAATCAAGAGTGACCTCTCCAAGAAGCTGGCCGAGTTTGCCTCCTACAACGACAACCTGGAAGAGGTGTTCGAAAACCGCGAACAGATTGAGATTTCACGCTATTACGAGAAACTGCCGAAGCCCACGCTGATTGCTACGCAGGAGTACATCGAGGGTAAGGTCTATTTCCGCAATCCGGCCAAGGAGAAAGAAAAACTGCAGCAGGTATGATACAGCGTATTCAGTCACTCTACCTGCTCCTGGTGACCGTCCTGCTCGTGCTCACCCTCTGCTTCCCTCTGGGATACTTTCACGCAGGGGCCAACGGGCTCGAGGAGGCCACCTTCCGTGCCTTGGGAGTCACGGCTATGGAGGGCGCTTATCAGACCACCTGGGGTCTCTTCTGCATCCTGCTGCTCAGTGCCCTGGTGAGCTTCCTTACCATCTTCCTCTTCCGTAACCGCATGTTGCAGATCCGCATGGTGGTATTCAGCTCGCTCCTGCTGATAGGTTTCTACATCGTCTTTGGCATCTTCCTCTACATGCTGAGCGATACGTTCACCCACGGCTTTGGTGTAGGCGTAGCCCTCTGCCTGCCGTTGGTATCCTTGATTCTGAACTACCTGGCCTTTAGGGCTATCTATAAGGACGAGGCGCTGGTCAACTCGTTGAACCACCTCCGTCCCTGACGACCGATTATTTTGACTATCGATTTTTATAGATTACAGACCATTTCTATCGCAACCCGCAGGTGACTTCTTGAGATAAGAAGCTTCCTGCGGGTTTTTTTAGTTTATCGGACAGATACATACGTCTGCCCCTACAGTGGCTGAAGGAGGAGCTCAACGAAATGGCAGAAGAATTATTAATTTCAAATGAAACAATTTGCATAAAAGGGCGTAAAATGAGAAAAATCGTCAAAAAATCGCATTTATTTGCACAATAGGCTTTTTTATGTGCAAAAAAGTCGTACCTTTGCGCCCCGTAAACATTAAAAAAGATTTAGATGAGAAAAAAACTTTTACTCGGCATTGCGATGCTGATTGTTTCACTTCCAACTTTCGCAGGTGGATACCTGACCAATACTAACCAGAGTGTACGCTTCCTGCGCAATCCTGCTCGTGATGGAGCCATTGGCATCGACGGTGTATATAGCAACCCCGCAGGTGTGATTTTCCTGGGACAGGGCTTCCACCTCTCCGTCAACATCCAGAACGCACACCAGACGCGTTCCATCCTCACTGGATTCCCTCTCTTTGAAAATAATATCACCAATCCCGGCAGTCAATTCCATAAGTTCAAGGGCGTGGCCGATGCCCCCATCATCCCCTCGCTGCATGCTGCATGGAACAAGGGTGACTGGAGCTTCCAGTTTGGTTTTGCCATCACCGGTGGCGGTGGCAAGTGTGAGTTCGACGAGGGCCTCGGCTCGTTCGAGCAGATTGTGAGCGGCATGATTGCCAGCAAGGCTCCTGATGTGAACAAGCTCTACACCGCTCTCGGCCAAATGGGATTCCCCGGCATGGGTGACCACAAGATGGGCGCCGGCTATGCTTACGACAGCTACATGCGCGGCCGTCAGTACTACTACGGTTTCACCCTCGGTGCAGCGCGTAAGCTCTACGAGCACCTCTCTGTCTATGCCGGTGCCCGTATGCTCTACGGCTCGTCCAACTACTACGGCTACGTCAAGAATATCCAGGTGCAGCATGTCGATGGCAGCGGTGCACAGATGGTATCTGCTCCTGCTCACTTCGATGAGCTGGCCTCTCAGCTCTATCAGTATGCCGGACGCCTCGAAGCAGCTGGTCAGACGCAGCAGGCTGCCGCCCTTCATGCTGCTGCCGACCAGGTGAAGGCCAACGTATCGGCCACTCAGGACATCGAGCTCAACTGCGACCAGACGGGGTGGGGCATCGCTCCCATCATCGGCATCGACTACAAGACGGAGCACTTCAACCTGGCTGTCAAGTATGAGTTCAAGACCCGTATGCGCCTCAAGAACAAGTCGGCCAACAGCCTCAGCTACGAGTACCTGGCTCAGCAGAACGCCCTGCTCGGCAAGTACCTGGACGGCAAGAAGGTGGCTGAAGATACCCCCGCACTGCTCACCCTCGGTGCGCAGTACAGCCCCATCCAGAGCCTGCGCATCAACGCCGGTTACCACCACTACTTCGATGTAGATACCAAGCAGTGGAGCAAGAGCGAGATGGGCGACAGCAACGAGTACCTCTTCGGCGTGGAGTATGACATCAACAAGATGTTCGAAGTGAGCGCCGGTGGTCAGCTGACGCGCTACGACCAGAACGACAGCCACATGAACGATATCAGCTTCAACGTCAACAGCTACTCGTTCGGCTTTGGTCTCGGCATCAACCTGAAGGAGAACATCAAGCTCAACCTGGCTTACTTCCAGACCAACTACGAGGATTACAACATGGAGAGTGAAGTATCAGCCGGTCTGAAGGTGAGCAACAGCTTCACCCGCACCAACCGCGTGCTGGGCGTAGGCGTTGACTTCAAGTTCTGATGGTAACCCCGAATCGCTAGCACTTTACGCTTTACGCTCCGTGCGTGACACTTTACGCGCTCTGCCCGTTGCCGTGTGCATGGGGCAGGGCGTTTTTGTTTTCTCGGGGGAGAAGTATTTTTTTCCCTCGGGAGGAAACAGGTGCGGATACCTTATTAGTATATGCGCGCGTATATAGAACGCGCGTATATAGAAATAGTGAAATCAATTCACTTTCCGGTTAACCACCTGTTCGGGATTTTGAAATGCAAAATAGCGCAAAATATTTTGCTGGTTAAAAAATACCCTTTATATTTGCAGCGGTTTTGTTCCGAAGCCCCTCTTCGGGGATAGGATGAAAAGGGAATCGGGTGAAAATCCCGGACAGTCCCGCTGCTGTGAGTTTCAGCATTACCCACCCACAGGGGTCCAACGCCCCTGGGGCAACGCAAAAGGGTAGGGCGCACATCAATCTCTTAGCCACTGTCAGATAAAAAAAGACGGGAAGGCGATGGCGCTACGAAACGAGTCAGAAGACCTGCAAAGCCGAGTCAAGAAACCTGCCGCTCGAGGAAA
>JBJEKT010000056.1:0-13762 GCA_051878775.1 Bacteroides sp. | reverse complement strand
ACCGGCGCTGGAGAAGGGGAGCGAGAGCAAGCTGCTGAAGCGTAAGATAAAGGAACGTCGCTATCTGAAGTAACCTTGAGATAACGAGATACGATACTATATATTTGAAAAAAAAAAGATGAAACGATTACATATCCAATATTCGCTCCTGCTCATAGCAAGCCTTTGGCTGCTGACAGGATGCCGCACGGCCAGTCGTGCCGTGGGCGGAATAGACGAGACCACCGGTTGCCTATCGTCGAAGGTGGAACTCACGGTGCCCACCAAGGATGCCGTGCTGACCGTAGATGGCACGATGAAGTTGCAGAACGGCGAGCGCATGCAGCTCTCTCTGCTCATGCCCATTCTCCGTTCGGAGGTAGCTCGCATGGAGGTTACCCCCGATGAAATTCTGCTTGTGGACCGCATGAATAAGCGTTATGTGAGGGCTACGCGGAGTGAACTGAAGCAGTATCTGCCCCGTAAGGCCACCTTCGAACGGCTTGAAAAACTGCTCTATGCCGCAGCCAAGCCTGGTGGCAAGCGCTCACTCACCGGCACTGAGCTGGGCATCCCCTCGCTTGAAAAGGCCAAGATAGAGTTGACCGACTTCTCCACCCAGCCCCTCAAGCTGACTCCCACCACACTGAGCAATCGCTATAAGCAGGTGCCCATAGAGGAGCTGCTGGGTCTGCTGATGGGACTCTGAGTTCAGTGATTAGGGTTTAGTGATTAATGATTAACTAATAAACTTTCAGTTTTTATCTTTTCGTTTTTAGTTTATGAGTCGTTTGTTTCTTCTTCTCGTTTGCGTGCTTTGCAGCACCTTGGCGTCAGCCCAGTCCAACAAGCTTATTAAGGAGCTGGAGGGGCGAAGGGGTGAACTGCAGAAGCAGATTGCCGAGTCGGAGACGCTCCTGCAATCCACCAAGAAGGATGTGGGCAGTCAACTCAACGGACTGGCTACCCTCACGGGACAGATTGAGGAGCGCAAACGCTACATTCAGGTCATCAATAACGACCTTGACCGCATTGATGGCGAAGTAGCTCAGCTGGAGAAGCAACTCAAGCGGCTGCAGAACGACCTCACTGACAAGAAGAAGAAGTATGAGGCCTCCGTGCAGTACATCTACAAGAACCGTTCCATCCAGGAGAAGTTGATGTTCATCTTCTCTGCCGACAACCTGGCCCAGACCTACCGTCGGATGCGCTACGTTCGTGAGTATGCTACCTATCAGCGACTGCAGGGGGAGGAGATTATGGAGAAGCAGGAGCAGGTCACAAAGAAGAAGAGCGAACTGCTCTCTGTGCGTAAGGCCAAGACCAACCTCCTGGCTGAACGCGAGAAAGAGCAGAAACGCCTCGAAGAGATGGAGGCCGAAAAAAAGAAAGTGGTCGATAGGCTGAAGAAGAAGCAAAAAGGACTGCAGAACGAGTTGGCTAAGAAGCGTCGACAAGCCAACCAACTCAATGCGCGCATAGACAAGCTGATAGCAGAGGAGATAGAGCGAGCCCGTAAGGCTGCAGAAGAGGAGGCCCGCCGAGAGGCTGCTGCTCGCAAGAAAGAGGAGGCCAAGAAGGGAGGAGCAGGTACTGCTTCAGGTACCAAGAAGCCCTCAGCGCCCATGGAGAGGTACAATCTGACTAAGGCCGACCGTGCCCTGGCCGCCGACTTTGCCACCAACAAGGGCCGCTTGCCCATCCCCGTGACAGGTCCTTATCTCATAACAAGTCACTTCGGTCAGTACAATGTGCAGGGACTGAAGAACGTCAAGCTCGACAACAAGGGCATTACCATCCAGGCCAAGCCTGGGTCCAAGGCGTGCAATGTCTTCAACGGCGTAGTGACCGCCATCTTCCCCAACAACGGCCTCTTCAACATCATCGTGCGCCACGGCGACTACATGACGCTCTACGCCAACCTTAAGAAGGTCTATGTGAAGAGCGGTCAGCAGGTCACCACCAAGCAGGAGCTGGGTGAAATCTTCAGTGACCCCTCCGATGGCAACCGTACCGTCCTGGAGTTCCGCCTCTACAAAGGCAATCAGAAACTCAATCCCGAGCCTTGGCTTAACCGCTGACTAAATCACCGCCCCGTCGAGTAGCTCCAGATAGAGGCTGATGGCCTCTTCTATCTCCTTGACGAAGATGAACTCATTGGCCGTATGAGAGCGGCTGCTCTTGCCGGGACCCATCTTCATTGAGGGGAAGCGCATCAGCGCCTGGTCGCTCAGCGTAGGCGAGCCGAAGGGTTTTCTGCCCATGGCCACGGCACGTTCCACTAACGGGTGCGACGGGTCAACGTGGGATGAGCTGAGACGGAACGAACGGGCCACAGGTTGACAGCTGATGTGGCGGCTAATCTCCTCAAACAGCTCCTCGTTGGTGTAACACTCGTTGCTGCGGATATCGACGGTGAAGGTACACTTGTCAGGCACCACGTTGTGCTGTGTGCCGGCTTGAATCACGGTGACGCTCATCTTCACGGGGCCGAGTAGGGGGGAGACCTTCGGGAAACGGTAGTCGCGAAACCAGGCGATGTCATCGAGCACCTTGTAGATGGCGTTGTCACCCTCCTCGCGGGCAGCGTGGCCTGAACGCCCCGTAGCCGTCACGTCGAGCACCATCAATCCTTTTTCTGCAATGGCCGGATGCATCTCAGTGGGCTCACCCACCAGGGCAAATGTGATGGGTGGGAGTTGCGGCAGTACGCTCTCAATGCCCCCCTTGCCTGACACCTCCTCTTCGCACGAAGCCAGGAAGATGAGATTGTAGTGCTGCTGCGTGCCGCTCAGGGCAATGAAGGTCTGCAGCAGACTGACCACGCTGGCTCCGGCATCGTTACTTCCCAGGCCGTAGAGCTTGCCGTTGGACTCCAGCTGCGGCTTGAAGGGTTGCTTCATCCAGCCCGCTACGGGCTTCACCGTGTCGATGTGGGAATTGAGCAGCAGGGTGGGCCTGCGGGTGTCGAACCCAGGTGAGAAACACCACACGTTATTGCCGCTACGGCCTGTGCTGATGCCTTGCTGTTCGATGTACTGCTGCAGCACGTCGGCTGCTTCCTTCTCCTCACGGCTCACGGAGGGGATACTGATGAGTTGCTTGAGCAGACCGACCGCTTCATCGGTGAGCTGCGCTATGGGGTAATTCTTTTCTGTTAGCATAATATATAATAAGGCGTGTCTGGTAGAAAAAGCCTGTTTTGTGCTTTTTCGGGGGTAAAGATAGCGTATCTTTTGCATACAATGCCCTTTTTGGGGCAATAATCTCGCCATTTCGAAAGAAAAAGAGGAAAAAACAAGATAGTTTCATTTGAAACCATTAACTTTGTGCCGAGAAATATAAAACCAACAATATGACTTACCATCATTTGTCTGTCTTGATTCACCGTCAGGCAGAGAAGTACGGAGACAGGGTAGCCCTTCGCTATAGGGACTACGAGCGCTCCACCTGGCTTCCCATCACGTGGAATGAGTTCTCGCATCAGGTGCGGCTCACGGCTAACGCGTTGGCAGCCGTTGGCGTGGGAGTGCAGGAGAATATCGGCATCTTCTCGCAGAACAAGCCCGAGTGCCTTTTTGTGGACTTTGCCGCTTTTGCTAACCGGGCGGTTACGATTCCGCTGTATGCCACGAGCTCGCCGGCTCAGGCGCAGTATATCATCAATGATGCTTCTATTCGCTACCTCTTCGTAGGGGAGCAGTTCCAGTATGATTCAGCCTTCAGTGTCCTGGGGTTGTGTCACTCCATCAAGCAGCTTATCCTCTTCGACCGCAGTATCCAGCGCGATGCACGCGATACCACTTCCATCTACTTTGACGAGTTTATTCGTCAGGGTGAAGGATTCCCTTGCAATGAGCTGGTGGAGAAGCGCTCGGCCGAGGCGACGCTCGATGACCTGGCTAATATCCTTTACACGTCGGGCACGACGGGCGAACCTAAAGGGGTTACCCTGCGTCATGAGGCCTGGCAGGACCAGTTCCGCAGCCACGACATGTGCCTCACTACCTTCAGTGACCAGGATATTTCGCTCTGCTTCCTGCCGTTGACCCACGTCTTTGAGCGTGGATGGACTTACGTCTGCCTCCACAAAGGTGCAGAGGTCTGCATCAACCTCCGTCCGCAGGACATCCAGACCACCATCAAGGAGGTGCGACCCACAGTAATGTGTAGTGTACCACGCTTCTGGGAGAAGGTCTATGCCGGTGTGCAGGAGAAGATTGCTCACGAGACGGGTGTTGTCAAGGCCATGATGCTCGATGCCATCAAGGTAGGTAGGGAGCACAACCTGGACTACCTGCGTCTGGGCAAGAAGCCACCCTTGATGCTTCACCTGAAATATAAATTCTATGAGCGTACCATCTATGCCCTCCTTAAGAAGACCATTGGTATTGACCGAGGTAACTTTTTCCCGACTGCGGGAGCTGCGGTGCCCGACGAGATTTGTGAGTTTGTTCATGCTGTGGGCATCAAAATGATGGTGGGCTACGGACTGACGGAGAGCTGCGCTACGGTGTCTTGCTTCGGTGTGGATCGCTTTGAGATAGGCTCCGTGGGTGAGGTGCTTCCAGGTCTGGAGGTGAAGATTGGCGAGGAGAACGAGATTCTGCTGCGTGGAAAGACCATCACCCGGGGCTACTACCGCAAGCAGGAGGCTACAGAGGCAGCTATTGATGCCGAGGGCTGGTTCCATACGGGTGATGCCGGTTACCTGAAGGGACGCACCCTCTTTCTGACCGAACGCATCAAGGACCTCTTCAAGACGAGCAACGGCAAGTATATCTGTCCGCAGGCTCTGGAGAGTAAGTTGGGTATAGACCGCTACATTGACCAGATTACCATTATAGCCGATCAGCGTAAGTTTGTCTCGGCTCTTATCGTGCCCGTCTATCCCTTTGTGGAGCAGTATGCCAAGGAGAAGGGTATCACCTATGATTCAATGGCTGATCTGCTCGCTAACCCTAAGATTCAGAATCTTTTCACGGCCCGCATTGAGACACTGCAGCAGCAGTTTGCCCACTACGAGCAAGTGAAGCGCTTCACGCTGCTGCCTGAACCATTCAGTATGAAGAACGGCGAGCTGACTAACACGCTCAAGATAAAGCGAGGCGTAGTGGCCAAGCACTACAAGGAATTGATTGATAAGATGTATGAATAACAAATAGGACTTCTATAAAAAAAGGGCCGCCCCAGTCAGGGTGGCCCTTTTTTATAGGATATACACCATTATAGGATACCGTTAGAACCCAGTACGATGAGCATCGTGTAGCCGAGTACGAGGCCGATGATGCCCATGATGATACCTACCTTCTCCATGTCGCGTTGCTGGATCATGCCCGTGGCGTGAGCCAGTGCGTTAGGAGGCGTACTGATAGGCAGGATCATGGCGAGTGATGAGCCGAGGGCTACACCGATGAGCAGTGTGGGTACACCACCCAATACGGCCAGCTGTTCGCTCATACTCGTACCGGCAATGGCCAGGATAGGCACGAGCAGGGCAGCAGTAGCCGTGTGTGAGATGAAGTTGGCCATGGCCCAGCAGAGCAGACCCGAACCGATGATCATCAGCGTGGGCGACCAGGTATTGAACGGGATGGCTTCAATCAGGTGCTGTGCCAGTCCGCTTTCATTCAAGGCAACGCCGAGGGCGAAACCGCCAGCCACCATCCAGAGTACGCTCCAGTTGATTTCCTCCAGATCACGCTTCGTGATGACACCCGTTACGCAGAATACGGCTACAGGAATCATAGCTACAGCATTGGCGTTCACACCTGTATATTTATCGGTCATCCAGAGTAGTACAGTGATGGCAAAGGTTACATAGACCAAAATGCTACGCCAGTCCTTCTTGGCTTCACCTTCAATCTCCAGCACGATGGTCTTCTGTTTGAAGGGGAAGAAGCGGAGCAGGATAAACCAGGCGATAAAGAGCACCACGATGGTGTAGGGGGTCATGAAGCTCATCCACTCACCGAAGCCGATGTTCAAGTTGAGTCCTTCGGGGTCGTTGAGGTACTTCAGGGCAATGGCATTGGGAGGTGTACCGATAGGAGTACCCATGCCGCCTACGTTGGCTGCTACAGGGATGGCCAGAGCTAAACCAATCTTACCCTTACCGTCAGCGGGTAGGGCTTTGAGCACGGGGGTCAGGAAGGTGAGCATCATGGCTGCCGTGGCCGTGTTACTGATGAACATCGAGAAGAGGGCCGTTACCAGGATGAAGCCCAGGAGCACGTACTTCGACTGTGTGCCGAAAGGCTTGAGTAGTACACGGGCCAGCATCACGTCCAGACCGCTCTTTGTGGCAGCGATGGCCAGGATGAATCCACCGATGAAGAGCATGATGATGGGGTCAGCAAAGCAATGCATGATGGACTTGTATTTCACCACGGTGCCCAGTGCCTGCATGTTGCTCTCTTCTCGGAAGAACCACAGACTGCTATCGCTCGTGCAGAGCAACAGGAGGACGACCACCACAAGTGAGGTGGTCCAGGCGGGTACTGCCTCGAGCACCCACATCATCGTGGCAAACACGAAGATGGAGACGAGGCGCTGCTCAACCAGGGTCAGGTCGGGCATCCCCAGCATTTCGGGTGGCATCAGCCAAAGGGCCAATGAGACGATGATGGCCGCGGTAAGTTTTACAATCCGCGACGGTACTTTGTTCTCTGAAAGTCGTTTCGACTTTTTTTGCGAATGGTACGCTTCAACTAATTGGAAGCCTTTAAAAATTTTATACATATCTTAGATAAGGTGTTTTTTGGTATTATTCACTTTCGCTGCCGGCAAATTCCATGAGGTAGGCTTTGATAAAGTCGTCAATCTTGCCGTCCATTACGCCGTTCACATCGCTCGTCTGGTAGTTGGTGCGGTGGTCCTTCACGCGGCGGTCATCGAAGACGTAGCTACGAATCTGCGAGCCCCACTCAATCTTCTTCTTGCCGGCCTCCACCTTGGCCTGTTCAGCCATGCGGTGCTTCATCTCTTTGTCGTAGAGCATAGAGCGGAGCAGTCGGAGGGCGTTTTCACGGTTCTTGGGCTGGTCACGCGTCTCGGTGTTTTCAATCAAAATCTCCTCCTCTTCGCCGGTGTAGGGGTCTTTATATTGATAGCGTAAGCGCACGCCCGACTCCACCTTATTGACGTTCTGACCACCGGCACCACCGCTGCGGAAGGTGTCCCACGAGATGCGGGCCGTCTCGATGTTGACTTCGATTGTATCGTCCACGAGCGGGGTGACGAAGACCGAGGCAAACGAGGTCATGCGCTTGCCCTGTGCGTTGTAAGGCGATACGCGCACCAGGCGGTGTACGCCGTTCTCACCCTTCAGGTAGCCATAGGCGTAGCTTCCGCTGATTTCGATGGTACAGGTCTTGATGCCAGCTTCGTCGCCCTCCTGCAGGTTGGCGATGGTGGCCTTGTAGCCGTGGGTCTCAGCATAGCGGAGGTACATACGCATCAGCATGCTGGCCCAGTCCTGGCTTTCTGTGCCTCCGGCACCCGAGTTGATTTTGAGCACACAGTCCATTTGGTCAGCCTCTTCGCGGAGCATATTCTTCAGCTCCAGGGCCTCCACAGCTTGTGCTGCCTTGCGGTAGGCGTCGTCCACCTCCTCTTCGGTGACCAGTTCGTCCTTGTAGAAGTCGAAGGCCAGTTGCAGTTCATCGCTCAGGGTCTTCACCTCCTGGTATCCAGCAATCCATTGCTGCAGTCCCTTTACCTTTTTCATCTGGGCTTCTGCAGCTTTTTGATCGTCCCAGAAACCTGGGGCCTGCGTGCGGAGTTGCTCTTCCTCCACCTGGATTTTCTTGCCTTCAATGTCGAGGTACCGGTTGAGCGCCTCAGTACGTTCCTTTATATCTTTCAGTTGATCGGAAGTAATCATAGTGTGTGTATGGGGTCAATAAGTTATTCAGCGTGCAAAATTACAATAAATACTTTGTATTACAAAATTTTTTTCTCGCTCATTTCATAAACTGCAGTTTCGCATGGCCGCAGGCTTTGCTACCTCACCCTGTCACCTCTTCTTGTCAGAGGGGAGAATAGGTTGTAAGTATTCTTCAAATATGTACTGCGGAATATTCTTCACTGCTGGGCATGTCGTTACTTCTTTGCTCCTCTATTCTTCTTCTATGAAAGCGCTAAAGTTCCTCCAAAGTAAAGTCGGTATGAACTCGATTTGAAGTCGATGAATCTCTAATTTTCCATCGAGTTCATATCGAGTTCATATCGAGTTCATATCGAGTTCATATCGAGTTCACCCCCTACTTACCTTAGCGTTACAACGGACTTACTATAGAGGATGGTTAGTCAGTCAACCGAGGGGGAATCTCTATACTTTAAGGTATAGTATTCTCCATTAGTTTGCCCCAATCATTTCTATATTGTTAAATAGAATTACTATAAATGATAAAAACGCCCTTCCTTTGAGGGAGGGCTAGGGAGTTTTTTATTGTTAGTACTCCACTCTATCCTCTTTCTCTTCCCAAAGCTTAAATGCTTTTTGGGCCTCGTCGCGGAGCAGGGGGTGGAGAGGGATGCGGCGGCGGTGGGGTGGGAGGGCCAGCTCCTCGTAGATGAACTGATCATCAAAGCCGATGAGGGCAGCATCCTGCTTGTCGTTGCCGTAGTAGATGGCATCCAGGTGGGCCCAATAGATGGCGGAGAGGCACATGGGGCAGGGTTCACAAGAGGTGTAGATGGAGCATCCCTTCAGGTCGAACGTACCCAGGTGGCTGGCTGCAGCACGGATGGCGCTCACCTCGGCATGGGCAGTAGGGTCACAGTTGGCTGTTACACGGTTTACTCCTGTGGCGATAATTTCGCCGTTGCGGGCTATCACGGCGCCGAAGGGGCCTCCTCCTTGCGCCACATTCTCGGCGGAAAGCTCACAGGCTTTGCGCATCAGTTCTTCATGGGTCATAATGGTCAATTTTTGAATGTTTTCTTTCGGAAATCTTGTTTTGAGGGCGAAGTTAATCAAAAAAATCCGCATAAATTGCATCAAGTAGAAAAAAAACGCTACCTTTGTTGCACCACAGTACCGAAATGGCTCTTTCGGGAACGTGTAAAATAACGGATTTGAACAATTTAAAAACCTTATTATCGTATGAGTAAAGCAACACGTGAAATGAAAAGAGAGGCTCGCGAACAGCGCGAAAAGCAGCAGGCCAAGAAGGTGATGATTGGTATTGGCGTAGTGGCCATCGTGCTCGTCGTCCTGATGTTCGCCTACTACTCCATGCTCTAACCCTCTCCAATTCACCCCTCCCTCACTGGGGGAGGGGCGGTATGACTCCACTTAACTAACCATTCATAAAACCACATGATATGGCGCAGGAAATCGAACGAAAATTTTTAGTAAAAGACAGCAGTTACCGTCGGCTTGCCACTTCGCAGAGCCGTATCATCCAGGGGTATATCAGTACGCAGCGTGGCCGTACCGTGCGTGTGCGCTTGCGTGACGAGCAGGCGTACCTTACTATTAAAGGGGCTACTGATGCCCGAGGTATGAGCCGCTACGAGTGGGAGCAGGAGATATCAGCCGATGATGCCAAGCAGCTGCTCAAGCTCTGCGAGCCTGGGGCGTTGATTGATAAGGTGCGTTACCTGGTGCCTGTTGGTAACCATGTGTTTGAGGTGGATGAGTTCTATGGCAATAATGCCGGATTGGTGGTGGCTGAGGTAGAACTGGATAGTGAGGATGAACCCTTTGAGCGTCCTGACTTCTTGGCTGAGGAGGTGACGGGCGACGTGCGTTACTACAACTCTCAACTCATGCTCCATCCTGTCAGCACCTGGGGGAAGGCCCAGGCATCTCCTGTACCGGAAGAGAGTATCCCCACCAAGTCCAACGAAAAGAAGTGTCTCACCGAGCGCAAATGGCTCATCTGAGAAACTTTCCCCTGTTCTTTGTGAGGCAAGTGGCCTCTTGGCTGCGACAAACCGGTTGATTTAAATATATAAATACGAATGAAACACAGACTAGCTCTTCTCCACCTTATATTACTCTTTCTTCTGCTTATGGCCAAGGTGTCCGCACAATCTGCATACGTGGCTGATTCGCTCTATGCCGATTCGCTTAAGCAGATTACCCGCCACTACCTGGAGGCACAACGGTGGGACTCGGTGGTGAAGTATGGTTCTCTACTCTTTGAGGAGGCCTACCAGCAGCACGACTGGCACGGCAACATCATCGAAGCCCATGTAGCGCTCGGTATAGCCTATGCCCACCAGGGTAAGTATGAACTGGCGATGAGAAACCTGGGGCAGGCCCATAATAATGCCACCACCAGTCATAACCAGCAGATGATCCATCAGGCCTTCAATCAGATTATGCAGATAGCTAAGGAGGAGCAGCAGCGCCTAGTAGAGCACCGCAAGAACATTCAGCTCCTGGTGTTGGGCATCGTGGCGCTCGCCATCATTTGCTCTCTCTTCTTCGCCCTCTATTATCAGAAGAACCGCCTGCTCATTGCCTTGGTGAAGCGGCAACGCGAGGCTCTGGAGCGCAAGTCGCAGCAAGAACGGCGTAGTCAGGTGCTAGCAGATGGTAAGAAGAAAGAGTTGATAGCTCAGTTAGAGCAGTTGATGAAGGAGCAGAAAGCTTTTTGCGAGAATCTCCTTACTAAGGAGCGTGTGGCTGAGATGCTACAGACCAACCGCACTTATCTTAGTCAGGTAATCAACGAGGTGTATGGCAAGAGTTTCACGCAGTACATTAACGACCTTCGCATCGAGGAAGCGCTTCGCCGTCTGGACGATCCCGACAGCCGACGGGCCCTTCGCCTGATAGGACTGGACCTGGGTTTCAACTCGCCCACCACGTTCAATACCCAGTTCCAGCAGCGCACCGGCATGACGCCTGCTCAATACCGGCAGAAGGTGAGGCAACTGGTTGGCACCGATGAGGCGGATGGTGATTGAGTAAGCTCCATTGTGGATGGTAACGTGAATTAAAAACGTCAAACAGCGTATCAATTAAGGCAATTGCTGATATTGATACGCTGTTTTTCTTGTGGTTACGATAATATTCTTGAAATTTGCCGGAGAAAATTTTGTACCACACTCTAAACAATCTATTCGTTATGAAGAGTAAACCAGATTACCTATCAACCCACGCGTTAGGGCGGATGAGTGCCCTGCTCGTCCTCTTATTCTGCCTGCTGGGTACGCTGAATAGCTCAGCGCAGCAGTCGCAATTTGAACGTCAGATACAAGGTATCGTAACCGACGAAAATGGCGAACCATTGCCTGCAGCGCAGATCCTGCAAGTGCGCACCAATGCGCAAGAGAGCTTGCGCGGCGTAGTGACCGACATCAACGGCCACTTCTCCTTCTCCCTGCCTGCTACGGCTCAGGCCGTTGAGGTGAACTACATCGGCTACCAACGCCTACAGGTGAAACTCGAACCTGGAAAAAACAGCTACCGCATTCAGATGACACCAGCCAGCGAGATGCTCGACGAAGTATTAGTTACTGGCTACCAGCAGCTCTCTCGCGAGCGATCTACCGGTTCGTTTACTAAGGTCGATACCAGGAGCCTGGAGAAGATTCGTCCCTCTACATTAGGTAACCTGCTCGAGGGCCAGATTGCGGGATACACCGACGGCAAGATTCGTGGCGTCACCTCCATGAACGGTATGACCACTCCGCTCTACGTTATTGACGGCTTCCCCGTAGAGAACACCCGATACAACAGTAACGGGTCATTAGTAGAGAGCGTGCCCGATCTCAACATGGAGGATATTGAGAGTATCACTGTGCTGAAGGATGCTGCCGCCGCCTCTATCTACGGTGCCCGTGCCGCCAACGGTGTCATCGTCATCACGACCAAACGCGCGAAGAAAGGCGAGACCCGTGTGGACTTCTCGGCCACCTTCACCGTGCAACCCTACCGTATCTATACCGACCTCTATGCCGACGCAGCCATCCTGCTGGGCTTGGAGCGCGACTGGGCCGCGGGTAACTCCAATCTGCAGGGCGCTGATGCGGCCAACTATGCCCAGACACTCCTCAATAATGCTACCTATACTTCAGCCGGACTGCGCACCATCCTCAAGGGTTATGCCGGTATGATGAGTCAGGCCGATGTAGAGAAACAACTCAACCAGTGGGCCAATCAAGGCTACCGCTACTACGATGACGTAGAGAAAGCGGGCAAGCGCACCCCCTTCTACCAACAGTACAACCTGAGCATCGGTAAATCGACTGAAAGCAACCACTTCAACGCTTCGCTGACCTACAAGCACAACGACTACGCAGACCGCAACCACTCCGACTACAGCTACGGTATCAATCTGCTCAATTCGTTGAAGCTGAATAAAATCATCACCATCGACCTGGGTGCCTATCTCCACTATGGCCGCGCTACGCAGCAGAGCTACGACCTCTTGAGTCCCGGCTTTAACTACATGCCTTACGAGAGCCTCTGGAATGCTGACGGAACCTCCATGACCAGCTACTACAGCGACCGCGCGAGCCTCTCCAACCAGCAGATCTGGGCAAATAACAACCTCTATAGCGAGGACATCACTCCGCTCGATGAGCTGAACCGTAACCTGACGCACCAGAAGAATTTCAGCAGCCGCGCCTTTGCCAAGCTGAAATTCCAGCTCACCGACTGGCTCAGCTACTCCGCTCAGTACCAGTATGAGTATGGCAAGTATGACAACCGCCAGATCAAGGACAAAGAGTCGTATGACGTGCGTCACTTCGTCAACACCTGGTGCAGCTGGAACAGCGACTGGACAGGTACCGAGTTCCTAATCCCCTACGGCAACATCCTCAACACCCAGGCTCAGACCACGGATGCTTACAACTTCCGTCACCAGCTGAACTTCCAGAAGACCTTTGCCGAGAAGCACGATCTCACCCTGTTGGCTGGTCAGGAGATCCGCCACCAGCGCGTCGCCTCACGCACAGACCATCTCTATGGTTACGACGACAAGATGCTGAGCTTCTCACACATCGACTACGGTCGGCTGCAGAACGCCTCCACTGTGCTGCATTATGGTTGGTGGGATAATATGAGCAATGGCACCGCCCTGAGCGAGATTCAGAACCGTTACGTCTCTTTCTATGGCAATGCCGCTTACACCTATAACGACACCTATACCGCCACTGCCAGCATCCGTTACGATAAGTCCAACCTGTGGGGACTGGACAGCAGTCAGAACAAGCCCATTTGGAGCGTAGGTGGCAGCTGGAACCTCCACCGTGAGACGTGGCTGAAAGAGGTGAAGTGGCTAGACATGCTGAAGCTGCGTGCCTCGTATGGTATCGGCGGTAACGTAGCTAAGGACTCTGCTCCCTATATGACGGCCAACTACAACCCCAATTACAATGTTGGTGGCCTGCAGGGCACCATCTCCCAGCGTCCTAATCCCGATCTGACTTGGGAGAAGACCACCACCATCAACGTCGGTTTCGACCTCTCAGCCTTTCGTGGTCGTTTGAATGCCAGCTTCGATTTCTATAATAAGAAAGGAACCAACCTGCTGGCCAACACGATGGGTGTACCCACTGAAGGCTTCGGCTTCAACACCTACAGTATCAACAACGGCGAGATGCTGAACCGCGGTATCGAGCTGAGCCTCTCCGGCGAACTCTACCGCTCGAAAGATTGGAGCTGGACTGCCAACCTCCTCTTTAGCTACAACCACAACAAGGTGACTCAGGCCAAGGCCGATGCTCCCGTCTATTTCCTGCAGCTCGACTATCCCGAAGCCTACCCCCGTGTAGGCAATCCCTACCAGGCCATCTACGCCTACCGTTGGGCCGG
>JBJEKT010000055.1:0-3229 GCA_051878775.1 Bacteroides sp. | reverse complement strand
GTAGAGCATGGAGTGGCACTTCAGCACCACGTTGCCCTCGCGATCCTTCGGTGAGAGGTCGTAGAGCGAACCCCAGGTACCCAGGTCGCTCCAGCCAAAGTCGCCGAGCGACACATAGACGTTGTCTGCCTTCTCCATGATGCCGTAATCGATGGACACGTTGGGGCAGGCGGGGAAATTCTCTTCGATGAACTGCTTCTCCTGCGGTGTGCCGTAGAGTCCCTCTCCGCGTCGCATCTTGCCGGCCAGCTCGGGCAGCAGCGACTCAAAGGCGGAGATGATGCTGTTCACGTTCCAGAGGAAAAGTCCTGAGTTCCAATAGAACTCACCGCTCTCCACGAACACCTTGGCCAGCTCCAGCTCCGGTTTCTCCGTGAAGGTCTTCACCTTGTAGAAGTTATCGCCCACTTGCTCAGCTATCTGTATGTAGCCATATCCCGTCTCGGGGCGGTTGGGCTTGATGCCCAGGGTGAGCAGATGGCCGCTGTGAGCCACGAACTGGAGTCCTTTGCCCACCACGTCGAGAAACTCCTCCTCCTTGAGGATGAGGTGATCCGAGGGGGCCACCACGATGTTGGCTTCGGGGTCGAGCGCATGGATGTGGTAAGAGGCCCAGGCAATGCAGGGGGCCGTATTGCGTCGGCAGGGCTCCAGCAGGATTTGGTCATCGCCTATCTCGGGCAGTTGTTCCTTCACCAGGTCGGCATACATGGCGTTGGTCACGATGAGAATGTGCTCGGCAGGTATCACCTTGCTGAATCGGTCGAAGGTCTGCTGCAGGAGTGAACGTCCCGTGCCGAAGAAGTCGAGAAACTGCTTGGGCAGGTCTTTGCGGCTGAAGGGCCAGAAGCGGCTTCCTATGCCCCCGCCCATGATGACGCAGTAGTTATGGTTTGTTTCGTTCATACTGTTTGCTGTTTTATTAATTACTGTATATTATCTGTCTCGTCTCTTTGGATAAATTATTTTGGTGCTAAATTACGAAGAATATCCGATGTACGAAACGAAAAGCCATGTTTTTTCACTTTTCGGTGATTTTTTCGCGAAAAAACTTGTTGTTTTGAAAAATATGCGTACCTTTGCACCGCAAAAAGCCCAAAGCCATGCCCAGATGGCGGAATCGGTAGACGCGCTGGTCTCAAACACCAGTGGATTCACTTCCATCCCGGTTCGACCCCGGGTCTGGGTACTCAAAACACCTCTTAATCGCTTGATTTTGAGGTGTTTTTGTTTTATCGGGTAGCCAAAGGGCAGCCAAAAGCAATATTTGTAGAGCCGGTTTTATCTCACGTATGGCTGGAAAAACTGAAGCGAGGGCAGGGGGCCTTGTGGGGGCTCTCTCTGCTCTCGCTTCTTGTTTCGCTATGGCGCTACGGCCGGCTGATTACTTGCGGTAGCCGCACTTGGGGCAGACGCCCTCTTCGTTGAGCGCAATGCCGCAGAGCGGACAGCGGTCAATCTGATTGCGGCTGTCAAACTCGCACGAAGCGGCATTCACGCCACTCGTGAAGGTGATCTTCGCAATGTTGAGCTTGTCCTTCAGCAGGTCATAGACAATCTTAATCATACCCTCTACGGTCATCGTCTCCTTGGTTACGACCAGGCGGGCGTCAGGATAGGCCGTGGCCAGTTCGGTTTGGAAGGCTTCGCCCTTCATCGTGTTCTGCGGATGGCCGTTGCGGATGCCTTGCTTGTCATACACGTCGAGGATAGCTGGCAGCAGGGGGTCGTCCTGACGAAGAATCAACGCGTGGTCGAAGTTCTTCAGCAGGCTCCATGCCACCTTCTGAATCTCGTTGCAGGGGTAAACCATGTTCACTCCTTCGTTCACTGTGTCTTCTACCTCGATGGTGAGCACGCCGGTATGGCCGTGAAGGTACTGTGCCTCGCCCTGGAAGCCGTAGAAACGGTGGGCATACTGCAAATCAAATGTGGTAATACTTCTCATCTTTCTGTTCTCCTTGATTTTAAAGGTTAATAGTTGTTGCTTAGCGAAGGGCCAGAGCCCTTAACTCGTTGCCAAAGATACCTACTTCTGGGTAGTTGTGCAACAGACATGGGCAATAGGAGTATAGACAGCATCTATATAACTTCGTGGATTTCAAAAATACTTTGTATCTTTACCCCCGAAATAAGACCTTTTATGCCGTTACTGATATGAACTTACAACAATTGGAATACATCGTAGCCGTGAGCAGGGTGCGTCACTTCGCCAAGGCGGCCGACCAGTGTGGCGTGACGCAACCCACGCTGAGCGCCATGATTCAGAAACTGGAGAACGAGCTGGGTGTGAAGCTCTTTGAGCGTACCTCGCAGCAGGTCAGCCTTACGCCCATCGGCCAGAAGGTAGTGGCTCAGGCAGAGGAGGTGCTGGCTCACGTCTCGCGTCTGCACGACGTGGTGGAGGAGGAGAAGCATTCGCTGAGCGGCACTTTCCGACTGGGCATTCTGCCCACTATTGCCCCTTACCTTATTCCCCGCTTCTTCCCCCTGCTGAGGCGGCAGCACCCTGAGACCGACCTGCGTGTGGTGGAGATGAAGACCGAGGAACTCTACAGGGCTATGCACGAGGGCGAACTGGATGCCGCCATCCTCGTAAAGCTGGGTGAGCGCAAGGAGTTCGACCAGCAGACGCTTTACTATGAGCAGTTCCTGGCTTATGTGGCCAGGGGCAGCAAGCTGGCGCAGGCCTCCTCCATCCGCACCGAAGAGTTGCAGCATGAGTTCTTATGGCTGCTCGACGAGGGGCATTGCTTTCGCGACCAGCTCGTCAAGTTCTGCCGCCTTAAGTCGGCTGAGGAGAGCAAGAAAGCCTACACCTTGGGCAGTATCGAGACCTTCATGCGCATGGTGGAGAGCGGTCAGGGTGTCACCTTCATCCCTGAATTGGCCCTGGAGCAGCTCACCCCCTTGCAGCGCGAACTGGTACGTCCCTTCGCTTTGCCGGTGCCCACGCGGGAGATTGTTTTGGCCACGCCCCATGAGTTTGTGCGTCATGCCTTGCTTGAGCTGATTCGTCAAGCCGTGGTGGCTTGCGTCCCGCCTCATATGCTTTCGCTGCAGAGCATGCAGCAACGGATTTGATGGTTTCTCTTCTTTCGGGGCCGTTTTTTTGGCCGTGTGGGGAGAACTTCCTATTTTTGCAGCCTGTTAATGCATTAAATAAGAATAAGGAATGAAAGAAAGAACAGAAGCAGACTTTAAATCTGCAACTGCCGGTGGCGACAAG
>JBJEKT010000054.1:0-13977 GCA_051878775.1 Bacteroides sp. | reverse complement strand
TCATAAATCTACCCTTAATCGTGTATTGGATGATAGTTGCGGATTTTAGGATAATCATAAAAATAAAGAAGATGATGCTAAACAAAACTTTTTCAGTAGCCCTCTTTGCTACCACCCTATTAGTTTGTCTGCTCACAAGTTTCTCTTCATGCAGCAGTGATGACGATCCATCAGCAGATTACGTCTATTACATTGCCGATGGTACACTCTCTTCCACTGGCAGCTTAGGTGCTCTGTTTGCCATTGGCGAGTACAACAGTGCTATTGAGAAGGTAACAGGTGACGGGTATAAGGAAGCCGACAGCCAAGTGATTGCCGCATGCGATGCCGTCTATGCCTCTCATCGCGCCAAATATAGCAATATGAAGGGCGAGGTGACTATCACCAAGAGATGGCTGATGGACGACTCGAAGAGCACTGTCATCAAGACCTATAAGTACGAATAATGCTCAAGCTGCCTATTTTGATTTCTCAGAGAACATACTGCGCCCTATTTTCTCTTCTCTTATTAATCAGCTCTATCTCCCTCTTGACATCTTGCAGTAAAGCTGAGACAGAAGAGGGCACTGAAGAAGAGATTGTAAGTGGTGAGCGGCTGGTCTATGCCCTTTTCCCGCCCCGGGCTTTGGGCGACCACTCCGTGAACGATTTGCAGTTGGAAGGCATTCTTCGGGCACGCCAAAACCTGAAGTTTGACGTCATGATCTACTCTCCTCCGGACATGGAGGACGCTGCAAAGATGCTGGAACTGTGTGCCAATATGGTTAACAGTGAAGAAAAAGGCAGCAACCTCCTCTTACTTTGCGGTCAGGAATATGAGTCACTGCTCATCCACTACCTTGCCGAGCATGATTGGGATGAAACCAAGGCCTCGGACGTGGTACTGCTGGAGACGAGCAACGAATCCCTACCTGTCACCACCTTCCACATCGACTATTATGATGCCTCATTCATTGCCGGAGCCATCGCTTCCCTGTTTGCTGAAAAAGCGGCCATCGTAGAGGCCTGTCCCGGATTAGCTCTGCTCGAACGTACTGCCCAGGGATTTAATGACGGCTGGAACGAGAACCAGAGGAACCCTTCAACACTGCCCATTGCCTATATCAGCGAAAGTTACGAAGGATTCTCCATGACCCAGCGGGCACGCCAGCTGGCAGATAGCCTCCACCGGACAGAGGAGGTACAATTCATCTATCCCCTGGCTGGCTACTCCAACCAAGGCATCTTCCAATACACGCGTCAAGCCACCGGCAGCGAAATCTATACCTCGGGCATGGATGTCAACCTTTCCACCTACTCAGCCCACATCGTCTTTTCTGTGATTAAGCGGTTGGACCTGCTGCTGGAAGCATACATACAGGCTTGGTGGAAGAAGGAGGAAATGCCCCGCCATGCCACTTACGGACTGAAGGGAGGCTATGCAGACATCTCCCTGGTGGAAGAGTATGAAGATAGCTACCGCACATTGGTGGAATACTATAAAGAGGTACTGATAGAAAAAGATACAAGAGCTAAAAACCATGAAGAATAACCTTAACCCATACGGCTTATTCATCCTCCTCATGATTCTATTTTTGGCCGGTTGTTCGAGCCACGAGAACGAAGAGGGTGATACGCCTATTGAAACAAACAAGCAGGAGCGGGTAAGCTACAAAGTAGCAGTTATCATGCCCCTCAGCCAAGAGGGAAACGCCCAGCGGTGGAAAGGAATAGCCGACTGGGTGGAAGAGAACATGCTTTCAGAGCTTTATTCGGCCGAACGTGTACCCGTACTCGACATCGAATGGTATGATGAAGATACAGAAGAGATGAGCGGGCTCGCCACCCGACTGTGTAACCGTGATGATATCTGGGCCATCGTAGGTCCGGAGAGTTCGGTGAATGCAGCCAAGGTAGCCCAACAATGTGTCATCACACGCAAGCCCTTGATACTCCCACATGCTACCTCGGCTGAGCTGGTACGCTTCTATGCAGAAGAGGAGTTTATCTGGTCTATCAGCGAAACCGACATTAGTCAATGCGAGACCCTGCTGGCCATCGCATTAGAAGAAGATGCTCAAAAAGTCTCACTTATAGCAGCCGACGACATTTATGGCCAGACCTTCACCGATTGGTTCGCCTTTCAAGCCCGTGAGTTAAACTTGCAGGTGGGCTGCAGTTACAGCTACGTGCCAGGAAATCCGTCGTCTGCTATGCGTCAAGCCCTACGCCAAGCAGGTGATGTCTTGATTTGTGTACCAGCCTCCACCGATGATGCCCGTGTCATGCTCGAAGTGGCACACGAGATGGATGAGTCCGAGCGTCCACGCCTACTCTTCTCCGACATGGTGTACGATCCTGACACCCCCAAATTGCTGGGTGAATTGGCAGAAAACATAGAAGGAACTGGCTTGACCGCCAATCCAGAGAGCGGTTTCTCCATAGCACACCGTACCCGTTTTGGTTACGAACCAATCAACGAAGCCGGATTCTACGATGCCCTGCTTCTCACCACGCTTGGACTATACGACATCATGCTGCATGGTGGTACCGACCTCAACCAATCGCTCAACCGACTTACCGCACCGCGGGCTAACCAGGAATACCAACAGGGAGCCTGGCTACCCGGACTACTATGGATCATCCTCTTCGGCATAGAAATGGAGAGCTACATTCCTCCCAGTGGGGCCAGCGCCTGGCTCGTCTTTGATGAGAAAGTACGTACTAACGTACTGAGCAGCACCTATGCCCATTGGCTCTGCTACCGTGGCAACTTCCTGACCATGGATTATCATACCACCGATGGCAGTCGCCGTACCGACGGCAACCTGGCTGGATGGAACCGCCGCAAAGAGCAGCAGCAAGAGTTCGACACCGAGGCGCCACTAGCCCCCACCTACCCCGAATTGCAGGAACAGTGGGCCGTCATTATTGCAGCCAGCAAAGGATGGAGCAACTACCGCCACCAGTCGGATGCCTTAGCCTTCTACCAGCTCTTGAAACGGCAAGGCTATACCGACGACCATATCGTGCTCATTGCCGAAGACGACCTGGCCAATGCGCCCAACAACTTCGCCCCAGGTACCGTCATCAACCAGCCTGGTGGTGAAGATGTGCGCCAAGGTGCCGTGATAGACTACCCGCTCACGGCACTCAACCCTGCCGACCTGACGGCCATACTCTGTGGTGAAAAGAGCAACCGCCTCCCGGAAGTGATTCACGCCACAGCCAACGATAACGTGCTCCTCTTCTGGAGCGGGCATGGTAGCGCAGGTGAAATACGCTGGGGAGACGATGAGAGTCTGACTTACGACGAAGCCCTCAAGCTCACAGCAACCCTCAAAAAACGCCATCCCTTCCGCAAAATGCTTTGGCTGATGGAGACCTGTTATGCTGGTAGCGTAACCAAGGCCTGCGAAGGAGTACCCGGCCTGCTGGCCATCACCGCCTCCAACGAGTGGGAGACCTCCAAAGCTGACGTGGCCTATGCCGATGTCTGGCTCAGCAACCGCTTTACACGCACCTTGATAGAGAGCTGCACCAGCAATCCCTCCATCACCATGCGCGAACTCTACTATACCCTCTTCAATGCCACCGTGGGTTCACACGTCACGCTCTACAACGAAGCCTACTACGGTTCTGTATATGAAGCCTGTATGGATGAATACTTTCCTAATCCTCTCCTCCCATGAAAAAGAAACTATACCTTATATATATAGTAATCGCTGCATCCCTTATGCAATTCGCATCTTGCTCTAAGGAAGAAGCCACGCTCAACGTTGTCGTTACAGAGATGACCGTTAGAGGCACTGCCCACCGTGCCATGGTCCTTCTCACCGGCAGGGGTTCGTGGCAATGTGAGACAGATGCCGATTGGCTCATCCCCGAACAGCATAGCAGTAATGGCAGTAACGACACCCTGTACGTAAGCTTAGCTGCCAATCCC
This sequence comes from Bacteroides sp., assembly GCA_051878775.1. Classification (GTDB taxonomy): domain Bacteria; phylum Bacteroidota; class Bacteroidia; order Bacteroidales; family Bacteroidaceae; genus Bacteroides. Next base: position 10,052 of record JBJEKT010000054.1, on the reverse strand, counting down.
ACCATCAATCTGCGCCAAGGCACGCTCACCATCCGTTACGACATGCCAAGCGAAGCCACCCAAGTCGTTCGCTTCAACCAGCAGGAAGGCTCATTGCTCATCGGCAAACCCGGTATTGAAAAAGCTGCCGGCTACAGCTATGACGTCACAGCCAACTACCTGGAAGGGATGCGGTATCAAGTGTTCGACATCACCTACATGGACTACCAGCAGATAGCCAAGCACACCCGCTACGTAGAGGACGACAACGAACTGCAATCCCTTGAAGAGGTGGTGACCGGAAAGACCGAAGAGGCCATTTCACAACAAATCAGTGCCAACGCCTCAGTGGGTCTGGACATGATTGTGTTCAAAGCCGAATTGACAGGAAGCGCACAATATACACGTCTAGAGGAAGAGAAGACCGCCTTCGCCATGAAGCGCACCAAGCGACTGACCTACACACGCGACATTCACTACGCCAACGTATTGGCTGATGTTCTCAATGGTGACACTCGCCTCTTTGCGGCTGGATTCTATGCCGATTGGAAGTCTCTTCAGGAGATGAATCAAGCAGAAGGCAATCCGTCAACGTCCAAACTGAAAGCCTTCATTGAGAAGTGGGGCAAGGCCTTCGTGGCACGAGCCTGCCTGGGAGGCACCATCGACCTGGAGATAGAGATAGAAGAAAAAGTATTGACGGAGTCATTGACCATCGAGGTCGCCCTGAATGCCTCGCTGGCCGGTGTGCTCAATGGTGAGGCAGGCGGACAATATAAAGAGGTTCTGCAAAAGATACAGAGCCACTACCGCCGCTACGTCCATGTGCGTGGAGGCGAAGCTCAGGCCATCTCCATCCTCAACTCAGGTGGCAACATCAGCTACGCGCAGTATCAAACATGGCTGAACAGCATCAATAACAGCGATGATCCCTCAGCCAGCAAGGTAGCATTGGTCGATCTGAAACTGGTATCCATGGCTGAACTCTTCACAGGCAAAGTGAAGAAAGCATTAGACGAATTAATCAATAAATAACTCAATGTATTATTAAACAATCACATTTATGAAGAAGAATCTTTTCTTAGCAGGTCTGATGATGACCGCCATCTGCTTGAGCCAGAGCTCATGCAGCGACAACACGATGGAGAACGCCATCGAAGAAGAGGTAAAGAGTGAGGCAAAGACCAGATCAATCACCCTGGTTGATGCCAACGGCACCCCCATCACCAATGTTAGTGGTAAATGCGGCACTTATTACCTTGATGTGAAGTGTGAGGGTGAATGGACCCTTAGCAGTCAGGACGGCTTCATCGCCATGCCCATCACGAAGGGTAAGGGTGATGCTCGCGTACCTGTAATCATCGGTACGAACTGGCAGGGAGCCCGCAAAGGTGGCATTTCATTTAAAGCCGCAGGCGTTACAACCCGTGCAGAAGGTGAAAGCACTGTAGCTAGCGACACTACGGTCAACGTGACACAGAATGCTGAATTTGACCCTGAAGAGGTAGCCAAGTTCATCTCATCCAACAAGGGTGCTGGCTACTCCTACCAGCCCTACGAGAACTACTGTCTGGGAACTCACATCCAACTCTTCAATATCGGTAACCTCAAGACCATTGGAGAAGAAAAAGGCATTAATCTTATAGTAGATGAATCCCTACCCAATGTACTCCAAGAGGTTCAAAGCGCTGATTCAAAAGAAGATCTGGCCAACAATCTCTCTGTAGCCGCCTCTGTATCACTTAACTTCAGTGCCTTCACAGCCGATGTGAAGGGCGCATATGGTAGCTCGGAAACAAGTTCAAAGAATCGTAGCTATGCCGTAAAGCGCATGAAGAGTGTACTCTACACGCGTGAAGTGAACTACCTCAATATCATCGCCCTGGCTGACAGTTCTGCTGAGATGCGTAAGAAGCTCTTCGCTCCCGGCTTCATCAAGCTGCTCGATGAATACCAGAGCCGCGTATTGGCAGAGGATGCCGATACCGATGCCATCTGCAAAGCCTTGGTAGATGAAATGGGTCCTTGCTTCGTCAGCAAGTCTGTAATGGGCTGCGTACTCGATTACTACATCTCCATCGACCGCAGCGAACTGAGCGATAGCATCACCATTACTGGTGCGCTTGACATCGCCTTCAAGGAGAGCGTAAAGATTACAGGTGAGGGCGGATATGGTAGCCACGAGGGCTTTGAATCGAAGAGCATGGAGGCTTCACTCAACATCCGTGGCGGTCAAACCAACCTGGTTTCCATCCTGACTACAGGTGGACAACTGAAGGATACTGAACTTTTGGCATGGCAGCAAAGCGTAGAGCCCAAGAAGGCCGTGATGATTGACATGAAGCTGGTGCCCATCTACACGTTGATTCCCAACTACGAGGCCAAACAGATCCTGAAGGCTTACCTTGAGAAGGTCGGTAGCCCCGTGCCTCCTGAGAACGAAGAGAATAACAAATAAAGCACTATCGATATGATGCATCGATACCCCACCACATGGTCCTGCCTGTTTGCCGCCATCCGGCAAACAGCAGGCCTTGTTGGTCTGTTACTCTGCAGCATGAACAGTGTATTGACTACGTCATGCAGCAGTGATTTAGCCAGCAACGAGCCAGACCAACCTATCGACATACCCACCGAGCAGAGTACCCAACTGCGCATCGTCGATGCCCAAGGTCGTCCCATCACCACCTTGGCCAACCACTACCACCAATACTACGTAGAGGTAAACGTTGCGCTACCCTGGCAACTGACCAGCGATACTCCTTTCCTCTATCCTGCCATCAGCAAAGGCAACGGACCGGCACGCATACCCCTCCTCGTGGCTGATAACTGGAGTGCTGAACGCTCCGGTAATCTTCATCTGCACGTAGGAGATGCCACCACCCGCTCTACCGATGGCAACGTCACCGTAAAGGCTACACAAGACCCCAACGATGATGTGGAAAAGGTGAAGAACCTGCTCTCCTCCAACAAAGGAGCAGGCTATGCTTACCTGCCCAACAGCAACTACTGCCTCGGCACCAGCATCCAGGTGTTCAATATGGTACGGTTAGACTCCCTGCAGAAACAAATCCGCTACACCTTGCTCACCGACGAGTACTATCCGCAGGTGGAAGAGGAGATCATGACCGCGAAGTCGCAAGAAGACCTGGCGGACAAACTCTCCATTGCCGCATCGGTCAACCTCAACTTCCGTGTCTTCTCCATCGAGGTGAAGGGCAGCTACGGTAGCGAGGAGAGCAGCAGCACCACCAAGGAGTACGCCATTGAGCGATTGAAGAGCTACCAGTTTACGCGTGAGGTAGATTACATGAACATTGTCTCGTTGGTACAAAACAAAGAGGTCAGAGCTGAAGATGTCTTTGCCCCAGGCTTTCTCTTCAAACGAAAAGAGCTGACTGATGCCATCCACAACGCCAAGAGCAGCAGCGAGAAAGAGAAACTCTGTGCAGATTTCTGCGAAGACATTGGCCCCTGCTTCATCAATAAGTCCGTACTGGGCTGCGTGATGGACTACTACATCTCCGTAGATAAATCCCTCTTGACCAACGGCATGACCGTAAGTGGTGCGCTCAAAATCAAAGTACACTCCAGCTTCAACTTAGACATTGAAGGAAGCGGTGAGTTCCAGGAGCAAGCCAAGAAAATCAATGAACAGACGGAAGCAAAAATCAATATCCGGGGTGGTAATGTCAACAAAGTGTGCATCCTGGCTACCGGCGGTACGCTATCCAACACGGAAGTCAAGGAGTGGCAACTCAGCGTCACCCCATCAACAGCCGTCATGATTGATATGAAATTGGTACCCATCTACGTATTGTTCGACGACTACGAAGCCTACGCTGCCCTCAAAGCCTATGTGGACAAGAAGGCCGCTTTAGGAGAATAAACCGTTAGAAACTATAGAAAGAAGAATGAAAAGAATCCTTTACCCCCTACTCTGGTTAGGCTGTCTGCTATTCGTTGCAGCCTGTAGCGATGACGAACCTGCCAGCGACGTGCTGCGTGCAGGCAGCATCACCATCTACGTAGATAGCAACCCGTGGCGCATCCCGGCACGGGCCGACCGCTACTCCATCTACATGGAGTCGGACGGCAGCGGATGGACAGCTACCTGCGAGTCGGAGTGGGTCACGCTGAGTGCCACCGAGGGAAGTGGGAGTGACTATCTGCACTTCGAAGTGGCAGAAAACAGCAATCCCTTTGCCCGCGAGTCACTCATCACGATAGCCGATGCTGCCGACCCCACCCAGCGTGCCCGTCTGCGTATCCGCCAAGCCGGCTACAACGACGAGGAAAATGCCACGCTGACCGGCGACATGCAGCAGAAACACCGTATGGGGTATGGATACGACATCACCAAAGCCTATTGTGATGACCAGAGTTTCTCTAAAAGCCCCCTTATTGACTACACTAAGGTGGTGCATCTGGAGGAGGCTACAGGCATTATGATCATTACCGAAGACCGTCGCCACTACCAGGAACTGGAGATCTTTTCAGGTAACACCATCACCGAGCTGTGCGGTGAGCTGACCAAAAGCATGGAGAAGAAAAAGACCGTTGTAGGCTGCGGTAAAGTGACGAACAGCCGTACTGATATCTATCGCGAGAAAGACATCCAGCAAGTGTATGGCCTGGTACGACTCAAGCAGCTCATCTCTTCACGCACGGTGGATTTGGCCGCTTTTCGTTCCCAAGCCACCAGTGACGATTCTCCCCTCTTCTCCCCCGAGTTCAGAGGCATTTTGGCCGGCATTAAGGCTGGTAATGAGGAATCACTAAATAATCTGATTAACAATTACGGTACACATCTTGTCGTATCTGCTGACTTGGGTGGTTGCTTAGAGCTCCACACCAGCGTGACACGCGAGACAAGCATCGAGAAAGAGCATTCCGTCACGACCGTTTCAAGGAAAATATTTGGAAAGAACATTTGTAGCAGTTCCTCAACCTATGATAAGTATCAGAGCGAGATCGGCATCGACTACGAAGCTGACCTCAGCGTCATAGGAGGCAGTGAAGCCACCAAGAAAGCCATGCTACAGGCCATCAGCAACAAAAAGGTGGTCAGGGAGATTTCCGCCGACGAGATGAACCAATGGCAAGCCTCATTCAATATCGACCCCTCAGCAGCTGGAAAGGATTATAATGTGGGCATGGTGGGCTGCCGCCTGGTGCCCATCTATGAAGTGGTCAACGATGCAACCACCCGCCAACGCATAGCACAAAAGATTGCCAGCTACACCAAGAGCTGCGCCAAAGTGGAACTACCTAAGCCTCCCTATACTTTCGCCGTTACAGATGCATACAATAAATGGGGAAATGATGGCCGGGAGGTATTAAAACTTATCGGGGATAATACTATACAAGCTATCATTGCTAAAGAATACGTTCAGGATATCAGCCTCACTGAACCCGTCGTAGTGGCTTATCCCATCGTCAATGGCAAGGCTTTCTGCTACGGCGGACTCTTCATTGGAGACAAGACACACCGTCCAGGCTATGTCCGTTGGCTGGGAGACAATGGTATTTACGAGCCTAACGATTCCATCAGCATAGACGATGAGCGGTTTGCTTCACTTTTCGATTCCGAGACACATGCGCTGAACACAATCTACCTTTACAATGGGGGGATTCATATGATGCCACCTGACGAAAACGATTTTCCAGATATGTCTCTTACTCCTCTGAATGCAGAGCAGGCGTTACTGAAGTATCATTATACGAATGAGAACGATGAGATGAAATCTATGGCAGCCATAAAAGTAGGGCCTCTATTTTGGTCTATAAAAAGTATTCCCTTGGAGTACTCTAACAAGATTCGTGAAGAGAATCAATTTACACAAATATCTAGTAGTTTGGGATCTCTCCAATCCTATTTTAAGATTAACCAGCTACCTACCCCCAAACAGGCTCAAAGCCTAATGAATGTTTGTAATGGAAGAATGGACGTTCTATTTGACAGGGATGAGAACTACAAAAATTTGCTTGGACTGCAATGGGCAACAGGATTTCTCTACAAAAATACCCCTTTTGATACAGAGGCCTTTGTCATTGTAAGCCAGGACAACGAAGGGGAACTGATTATCAGTCGCCTCACAAGGTCTGGACAGGCTTCTAGCATCTATCCACGCACCTATTTTGACAGTGTCTGCGACCACTATTATGATGCCCTCTATGCCCCAAGCTATTTGGCAACCCAAGAACTGTATTAAACTATATTGCCATGATGAATCATCTATATAAAATCCTATTTGCTCTGGCTCTGAGCAACATGCTCTCTTGCTGCTCAGACCAGGAACTGCCAGACATAAACAGTGGTACTGGTCAACGACCTGACACACCTACCCTGATGAAAGTCAGTAGGAGTTACTCTTCCATCACCCTTACAACCAAAGAATTAGCAGGCCTTGAGGGATACAAGCTCCAGAAAAAGGGAGACTTCTTCTATCTCTCCGATTCCGTGGTACACCGTGGGTTAGACCTACTTATTGATGTGGAACAGAATCCGTTTGATGAGGAGCGTACGGGTACCGTAGAGGTGATTAACGAAGCTGGCATCACCGTCAAGACCATTCAGATCAGTCAGGCCCAAAGCAGTAGCCAATCACAGGCAGATGCCTACTGCGGAGCATTACAACGTTCTTACGGTGCAGGCTACGGTTACAATGGCTTCGGTGGATACGCTGCCTACAATGAGATACGTGATCAGGTAATCAGTCTGCCAGCCTTACAAGAGTTAGAACGAAAGCTGCACACTTCACTCATGGTGGATGATTTCCGCCCCGAAACCGAGACCACCATCCTGGAAGGCAACGACAGCGAGACACTACTCCGCGCTTTGTCCATGTATGCCGGTATCAGCGCTGACCTACTCATCATGCAGGGTGAGATAAAGATGAGCTACGCCAGTAGCGATCTGAAACGAAATGCCTTCTCTTTCTGTACCATCTTCAACAACTATACCATGGCCTCACGCCATATCGATCCCTACACGCTGCGTGAGCTCTCCTACACCTACCCCGAAGTGTTCAGCGCCGGCTTCCGTTATTTAGTTCGACGCATTGGCGATGAGGTCAGGACAGGCAACCTTACCCAAGCGAACCAACTCGTCGAAGAGATGTACAATCTGTTCGGCACACATTTCATCTATTATGCTGAATTAGGTGGACGACTTACCTATACCAGCACCTTTGAGAAAGCTGCCCTGAATAGCCAAACCAACCTCTCAAAAGCAGCAGAAGCCTCCTTCCTGAACATGTGCGGATTCAAGAGTGAAGAGAGTCAAAAGAATACATACAATCAGGTCTCTGAGCGCCATTCACGCAAGCTGGTTGCTTGCGGTGGAGATGTCAGACTGACCAGCCAGATTCTGAACAGCAACGGTGACCAACTCGATGTAAGTATCATCGACCAATGGTATGAATCGATACGCTTCGACCAAAATAGCCCAGAGAACAGCAATGTGGAACTAATCGGTGTGCGCCTCTTTCCCATCTACCTTTTAGTAACAGACACCGATGCGCAAAAATACATTGAGGCCTATTACGGCTTGGAAGAGCAAAGGGAATATGAAATGTTCCCGCGCAGTTACAGCCCAACCTACTCTACATTGAGGAGCGAGGATTTCACGGCTTTTGGGACTAATCGACCACATACGGTTTACACCTATTCTGCTGGTGAAGAGGTGATTGGCGAGATGATGAATGAACAGATTAACGGGAAAACCTACGTTTCGTTCTATCCCGTTATTGAGGGTGAGGTCACGACAGAGAGCCTGTCACTTCTCGACGGTAAAGAGTGGTACCGCATCTGGTGGAAAAGCCCTACTGAATGTATCATCACTCCAAGCGGAACGACTAAAGAGTACAATGAAATCTACTACAATAACGGCTTCCTGAGCACCTCCAAACTGGAAGATAAGGAGTACGACAAGGCATCAAATACGACTTTCAAGCAGTTTACATGGCAAGGATGGGTAGAAAATTTCTGGAAAATCGGCCCATTCCTGTTGATGCAGGCACCAGAAGCTAATTTTGGTACAAGCAATCAGTACGAAGAAGAGTATTTCAAGACTGTAGTGAAGGATTGTCCACATGGATTTGCGCAAGTTAATCTCGAAACAGCCAAGAATATCGACCAAACAATCTCAATGTTTAACTACAAAGACCAGGATTTATGGAACCTCTCACCATTCATCATCTTCAATCACTACGATGACTCGGAAGGGTATCGATGGAAGATTAACAATTCAATCGAATCCATAACACTTAATCCCGTATTTTTATGGAACAAATACAGAGGAAGACTTATTTACCACCGCACCAATAGTTTTAGGTACCCCTAAATCCGTACAGATAAACCTTTATTACCAAAAGGCCCCAGGCTGCATGTTGCTGCCTGGGGCCTTTCTGTATCATACTGTCTATTGCGACTTACTTGCGGGGCTTGAGCTGCTTGAAGAAGTCATTGCCCTTGTCATCCACGAGGATGAAGGCGGGGAAGTCCTCTACTTCAATCTTCCAGATAGCTTCCATACCGAGTTCGGGATACTCTACGCACTCAATGCTCTTGATGTTGTTCTGCGCCAAGATGGCAGCAGGTCCGCCAATCGAGCCGAGATAGAAACCACCGTGCTTCTTGCAGGCATCGGTCACAGCCTGGCTACGGTTACCCTTGGCCAGCATAATCATGCTGCCACCGTGACTCTGGAAGAGATCTACGTAGGGGTCCATACGGCCAGCCGTCGTGGGACCCATCGAACCACAAGCCATACCAGCAGGTGTCTTAGCAGGACCTGCATAGTAGATGGGATGATCCTTGATGTACTGCGGCAGTTCTTCACCACGGTCCAGACGCTCTTTCAGCTTGGCGTGAGCAATGTCGCGGCCTACAATGATGGTACCATTAAGCGACAAACGGGTAGCTACAGGATACTTAGTCAGCTCCTTCAGCACGTCAGCCATGGGTTGGTTGAGGTTGATGCGAACCACGTCACCCTCGCCGGCCTGACGGAGTGCTTCAGGAATCAGCGAACCGGGGTTGTCGTCCATCTTCTCAATCCAGATACCATCGGCATTAATCTTACACTTGATGTTGCGGTCGGCTGAGCAAGAGACGCCCAAGCCGATGGGACAAGAGGCACCGTGACGGGGCAGACGGATGATGCGCACATCGTGAGCCATGTACTTACCACCAAACTGGGCACCGAGACCAATCTTGTGAGCCTCTTCCAGCACCTGCTTCTCCAGCTCTACATCGCGGAAAGCACGTCCGTACTCATTACCCGTGGTGGGCAGTTCGTCGTAGTAGTGGGTAGAGGCCAGCTTCACGGTGAGCAGGTTCTTCTCAGCTGAGGTACCGCCGATGACGAAAGCGATATGGTAAGGAGGACAAGCAGCTGTACCCAGCGTCTTCATCTTCTCCACGAGGAAGGGGACGAGCGTAGCAGGATTCAGCACCGCCTTGGTCTCTTGATAGAGGTAGCTCTTGTTGGCCGAGCCACCACCCTTGGTCACGCAGAGGAAGCGGTACTCCATGCCCTCGGTAGCCTCCAGGTCAATCTGAGCAGGCAGGTTGCAACGGGTATTTACCTCGTCATACATATTGAGGGGAGCATTCTGCGAATAGCGCAGGTTCTCCTCGGTATAGGTCTTATAGACACCCAGTGAGAGGGCCTCTTCATCGCAGTAGCCGGTCCAGACCTGCTGGCCCTTTTCACCATGGATGATGGCCGTACCCGTATCCTGGCAGAGGGGGAGCTTACCCTTAGCAGCCACTTCCGCATTACGCAGGAAGGTGAGTGCCACGTACTTGTCGTTGTCGCTGGCTTCAGGGTCACTCAGAATCTTAGCCACCTGCTCGTTGTGTGCTCTGCGGAGCAGGAACGACACATCGCGGAAAGCGGCATTGGCCATAGCCGTCAGACCCTCCTTCTCGATTTTCAGGATGGGTTTACCTTCAAACTCGCTCACCGACACGTAGTCCTTGGTCAGCAGATAGTACTCAGTTTTGTCCTCACCATGCTCAAACATGGGTTGATAGTGGAACGGAGGATTTGCCATAATATTTTT
>JBJEKT010000053.1:0-3264 GCA_051878775.1 Bacteroides sp. | reverse complement strand
GGTGCCCGTCAGTATATCCCTCTGAAGGTAAATGCTGCTAACGTAATGCCTATCATTTTTGCTCAGGCTATTATGTTCATTCCCATCACGCTGGTTGGTTTCTCCAATATCGACAAAGCAAATGGATTTATCCGCTCTATGACTGACCATACGAGTTTTTGGTATAATCTGATTTTTGCAGTTCTGATTATCCTTTTTACCTACTTCTACACTGCGATTACGATTAACCCCACTCAGATGGCTGACGATATGAAGCGCAACAATGGCTTTATTCCTGGCATTAAGCCTGGCAAGCCTACTGCTGATTACATTGACATGATTATGTCACGTATCACTTTGCCTGGTTCATTCTTCCTGGCTTTTGTTGCCATTATGCCCGCTTTTGCTGGCATCTTCGGCGTTAAAGCTGAATTTGCCCAGTTCTTTGGTGGTACTTCGTTGCTCATTCTGGTAGGTGTCGTTCTTGATACCCTTCAGCAGGTAGAAAGTCATCTGTTGATGAGACATTATGACGGCCTGTTGAAGTCAGGTAGAATTAAGGGACGTAACGGATCCATCGCTGCTTATTGACTTTTTTCAAGAAATGATTTTTCTGAAAACTGATGATGAGATAGAGTTGCTCCGCGAGAGCAACTTGTTAGTGGCAAAAACCCTAGGCATGTTGGCTGAATACATCAAGCCTGGAGTAACAACCAAACAGTTGGATGATTTAGCAGAACAATTTATAAGGGATCATGGGGCGATTCCTACGTTCAAGGGATTCCCTAATCCGTATGGATCGCCCTTCCCATCATCCATTTGTACTTCGATCAATGAAAATGTTGTTCATGGCATTCCTTGTCCTGATGTAGTGCTCCGCGATGGTGATATTATCTCTGTTGACTGCGGCACACTGCTGAATGGTTTTTGTGGTGATTCTGCCTATACATTTTGTGTAGGTGAAGTGAGTGATGAGGTTAAGCAGCTGTTGAAGGTCACAAAAGAGGCATTGTATCTTGGTATTGAACAAGCCGTGCAAGGAAAGCGTTTAGGTGATTTGGGTTATGCTATCCAAACACATTGTGAGCATTATGGCTACGGTGTAGTTCGTGAGTTTGTTGGTCACGGCATTGGCAAAGAGATGCATGAAGACCCACAGGTTCCCAATTACGGTAAGCGTGGAAGCGGCACGATGTTGAAACGAGGCATGTGTATAGCCATTGAACCTATGATTACGTTGGGTAGTCGTCAGCTCATTATGGAGCGCGATGGCTGGACTGTTCGTACGAAGGATAGGAAATTCGCTGCCCACTTTGAACATACAGTGGCAGTAGGAGCCTGTAAGGCTGACATCCTTTCCTCATTCAGTTTTGTAGAAAAAGTATTAGGAGATAAAGCAATTTAAGAACTATGGCTAAGCAATCGGCAATAGAGCAAGATGGAGTAATCGTAGAAGCATTGTCCAACGCAATGTTTCGAGTAGAGTTGGAAAATGGGCATGAGATAACCGCCCATATTTCTGGTAAGATGAGAATGCATTACATCAAGATTCTGCCAGGAGACAAAGTGAGAGTAGAGATGTCCCCATACGATTTGTCAAAGGGACGCATTGTATTTAGATATAAATAATTTTAGATATGAAAGTAAGAGCATCATTAAAGAAACGTACGCCTGAGTGCAAGATCGTTCGACGTAATGGCCGTCTGTATGTGATTAACAAAAAGAACCCTAAGTATAAGCAACGTCAGGGATAATAGTATTATTTGCAGAAAAAATATTTAAGTATATGGCTATAAGAATAGTAGGTGTAGATTTGCCTCAGAATAAGAGAGGCGAAATTGCTTTGACTTATATTTATGGTATAGGTCGCAGTAGTTCAGCAAAGATTTTGGATAAGGCTGGTGTGGACAGAGACCTTAAAGTGAAGGATTGGACTGACGACCAGGCTGCTAAGATCCGTGAAATTATCGGTGCTGAATTCAAAGTAGAAGGTGATCTTCGTTCAGAGATTCAGTTGAACATTAAGCGTCTGATGGATATCGGTTGCTATCGTGGTGTTCGTCACCGCATTGGTCTTCCCGTCAGAGGCCAAAGCACGAAGAACAATGCCCGTACACGTAAGGGTAAGAAGAAAACTGTCGCTAACAAGAAAAAAGCTACTAAATAATCATTGTTGATATGGCAAAGAAAACAGTTGCAGCAAAAAAAAGAAACGTAAAGGTGGATGCAAACGGCCAGTTGCACGTACATTCATCTTTCAATAACATTATTGTATCGTTGGCAAACAGCGAAGGTAAGGTCATCTCTTGGTCTTCAGCTGGTAAGATGGGCTTCAGAGGCTCAAAGAAGAACACTCCCTATGCTGCTCAGATGGCAGCTCAGGATTGTGCAAAGGTAGCCTTTGATTTGGGACTGAGAAAAGTTAAAGCTTACGTTAAGGGACCGGGTAACGGCCGTGAGTCAGCTATCCGCACTATCCATGGCGCAGGTATCGAGGTTACGGAGATTATCGACGTTACTCCACTTCCTCACAATGGTTGCCGTCCTCCCAAAAGACGCAGAGTTTAATATTTATCTGATTAACCGTGTAACTTGATTTTGTTTTTGGATTGTGTTTCTTCTCTGCAATCGCGGCTGCAACAAATTGAGTTCATAAACAAAACAATTTAAAATTTAAAGATATGGCTAGATATACTGGACCAAAATCAAGAATTGCCCGTAAGTTCGGTGAGGGTATTTTTGGAGCTGATAAAGTTCTCTCTAAGAAAAACTATCCTCCCGGCCAGCACGGTAATTCCAGAAAGAAGAATTCTGAATATGGTGTTCAACTTCGTGAGAAGCAGAAAGCCAAATATACCTACGGCGTTTTGGAGAGACAATTCCGTAACCTGTTCGAACGTGCAGAAAAGGCCAAGGGTATTACCGGTGAGATTCTGCTTCAGCTTCTGGAGAGCCGTCTGGACAACATCGTTTTCCGTTTGGGTATCGCTCCTACTCGTGCTGCTGCCCGTCAGTTGGTAAGCCACAGACACATCGTTGTGGATGGTGCAGTGGTTAACATTCCTTCTTACTCAGTAAAGCCCGGTCAGGTTATTGGCGTGCGTGAAAAGTCGAAGTCGCTGGAAGTCATTGTTAATGCTCTGGATGGTTTCAACCACAGCAAGTACCCCTGGCTGGAATGGGATGGTAACTCGAAGGTAGGTAAGCTGTTGCATATCCCCCAAAGAGCGGACATTCCTGAAAACATTAAGGAGCATTTGATTGTAGAATTGTACTCTAAATAAT
>JBJEKT010000052.1:0-3280 GCA_051878775.1 Bacteroides sp. | reverse complement strand
AACTCCTTCTGTGAGGCCATTGCGGAGAAAATCCGTGCCTCGGTGAAGCCGGAGGTAATCGTCGCGGTCAATGCCCCCAAGCTGAACGTGAAGATTGCCCCCGAAGCCCTGGAGCACGTACTGCTCCACCTGCTCGACAACGCGGCCCGCTACACGCCTGAAGGTGGTAAGATATGGATTGACTTCAAGAAGCGCGGAGCCCACACCCATCAGTTCGTGGTAAGCGATACGGGCTGCGGCATCAGTGAGGAGAAGCGCGACAACCTCTTCAAGCCCTTCAGCGAAGTGAAAGACCTGACCAAAGGCGACGGCCTCGGCCTACCCATCTGCTCGCTGATGGTCACCAAGATGAACGGCACCCTCAGCATAGACCCTGCCTACACCAAAGGCACCCGCTTCGTGCTGGAGCTGCACGTGTAAACTAAAAACTAAAAACTAAAAACTAAAAAATTCCCCCTTGTCCTCTATGAGGAAGACAAGGGGGATGTCTATTTATTGCCCCCTCCCTTTCAGGATTGGGGGCTTTTTTATTTATCTGATAGCCTCTACCTCTTCGGGGGTGAGAGGTATCTTCTTACCTAAGCGACGGGCACCGTCGGGCGTGATGAGGTAGTCCTCTTCGTTGCGGATGCCGCCGAAGTGACGGTACTCCTCTACCTTGTCGTAGTTGATGAAGTCGGCAAACTTCTTCTCTGACTTCCAGAGGTCTATCAACTCGGGGATGAAGTAGATACCAGGCTCTACGGTGAAGACGAAGCCAGGCTCCAAGGGGATGGCTAGACGCTGGCTCTTACGACCGAACTGGGTACTCTTGGGCTGTCCGTTATAGCCTACCCACATCTCACCAAGGTTCTCCATGTCGTGTACGTCGAGACCCATCATATGGCCCAATCCATGGGGATAGAAGAGCGCATATGCTCCTTCGCGCACGGCATCGTCGGCATTACCCTTCATCAGTCCGAGGGCCTTCATGCCCTCTACGCATACACGGGCAGAGAGTTCATACACCTCCATGTAGGGGATACCCGGACGGAGTGCCTTGACGCTCTCCAGATGCATGGCGTTCTGAATCTCATAGACCTCGCGCTGACGGGGAGTGAAAGTGGGATCAGCAGGCGTGGTGCTCGACATATCGCCGCAGTAGCCCGAAGGCAGCTCAGCACCGGCATCAATCAGGAAGAGGTCACCCGGCTTGATGAGGTTGCCGTGGTAGTGGTTGTGGAGCGTCTGACCGTTGATGGTGGCAATGGTGGGGAAAGAGAGCTGGCAGCCGTTCTCCTGGGCCACACGCTCAATCTCCGCAGCTACCTCATACTCATACTTGCCCGGACGCACCGCCTTGATGGCTGCAATGTGCATGTCGGCCGTCACGTTGCAGGCGCGTTCGATTTCAGCGATTTCCTCGTCGGTCTTGTAGTTGCGCTGAGCCACAACACCACGGATGAAGGGCACACTGCCCACCTGATGAGCGGGAGGAAGGCCGAGCCAGTCGGTCAGCTTCAGCTTGTGCTCCGCACGGTAAGGAGGCAAGTAGTGGATGGTCTGTCCGCTCTTCACGGCCTCACACAGGTAGTCGGCCAGCTTAGCCAGCGGACGCACGTCCGTGATGCCTACAGCGGCACTCTTGTCGCGCAAGGTGGGCTGTACACCCATCCAGACAATATAATCAATGGACAGTTCGTCACCAAAGACGATCTCACGGTCGTTGTCGATATCGATGATAGCAGCCAACGAAGGGGCCGAGATACCGAAATAATAAAGGTACGTAGAGTCCTGCCTGAAGCGGAAGGCATTGTCTTCGTAGTTCAAACCTTGCTCCTCATTGCCCAGAAAGAGCAAGATGCCGGAGCCTACATTTTTCTTCAGCTGCGCTCTGCGCTGCACATAAGTTTCTTTAGCAAACATAACAAATCTTGTTTAGGGATTATTCCTTTGCCGCAAAATTAATGAAAATATTTGCTCGTTCTACATAATTGCGCTATTTTTGCAGAGAATTTAATGAATAAATAACGAATAAATAACCAAATTATATGAACCAAGGCTCCAGACAGCTGCAAACCCAGGCCCAACAGCAGGTGCAGACCCTCTCGCCACAGCAGATTCTGGCAGTGAAACTGCTCGAACTGCCTGCGCTGGAGATAGAGGACCGTGTGCGGGCCGAACTGCTCGAAAACCCGGCCCTCGAAGAGGGACGTGAGGAACCGGAGAACACCGAAGAGAGTGCTCCGGAGGCACTCAACGAGAACATTGCGGAAGATGGCGGCGAAGCCGACTACAATGCCGAAGCCGACTTCCGCAACGAAGAGGATATACCCGACTACTACATGCGCGACAACAACCGCAGCGCCGACGACCAGCCCCGAGAGATACCCTATGCCGAAGCCACCTCGTTCTACGAGATGCTGAAGGAGCAGCTGGGCGAGCACGAGATGAATGACCACCAGCGCCAACTGGCCGAGTACGTGATAGGCTCGCTGGATGATGACGGCTTGCTGCGCAAGAGCCTCAGCGCCCTGAGCGACGAACTGGCCATCTATGCCGGCATCGATGCCTCGGTAGAGGAGCTGACAGAGGTGCTGCAGGTCATCAAGCAGCTCGACCCTCCAGGCGTGGGGGCCACCTCGCTGCAGGAGTGCCTGATGATTCAGCTGGAACGCAAGATTGAACAACAAGAGATACCTGCCAATCTGGTGGAACCCACCACACAGATTATCGAAACCTGCTACGATGACTTCACCCGCAAGCGCTGGGACAAGATAGCCCGGCAACTGCAACTCAGTGATAAGCTGGTCAAGCAGGCCGTGGATGAGATCAAGAAGCTCAACCCGCGTCCAGGTGCCTCGCTTGGCGAGAGCCTGGGGCGCAACATGCAGCAGATAGTGCCCGACTTCCTGGTGGAAACCGACGATGAAGGGGGCATCACCATGACGCTCAACAACGGACGTGTGCCCGAACTGCACGTGAGCCGTGACTTCAGCCGCATGATGGAGGAGCAGAAGCCTGGAGATGGTAGCAAGCCTACCCGCGAGCAGAAGGAGGCCATGCTCTTCCTGAAGCAGAAGATGGATGCCGCACAGGGCTTTATCGATGCCGTCAAGCAGCGTCAGCACACCCTGACCGTCACCATGGAGGCCATCATCGAGCTGCAGCGCCCCTTCTTCCTCGAAGGTGACGAGGCCCTGCTCCGCCCCATGATTCTGAAGGATGTGGCTGAACGGACCCACCTCGACATCTCCACCATCTCACGCGTGAGCAACAGCAAGTACGTGCAGACCAACTT
>JBJEKT010000051.1:0-3285 GCA_051878775.1 Bacteroides sp. | reverse complement strand
CTCGGCCTTCACGATGGGCTGATGGGCTGAAAGCTTATTTTCTTGTGGATGAACTCCACCAATTGAAAATGTCTTCAACATACAGTTTCTTTCTGTTTTTATTGTTTGGATACACTATTCATTCTCATTATGCCTCTGCCTTGGGGGCCTCGGGAGCTTTAGGAGCCTCTACAGCGGGTGCGGCAGCAGGCTTGGCAGCAGGAGCGGCTTTGGGAGCAGCAGCTGCAGGAGCCTCTTCCGTCTTGGGCTTGCGCGGCGGGAAGTTGAGGGCGATGATGCTGCCCTGCGGACAGGCCTCTTCGCACTTACGGCACGACTTACACTTGTTGTAGTCGATGTAGGCAAGGTTGTTCTCCAGGGTGATGGCCTCAAACGGACAGGTCTTCACGCACTTACCGCAGCCGATACAAGCGGCTGAGCAGGCCTTGCGGGCCACGGCACCCTTGTCCTTGTTGACACAGCTCACATAGACTCTGCGCGACTTCTTGCCCTTGAGGCGGATCTCGATGATGCCCTTCGGACAAGCCTTGGCGCAGGCGCCACAGGCGGTACACTTCTCTTCGTCCACCTCGGGGATGCCCGTCTCAGGGTTCATGCGGATGGCATCAAACTTACATGCGGCCACGCAGTCGCCACAGCCCAGGCAGCCGAAGCTGCATCCGGTCTCACCTCCGTAGAGGGCGGCAGCAATGGCACAGCTGCGCGCTCCGTCGTACTGGTTGGTACGGGGACGGTTGGCACACGTTCCGTTGCATCTCACCACGGCCACTTTGGGTTCGCTGGCTTCGGCAGCCAGGCCCAGGATGTCGGCCACCTTAGCCATCACAGCCTGTCCGCCCACGGGGCAGAGCTTGCCTTCCAACGAACCAGCCTTTACGCACGCGTCGGCAAATCCGCTACATCCGGGATAGCCGCATCCGCCGCAATTGGCCTGTGGGAGCACGGCTGCCACCTGCGCGATGCGGGGATCTTCATACACAGCAAATTTCTTGGAAGCCCAGTACAAGATGACGGCGGCCACCAATGCAATCGCACCCAACGAAATTACTGCAATCAGAATTACATTCATAAATTAGTTAGTTTTGATTATTGTATTTTATAAGTTATTGTTTCTCAATGTAGAATGCAAACTTACGTCCCATCCTGTGGCGCTGGGTCCAGAGCAGCAGGTAGTAGGCGGCCAGCACGGGCAGGGTGATGCCCACGGCGGTGAGGTCGTTGCCCGTGAGGGCATGGGCCGTGAAGAGTACCGTCACGAGGAGAACCAGGGGGATGAGGAAGGCCAGGATGACAGCCCACCACCCCATAGACAATTGGCCCACCACCCATACGCTATCACCAGGTTGGTAGGCCTCCGTCCGAGCCGTGAAGACATCTATCAGCTTCTCCTTAGCATCTGCAGTCGTACAATGACCCTTGATGCTGCAAGTGGCGCAGGCCGAGACCTGCACGATGCGCACCTGTATATGATGCCCATTGATGCTTTTCACGATACCTTGATGTCTTATTGTATTCGCCATTTTTGCAAAGTGTGCATTACAAATCGCCGCAAATTTACGCAATTTTTATGAATTACTCCCGATGGATGGGGCAAAATCGTGTGCGCAAACAGCTTTTTTTCACTCTTTTTTTGAATTCACACCCCCAAACAGGGGATTCCACAGCCCAAGAGAGGGGGTTCTGCTGCCCAAGAGAGGGGCGTAAGCCCCCATCCTGGGGTGAGGCTGCTTACCACTTGTAGTTGATGCCGAAGCTGAGGAGCTCCTTGAGCTGGAAGTGGCTGCTTCCGGTGGTGGGAGCTGAGCTGTCGTCGAAGCGGGCGTGTACGTAGAGCTTGGTGGAGAAGTAGCGGTTGATGTTGAAGTTGAGCGTATTCTCCCACTCCAGTCGTGCCCAGTGGTAGGTGGTCTGGAAGTCCATGCGTGAGTCGAGGGTGATGTTGTGGGCTATCTGCCAGCTGAGCGTGGGGCGGATGTTGGAACCGAAGTTGTGCTTCACGCATTGTCCCTCCTCCAGGCCGAAGGTGGTCTCATCCACATCCTTGGCCCCTACGTAGCGGAGCATGTAGGTCAGGGGTGCGAGGAAGATAGAGAGGTTGACCTTCTTGTTCTTGAACTTATAGTCCATACCGACGCTGGTGGTCCAGTCGGCCGGGGCGAAGAAGGCGGAGCTCATGGTCTCGCTGTTGGCATTGTAGCCGTTGCAGAACTGCGTCTTGAATTCGGTCGAGATGGTGTAGTACCAGTTCTTGGCGGCCTGCACGCCGAGCTTGCTGTAGAGGCGGAACTGGTCGGTATTGACCAGGTAGTCATGGTACTTGTCACTCGGTGCAGAGCTGAATCCCAGCTTGGCGTCGAGGAGGTTTTCCCATTGCACCTTCTCTCGGTCGTTGTAGTTGGCAAAGAGCTGGAGGGTGGCGAGCACAGCGTTGGTGCTCTCACCGCCCTTGTACCAGTTGTCAGAGATGTAGTTTTGGGTGATCTGCAGGGCTCCGTTACCGCCCGTGTACCACCAGTTGGGCTTGTGGATGTCCACTCCCCCTTCGCGTTCCATGTCCTTGAGGGCATTCTTCTTGATCATCTTGCCCACGGGAGCTCTCTGTTCGTCCTCCTTGGCCAGGTCGCTCTTCACGAGGCGTGAGTTGGTCACCTCATCCTCCGTGAAGCGGATGCGCTCAGGTATGTTGACGTAGGCAGCGAGCAGGGCCTTATCCACCTGACGGTTGACGCGCTCCTTCTTCTGGAGCGGGGTGAGGTCCAGGCCGAGCTCACGGTCGGGGTTGCGCTCCCCTATCGGCCGCTTGAGCCGCTCGGGGAAGGTGAGCTCTGACACGCGGTCGATGGCCGAAGAATAATAGGTAAAGGGGAGGAAGAGCCGGTAGTAGTCGGGGTCGAGGTAGATGGCCCGTGGCGGCGTGGAGGGATCGTTGAGGTAGTCCAGTACGCCGATGTACTGTTCGTAGAGGAGTGAGACGGTGTCCATCCGCAGGGTGTCAGCCTGCGGAACAAGCTTCTCGACAAAGTAATCCTTCATCAGGCCCTGCATCCCTTCGCTGACGGTCAGGGTGTCCTGTTGTTCCTGCGCCAGGGCTCCTAAAGAGCATGCCATGGCGGCAATGGTCAAAAACAATCTTGTCTTCATATGGTTCCTATTCCTATTTATATTCTTATTCATCATCTTCATATTATAATGTATTACTATTTTCCTCATAAAAACGACGCACTTGTCTGTTTCGTGTGCAAATTTAGGCTAAAATGTTTAGAAAACATAGAAAAGTGAGAGAAA
>JBJEKT010000050.1:0-3289 GCA_051878775.1 Bacteroides sp. | reverse complement strand
ACGTTGTAGTTCTTGATGCGCTTGAAGCTCTTCTCCATCTCATTAAGCTCGTGATAATGGGTGGCAAAGAGGGTACGGGCAGCGGCCTTGGGGTGTTCGTGAATATACTCCACAATGGCCCAGGCGATGGAGATGCCATCGTAGGTGGAGGTACCGCGGCCCAACTCATCGAAGAGCACAAGGCTACGGGGCGAAAGGTTATTAAGGATATCGGCCGCTTCGTTCATCTCGACCATGAAGGTGGATTCACCCACGGAGATGTTGTCACTGGCTCCCACACGGGTGAAGATTTTATCTACCAATCCGATATGAGCGCTCTCTGCTGGTACAAAGCTGCCTATCTGTGCCATGAGGGTAATCAGAGCGGTCTGCCTCAACAGGGCCGACTTACCGGCCATGTTGGGTCCGGTGATGATGATAATCTGCTGATTCTCTGTATCGAGCAGTACGTCGTTGGCAATGTAGTTCTCCCCTATCGGTAGTTGCTTCTCAATGACAGGGTGACGCCCCTGACGGATATCGAGCATCGTGTCATCACTCAGCACAGGACGGATATAATGATTGTCACGAGCCACGGTGGCAAACGAAAGCAGGCAATCGAGCTGTGCTATCAAGCTGGCATCCACCTGAATGGCTGGAATAAATTCGGTCAAGCTCTGTACCAAGTCAGCATAAATCTTAGTTTCAAGAACCAGTATCTTGTCCTCGGCACCCAGTATTTTCTCTTCATACTCCTTAAGTTCCTGGGTAATGTAGCGCTCGGCATTGACCAATGTCTGCTTGCGAATCCACTCCTGCGGCACCTTCTCCTTATGAACGTTGCGGACCTCGATATAATAACCGAACACATTGTTGTAACCTATCTTCAGACTGGGGATACCTGTAAGTTCACTCTCGCGCTGCTGTACCTGAAGCAGATAGTCTTTACCACTGTAGGCAATGCGACGCAATTCATCCAGTTCCTCGTTCACCCCTTCATTGATGACGCCCCCCTTGGCCACAAGCAACGGAGGGTCGTTGGTAATCTCATGCCCGATGCGAGCTCTGATAGAGCGGCAGACGTTGAGCTGTTCACCCAGGTGGTTAAGCACGGCATTCTCAGCCCCTTCACATGCCTCCTTGATAGGTTCCATAGCTTGAAGGGCTACCTTCAGAGCCACTACCTCACGCGGAGTGACACGCCCTACGGCTACCTTGGAGATGATACGCTCCAAATCGCCGATGAGATGTAGCTGTTCGTCCATCAGCTCGCGGAAATCGGGATGACGGAAAAAGTAATCCACTACGTCAAGCCGGCTATTGATGGGCTTCAACTCCTTCAGTGGGAAGAGAAGCCAACGCCTCAGCAGACGGGCTCCCATAGGGCTGATGGTCTTGTCAATGACTGAGAGCAACGAACTGCCTCCCTCGTTGATGGAACCAGCCAACTCCAGGTTACGCACCGTAAACTTATCCAGCCTGACGTAGCGCTCCTCCTCGATGCGGGCCAAGGAGGTAATGTGGCTTATCTGCGTATGCTGAGTCATGGTGAGGTACTGCAGGATAGCTCCCGAAGCAATCACGCCCAGCTTGAGCTGCTCCACGCCGAAGCCCTTCAGATTCTTCACCTCGAAATGCTTCAGCAGCCGTTCGCGAGCCGAACTGTCGGTAAAGACCCAGTCTTCGAGCTCGTAGGTATAGAATTTTGTACCGAAATTCCCCTCAAACATGGCACGCTTACCCCGTTCGAAGAGCACCTCTTTCGGATTAAAGTTGTTCAGCAGCTTATCGACATAGTCGGAGCTACCCTCAGCGGTCAGAAACTCACCTGTCGAAATATCCAGAAAAGCCACTCCACAAGCCGATTTGCCAAAGTGTACGGCAGCTAGGAAATTGTTCTCTTTGTTATTCAGTACGTTGTCGTTGATGGATACACCAGGGGTAACCAGTTCCGTAATCCCTCGCTTCACCAGTTTCTTGGTCAGCTTCGGGTCCTCCAGCTGGTCGCAGATGGCCACTCTCCTACCCGCGCGAATCAACTTAGGCAAGTAGGTATCGAGCGCATGGTGCGGGAATCCAGCCATCTCGATGGTCTTCTCCTTACCATTAGCCCGCTTAGTGAGGGTGATGCCCAGGATTTCGGAAGCAGCAATGGCATCTGTACTATATGTTTCGTAGAAGTCACCGCAGCGGAAGAGCAGCAACGCATCAGGGTGCTTGGCCTTGAGGTCAAGAAACTGCTTCATCATCGGGGTGAGTACAATATCGTCTTTATTCATCTTCAGAGTAACTTTTCTTTGTGCAAAGATAGTTCAAGCCGAGCGAAGTACAAAATGAAAACTGGCTTTTCTTTTTATCTCCTTATTTGGCTACTTTTACAGAAAGCATTATTTTTGCATCATGTTTCACCTTATATAATATGTATGCATGCTATCATGAAAAAGAAAAACCTTTTCTGTGCTGTCCTCCTCTGTCTGGCAGCTGTTGGCCTCCAGGCCCAAACTCGTTTTGTGGATGCTGCAGCTTTTCCACTGCTTGGCAAAGCTACTCAGCAAACCCTTTCTCGGTATGAACGATTGCCCGACTCGTGTCAGACGGTATCGGTCGAAAAGCTTTGGCTCCTGGGTCGCAACAGCGCCGGATTGGCCATTCGCTTCCGCAGCAACTCTACGCAGATTGCTGCTCGCTGGGAGACACGCAACAACACCCGTATGAACCACATGACGCCCACGGGTATCTGTGGACTCGACCTCTACTGCCTGGATGGCAACCGCTGGCACTTTGCCGGCAGCGGACGACCTTCGGGCAAGCTGACTACCGCTACCATCGTGCGCAACATGACGCCTGAAATGCGCGAATACCTGCTCTTCTTACCTCTTTACGATGGACCCATCTCGCTGGAGATAGGTGTGGATACAGAGGCACTTATCGAACAACCGCAAGTCAACCTCCCCTGCCGCGAGAAACCCATCCTCTTCTATGGCACCAGCATCATGCAAGGCGGCTGTGCCACTCGCCCAGGAATGGCGCATACCAATATCCTGGAACGTAGGCTGCAAAGAGAGTGTATCAACCTGGGATTCAGTGGAAGCGCACATCTCGATATGGAGATTGCCGACCTTATTGCCTCGGTGGATGCAGCCCTCTACATCCTTGACTTCGTACCCAATGCTACGGTGAAAGAGATGGACGAGCGAGCTGTGAAGTTCATCAGTAAGGTACGTGCAGCTCATCCCGATGCTCCTATCCTGCTGGTAGAAGACCCACGCTTTACCCACATCTGGCTCGACCAAAAGATGGCCGAAGAGGT
>JBJEKT010000049.1:0-3295 GCA_051878775.1 Bacteroides sp. | reverse complement strand
GAAACGAGTCAGAAGACCTGCAAAGCCGAGTCAAGAAACCTGCCGCTCGAGGAAAGCGAAAGGTGTACATAATGTTAGGTTAAGCAGCAAATTGCTCAAACTGATTTTTTGAAGATGAAAGGAAATTCACTCTTCCTCTCTCTTGTCGTAGCTGGCAGCACGCTGTGCGCAGCTCCGGCTCTCGTGGCGCAGACCTTGCCCAGTGACACCATCACCGGCAAGACCCACCGTATCGACGACGTTACGGTCACGGCTCACCGCCGTCGTGCCCTCATTACCTCCACCGTACCCGTGCAGCAGCTCGGCAAGAAGGAGCTGCAGCAGCTGGGAATCCAGAATATGGCCGATGCCGTGCGCCGCTTTGCCGGTGCCAACGTCAAGGACTACGGCGGTATCGGCGGACTGAAGACCGTCTCTGTGCGCAATATGGGTGCTGCCCATACCGCCGTGAGCTACGACGGCGTGCCCGTGAGCAACTGCCAGGGCGGACAGATAGACATCGGTCGCTTCTCCCTCGACAACATCGAGATGCTCTCCCTGGCCGTGGGACAGCAGGAGGAGATGCTCCAGTCGGCCCGTCTCTACGCCTCAGCCGGTGTGCTGAGCATCGAGACCGAGAAGCCCCACTTCGACGAAGGGCGCAGCGCCTCGCTGAGGGCACGGGTCAAGGCCGGCTCCTTTGGCTACGCCAGCCCCTCCCTGCGCTGGTGGCAGCAGCTGGGCAGCCGCACCTCCCTCGCCCTGGATGGCACCTACATGAGGGCCGATGGCAACTACCCCTTCACCCTGGTCAACGGCAAGTACGTCACCCACGAGAAGCGTAATAACTCCGCCATCTACTCCTGGCAAGGTGAGGCCAACCTCTACCACACCCTGCGTGACAGCAGCCAGCTCTCCGTGAAGGGCTACTACTACAGCTCCAAGCGGGGCCTGCCCGGGGCAGTGACCCTCTATAACCCCCTCTCCACCGAGACGCTGTGGGACGAGAACTACTTTGCTCAGGCCCAGTACCGCAAGCGCTTCAACAGCCGCTGGAGCCTCCGGGCCCAGGCCAAGTACACCTACGGCTGGAACAAGATGAGCGATGCGGGCACCCCCGTGGATGGAGGCATCTATACCGAGCGCTACAGTCAGGACGAGTACTACCTCTCCGCCTCCGTGCTCTACCAGCCCACGGCAGCCTTTGCCCTCTCGCTGGCCCAGGACGGAGCGGTCAACACCCTGGAGAGCACCCTCAAGGAGTGCCCTTTCCCCACGCGCTACACTTCGACCACGGCGCTCCGTGCCCGCTACCTCTGGCAGTGGCTCCGCGTGGATGCCTCGCTGGTAGGTACCGTCACCTCTGAAAAGGTGAAGGAGGGCGAGGCTCCGGACAATGTACACCGCCTCTCACCGGCACTCGCTTTCAGCTTCAAGCCCTGGCCGGAGGAGGAGCTCTACCTGCGGCTGATGTACAAGAGCACCTTCCGTCTGCCCACCTTCAACGACCTCTACTACTACCGCCTGGGCAACCGCTCCCTCCAGCCCGAGAAGGCTGACGAGTACAACCTGGGTGTGACCTGGAGCAAGAGCGGGGTGGGGGTCCTGAGCCGTCTGAGCCTCACCGTGGATGGCTATTACAACGACGTGGACGACAAGATAGTGGCCTTCCCCGGTACCTTCACCTGGCGCATGGTCAACTACGGCAAGGTGCGTGCCACCGGTGTGGATGCCACCGCTTCGGCCTCCATCTCCCTGGCCCGACGCATCAATCTGATTCTGAGCGGAGCCTACATGTGGCAGAAGGCCATCGACCTCACTGACAAGGGCTCCAAGCTGTACAAGAACCAGCTTCCCTATACCCCCCTGCATAGTGGCAACGCCTCTGCGCTCGTGGAGACCCCCTGGGTCAACGTGGGCTACTCGCTGATAGGGGTGGGCAAGCGCTACTACCTGGAGCAGAACCTGCCCGAGAATGAGATAGCGGGCTACGTGGAGCATACGCTGACCCTCTCCCGACAGCTCCGTCTGAAGCACGGCAGCTGCACCCTGCGTGCCGAGTGCATCAACCTCACCGACGAGCAGTATGATGTCATCAAGTACTATCCCATGCCCGGACGCTCCTGGCGCATCAGCATAGATTATACATTCTAAACTATAAGATAATAGCAATTCAATAACAATTTAAAAACAAAGAAGACAATGAAAATCAGAAGTTTATTCTATGGCATACTCTGTATGCTGGCTATCGGCGGAACGATGGCCTCGTGTAGTGACGACGATGAAGGTTGGGACGATGAAGGCACCAAGGTGGAGCTGCCTCACCAGCGCGCCTATATCCTGAACGAAGGTAAGTCAAAAGCCAACAATGCCGGCATCGCCTTCTACGACCCCAACGGTAGCGCTGCCTTCATCAACGACATCTTCTTCACCCAGAATAGTGCCAAGCTGGGTGATACGGGTCAGGACATCATCGAGTATGATGGCGAAATCTTCGTATCAGTCTATGGCTCCAACTACCTGCTGAAGCTCAATGCAGCCGGTGTGGAGGAGGGACGTGTATCGTTCGTCAGCGACCCCGACCTCGCTGCAGGTATCCGCTACCTGGCTGCTGAGGATGGCTACATCTACGCTTCGTTCTACTACGGTGCCGTGGCCAAGATCAATGCCCGCACCCTCCAGGTAGAGAAGAAGCTCACCGGCCTGGGCGATTGCATGGAGGCAGTGGTCATCGAGGACGACCTGCTCTACGTAACCAACGCCTGCGCTGCCGACTGGACACCCAACAACGAAATCAAGGTCATCGACCTCAGCACCTTCACCCTGAAGGAGACCATCACCACCCTGGTGCCCAACCCCTATAACCAGATGGTGGAAGAGGAGGGCAAAATCTTCTTCATCAGCAATGTCTATACCGCACCGGGCTCTGTGCTCCAGATGATTGACACCAAGAACGGCAACAAGGTGACTGAGCTGGGCAACGCCTCTCACCTGGCCACTTACAACGATGTGGTCTATGTAGTCAACTCCTTCACCGACTGGTATGGCACGGGTGAGACCACCACGACTTTCTACACCTACGATGCGAAGGCTGGCAAGCTCAACAACTCCTCCTTCCTCAAGAACGCCCCCTCGGAACTGACCTCTACGAGCATCAACATGCTGGAGATCAATCCGGGCAATGGCGATATCTACCTCGCTGTGTCCGACTACAATGCCAACGGCACCATCTACCGCTTCAGGAAGGATGGCAGCTTCGTGGAGAAGTTTGATGCCGGTGGCATGAACCCCTCGGGCATGGTGTTCTTCAATTAAT
>JBJEKT010000048.1:0-3296 GCA_051878775.1 Bacteroides sp. | reverse complement strand
TTTAAATTGTTAATAAATAATGCGTTTTAAAAATGCGGTGCAAAGGTAGTGATAATATTTGATTTGACAAACATTTAATGTTTTTTTGTCCTTCATATAGCTCATTTTTCGCTAAAGCAAACTATCTTTGCACTGCAATTTGAGCAAAACAGACACCCATGGAGCAATTCAACATCGATATCCGCATGATCTTTGCCATCCTCAACGGCAAGGTTTCACTGGCCATCAACCGCAAGCTGACGAAGAACTTCCGTCAGAAGGGGCTTGACATCACCCCGGAGCAATGGACCGTCCTGCTGTTTCTGTGGGATAAAGACGGTGTGACCCAGCAGGAGCTCTGCAATGCCACCTTCAAGGACAAGCCCGGCATGACGCGCCTCATCGACACCATGGAGCGGCAGCATCTGGTGGTGAGGATTTCCGACAAGAGCGACCGGCGCATCAACCTGGTCTATCTCACCAAGGATGGGCGTGCGCTGGAGGAGACCGCCCGTCCCATCGCCAACCAGACGTTGATGGAAGCGCTGCGCGGAGTGAAGCTCGAGGAGGTGAAATTAGGGCAGGAATTGCTGCGAAAAATCTTCTTTAATATCAAAGAATAGGGCAAAATCGGGCTCAGAACCCATTATTTTGGCCCGATTAAGAGTTTTTTCAGCAAATTATTTCGTTTGTTGAAGAATTATTCTTTCCTTTGTCACACAATTATAGATTAACGTATAACATCTAAAATTAATAATACACACAATGAAAGGTTTATTGAAAAATTTGGGACTTATCCTGGTCTTCCTGGCAGCCGTTATTCTGATTGCATGCCAGTTTACTGGTAATGTGAACAACAACGTCATTCTGGGTCTGTGCGCATTCATGGCCGTAGGTGGTCTGGTGCTCTACATCGTGCTCAACAAGCGACTGGCTGACTAAGAGAGACAGCATCGTCCTACTCAGGAAATCAAAAATCCCCTTCCGTACGTCATTTGACGCAGGAAGGGGATTTTTCGTATGCCAGTCGCCCCTTGCGGGTGGCTCACCTGCTCAGGGCAGACATCCCGCTACAGCACATATCAATTCTCCGGGTCGGGAGTGATCAACTTGTAGCCCTTACCGTGGATGTTGATAATCTCGATGGAGGGATCCTCCTTCAGGTGCTTGCGCAGCTTGGTGATATAGACATCCATGCTGCGGGCGTTGAAGTAGTTGTCATCTATCCAGATGGTCTTCAGCGCAAAGTCACGCTGCAGGATTTCGTTGGCGTGCGCACAGAGTAGTCCGAGCAGTTCTGACTCCTTCGTGGTGAGCTTGGTCTGCTTCTCGGGTGTAGAGAGGATCTGCTTCTGGGTATCGAAGGTGAAGCGGCCAATCTTATAGACGCTGCTCTCCTTATTCTTCTTACCGCGCACGCGGCGCAGGATAGCCTCAATGCGGAACGTCAGTTCCTCCATGCTGAAGGGCTTGGTGATGTAGTCGTCCGCACCAATCTTGAATCCCTCCAGGATATCCTCCTTCAGCGTCTTGGCCGTGAGGAAAATGATGGGCACCTCCGCATTGGCGGCGCGTACCTCCTGTGCCAGCGTGAAGCCATCCTTCTTAGGCATCATCACGTCAAACACACACAGGTCGTACTTGTTCTTCATGAAAGCCTTGTAGCCGGCCTCACCGTCGGGATACAATTCAGCTGCATACCCTTTGGCCTGCAGGTATTCTCTTAACAACATGCCAAGATTCTCGTCATCTTCGCATAACAACAGGTGCAATTTTTCTTCCATATCAGTCGTTTTTAATTAATGGTAATACAATTATAAATTTAGTTCCCACACCGAGCTCGCTTTCGGCACGTATAGCGCCTTTATGGTCGGTGATGATTTTCTTCACATAAGCCAATCCCAGTCCGAATCCCTTGACATCGTGCAGGTTACCCGTGTGAACCCGGTAGAATTTATCGAAGATTTTCTTCAGGTTCTCCTTCTTGATGCCGATGCCATTATCTTGTATAACAATCTGCAGCTTGCCCTGTTCATTTTTCGTAGATACAGTGAGCAGCAGATCCACGTCCTGGCGCTTATACTTCACGGCGTTGTCCATCAGGTTGAAGATGACGTTGGTGAGGTGCATCTCATCAGCCATCACGATGGGGTCTTCGGCCAGCAGCTCGGTGTCAATCTTGCCGTTGTAGCGCTCCACCTTGAGTGCGAAGGTGTTGACCACGCCGCGTATCAGCTCGTTGACGTCTATCTCCTTCATCTTGAGCGTCGCCTTCTGGCGGTCGAACATCGACATCTGCAGCACCTTCTCCACCTGGAACCGGAGCCTCTTGGTCTCGTCGTTGATGACGCCCGAGATGTGCTGGAACATGGCCGGCGACTTACCCACCGCGGGGTCGTTCAGCATCTGTGCAGCCAGTGAGATGGTCGATATCGGGGTCTTGAACTCGTGGGTCATGTTGTTGATGAAGTCGTTCTTCATCTCCGTAAGCTTCTTCTGTCTGAAGACGATGTAGATGGTGAAGATGAAGGTGACGAGCAGCACCAGCGTGAAGATGAGCGACGGAATCATGAAGCTCACCGAGTCGAAGATGTAGTCTCTGCGTCCGGGGAAGTGTACCTGCATCACGCTCATCCGGGCCGGTGGGTCGTTGAGGAAGAGCGGCTGCGAGTAGGAGTTCTCATCCCCCTCTTCGCTGAAGTCGGAGCAGCGATACACCTCGCGCCCGTCACGGTCCTTCACCTTGAAGTGGTACTTCAGGTCGATGCCGTTGTCTATCAGGCCCGACTTGATGTACTGATCCAGGTTCTTGAAGTTGACGCGCTCCTCGATGGGGCGGTCGCTCGCCTTGTAGATCATCTGCCACACCACATCCTCGAGCAATGCCCGCTGATAGAGGTAGCGGTTCTTGATCATGTCCGCCAGCGAGCGTGAGGTCTGCGGTATGGTCTTGGTGCCATGCTTGCGTGAGATCATGGCCCGTGGCAGGGCGGCCCCGTTGGTGAAGGTCTTCAGCTCCACCTGTTGATTTACTCGCCCGTCAGGACTGGTCAGGGTGAAGCGTTGGGTGCTGACTACCGCCCCATTCCCCTGAGTCTGCTCCCAGGCTTTCTTTTCGGCCTCAGAAATGTCTTCACGCAGCCAGCGGTCCACCTCAGCCGACTCCACATCCTTGGAGGCAGCCATCAGCGCCCGCTTGACCGACTCATCGAACTGCTCGTTGCGCATCTTGACCATCTCCTCAATGTAGCTGATCTGCAGATAGAGCAGACTGAGGAACGAGAGGCCCATCACGATGCCTAATAACCATATAGTTG
>JBJEKT010000047.1:0-14348 GCA_051878775.1 Bacteroides sp. | reverse complement strand
TTCTTCTCTGAGTATTATTGTACGTTATTGCGGATTATTTCACGTCCGATACTTTAGCCAGGCCGCCTTCACTCGTCTCTTTATAGAGCGAGGGAAGGTCGTTGCCTGTCTCTTTCATTACCTCCACTACCTTGTCGAACGATACGCGGTGCATACCGTCGGTAAAAGAGGAGTAGAGGTTAGCATCCAGGGCACGTGCAGCAGCGTAGGCATTGCGCTCGATGCAGGGAATCTGCACCATACCACATACCGGGTCGCACGTCATGCCCAGGTGATGTTCCAGACCCATCTCCGCCGCATACTCTATCTGTGTGGGGCTGCCTCCGAAGAGTTGGTTGGCAGCGGCTGAGGCCATGGAGCAGGCCGTACCCACCTCTGCCTGACAGCCTGCTTCAGCACCCGAGATAGAGGCGTTCTGCTTCACGATGTTGCCTATCAAGCCTGCAGTGGCCAGGGCACGCATGATGCGGATGTCGCTGAACTCACGGCTCTTCTGCAGATGGTAGAGCACGGCAGGTACCACGCCACACGAGCCGCAGGTGGGGGCTGTTACGATTACGCCACCCGAGGCATTCTCTTCGCTCACGGCCAGGGCATAGGAGAAGACCAGTCCGCGCGACTGCAGGGAGGCTTTGTAGCCGCTTGCCTTGATGTAGTATGCAGAGGCCTTGCGGCGCAGGTGGAGCGGTCCAGGCAGTACTCCCTCGGCATCCAGCCCGCGGCGAATGGACTCACGCATGGCTTTCCATACCTCGGCCAGATAGTCCCAGATATCGCTCTCTTCACATTCCTTCACGTACTCCCAATAGTTGCGTCCCGATTGTTCACACCACTTCAGGATATCGCTCAGGTGGCTCAGTTCATAGACATCCGGCGTATTGACCGACTGTGCCCCGTCACTTTCTTCTGCCAAGGCACCACCGCCAATGCTATATACCGTCCACTCGTCCAGCTTATCGCCAGCCGCATTGAGTGCGACAAACTTCATGCCGTTGGGGTGGAAAGGGAGAAAGACTTTCGGCTCCCAGATAATCTCTACGGGAGCGTGCGGTTGCAGCACCTCCACGATGGCCACGTTGGTCATGTGTCCCTTACCTGTGGCAGCCAGGCTGCCATAGAGGGTCACTTGGAATGAAGCAGCTTCAGGATGACGCTGCAGAAAGAGTTCGGCTGCCTTACGGGGAGCCATGGTATGGCTACTCGAAGGCCCCGTACCGATTCGGTAGATTTCTTTAATCGATTTCATAGATATATGCTTTATTAATATGATATTTATGTGTGATAAGTATGATGATTATCTTTGATAAGTATGGTGTTTAGCTAATTCAGGTCCACTACTGTAATGCCTGCTCCACCAAACTGCACGTGCTCATCCTGGAAGTGGCGCACGCCACTCACCGTCTGCAGATACTGTCGTATCAAGGTGCGCAGGATGCCTGTACCCGTACCATGGAGGATACGCACACGGCTCATGCCCACCAGGATGGCATCGTCGATGAAGTAGGTCACTGCCTGGATAGCCTCATCCCCACGCATGCCGCGCACATCAAGGTCCTGCTTGAAGTGCAGCTTCTTCTCGTGCATGGCATCGCGGGTCTCAGCCGTAACGAAGGTACTCTTTGTGGTGAGCTCTACTGGTCTGAGTGGGGCATTGGTACGCTCCAACCTATCCAGCTTCACCACCGTTTTCAACTGGCCGAAGACCACTACAGCCTGTTTCCCGTTAACCTCCATCACTTGTCCTACGGTACTCTGTCCACGGAGCTTTACCGTCTCGCCCACTTCAATCGGCTTGGGTGGTTCCGGCTTGGTAGCTTGTTGTCCTGTTTCGGCTGCCTTTCCTTTGGCCTTGCGCTCTTTCTTGCGTTCCTGGCGCTCCTGCAGTTGTTTCATCTTGCGTGCTATGCGCTCCTCCTCCTCAGCAATGTGTTGCTGCTCCAGCGTTTCACGGAAAGCGTTCAGCTCCTGTCTTACCTGGCGTGTCTTCTCCTTCTCGGCCTGGGCCTCTTTAATGGCACTGATGGTGTTCTCGATGCGTGAGTTCGCCTCGCTCATCAGTTGCTGAGCCTGCTCCTTGGCCTCGCGGATGATTTGCTTGCGTTGTTGCTGTAGCTCCTCCATCTCCTGCTGGTAGCGGGTGATGGTCTCCTCCATCTGCTTCTCACGTTGGCGAATGTTTTGCCTTTTGTTCTCCCAGTAGCGCTTGTCACGCACGATGTCCTGCAGGTACTTGTCGGCATTGATGTACTCGCTTCCCACGATGGCAGAGGCATCAGCAATTACCTCCTCCGGCAGTCCTATCTTGCGGGCAATCTCCACGGCAAACGAACTGCCTGGGTTGCCTATTTGCAACTGGAAGAGGGGCTGCATCAGGTGGCGGTCGTAGAGCATGGCCCCGTTGACTACCCCTTCATGGTCTTCGGCAAAGTGCTTGAGGTTCTGATAGTGGGTGGTGATGACGCCATAGGCTTGCTTCTCGTTGAATCGCTTGAGTACGGCCTCGGCTATGGCACCACCAATCTGCGGCTCCGTACCCCCTCCAAACTCATCGATAAGGATCAGGCTCCGGTCATTGGCCTGCTTCATCATCTGCTTCATGTTGAGCAGGTGGGAAGAGTAGGTACTCAGGTCATCCTCGATGCTCTGCTCATCGCCTATGTCGATGAAGATGCTGCTGAATAGTCCCGCATGACTCCCTTCGTGCAGGGGAATGGGCAATCCACATTGTAGCATGTACTGCAGGAGACCCACCGTCTTAAGGCACACTGACTTACCACCGGCGTTAGGTCCTGAGATGAGCAGTATGCGCTGATGCTCGTTCAGCTCGATGTCCAGTGGAACGACCCGTTTCCCGTGCTTAGTCAGTGACGCCTGCAGCAGGGGATGGATGGCCATGATCCAGTCCATCACCTGTCGTTGTTCCAGGGCAGGCTTGATGGCCTGATTGCTCAGGGACCAGGAGGCTTTGGCTCGGATGAAATCCACTTCGGCCAGGAATTCATAGCTGATAAGTAGCGATGGAATGCTCGGACGCAATCGGTTGGAGAGGTCGGTTAGGATACGGATGATTTCGCGTCGTTCGTCACTCTCCAGCTCACGGATTCGGTTGTTGGCCTCCACCACTTCAGCAGGTTCGATAAAGACCGTCTTTCCGCTGGCCGACTCATCATGCACGATGCCTCGAATCTTCCTTTTCAGGGCCGGGGCCACGGGGATTACCAGACGCCCGTCGCGCAAGGTGGGGGTGATGTCCTTATCTACCACTCCTTCCGACTGGGCGCTGCGCAGGATGCTGTTGAGCGTGCGACCTATGCTGCCCATCGTAGCGCTCAGTTCACGGCGGATGCGGGCAAGCTCGGGTGAGGCATTGTCCTTGATTTTTCCGTAGGGAGAGAGGATGGTGTCCATCAGCTTAATCAGTTGCGGATAGAGTTCAACGTCGGCTGCCAGCCGTCCCAGACAGGGGTATCGGTAGGAGGGGAGTGTTCCTTCTGTAGCTTCTGCCTCCTCATCCTCCGTGTGGAGCAGGAAGCGTACAATACGGCTGATGGTCTCCAACGAACGGCGTAGGTCAAAGAGCTCCTGTTCGTCCAGGTAGAGCCCTTCCACACGTATGCGCGCTAGCGACGCGCGCATATCATAAAAAAATTGTGCAGGAAATTCCTCCTCTCCTTTCAGGATAGCCATCATCTCGCAGGTCTGCGTGAGCCATTCGTCCACCTCTTCAAATCGTTCGGAGAAGTGCATTTCCTCCACGCGTTCCTCCCCCAGTGGGCTTAGACATCGCTCCTTGAGCAGATGCCTTATTTGGTCGTAACCTATCTTATTTTCAAAGTTTTGCGGGTATATCATGGTTGCTTTTATCTGATAACGTTGTGCAAAAGTACAATTTTTTTTTGAAAAAAACGCCGAAAAGTTTTGGAGATTAAAAAATAATCTCTACCTTTGCACCGCAATTAAGGGAAAACACCTCTTGATTGAGCGATAATTTACATATTGGAAAGGTGGTAGAGTGGTCGATTACAGCGGTCTTGAAAACCGCCGTACCGAGAGGTACCGGGGGTTCGAATCCCTCCCTTTCCGCAGAAAAGACTAAGGGAATCATTATGATTCCCTTTTTTTGTATCTGTACGTCATAAAAATAAGTTGACATACACCTCTCTTCTAAGCAAAAGTAATCAGCCAAAATTCCTATAGAAACCATACAAATTCTCTAAGATAACTCTAAAGTAACTCTACGCTTACTATAGGGTGAACTCGATATGAAGTCGATATGAACTCGATATGAAGTCGATGAAATAGTAGAGATTCATCGAGTTTATACCGAGTTCATATCGAAAACATACCGACTTCATTTTAGCTTTACCTTAGAGGTAAGATAGACTTACAATAGAGTCAGGGTAGGGGGACCTGGTGTGTTCTTTTTATTGTCCTCCCATCGCAGGTCAGTTTTTCGGTTTCCTTCAGGTGATTCATGACCTCCTCACGGTCTTGGATATGGAACTTCAATGCTTTGGAACTAGGGAATTGATTGAAAAAGATGTCGTTACTCATGTAGAGCTGGATAGCTGTCACCATATCCGATTTTCTCACGTTATTGTAATAGTGCAAGATGCTAGGCAAGACCCGGGGTAATACTTTCAGACCGCATCGGTTGTCTTTCAGCGTGATGACCGCGATGACGTGCCAACGGGGTTTAGTGTCTATTGCCTGTTTCATCTGCTGCCTCGTACCCTTGTGTGATACCGACAGATGCCTGCCAAACTTCTCATTGATGGTGTTCATGATGTGCAGGAACAATGGGCCATGAGCTGATGAATCCACCAGTTGATGATAACCGATATAGTAATGTATCATCTCATGGATAATCGTATCTTCTATCTCCGCCTCAGACAAGTCAATGCGGGTATTGATACGCAACCTGAAGTCGTAGAAATTCTTCTTACCGTCTTTGCCCTTGCGAATCTTATATACACAAACGCCCAGGAATGTCTTGGCATTGCTGAGTTCAATTGGGAGTTTGGGGAGCTTGCCGGCAAACATCCGCTGGTTGAACTCCTCAAACTTCTGTTCAATATAGGGTACCGTTGCCTTCATCTTACACCCAGTCATTTTTCAAGGTTTTCTTTTTTTTTTGTTGATCAAGAAGGATATTTTCCTCAGGATGCACTTTGTTCAGTTAGGACTCAGCGGCTTAGATCGAAGAGGTAAGCTAGCTTGACGGTGATGACATTGTGTGCGGAGCGGGCAAAGTAGTCCTTCTTGGTGCTGTTGTAGAAGTCGGAGAGGCCGTAGTAGTAGCGGCCTTCCAGGAGGAAGTTGCCTGCCTTGGTGCGTAGCTCTACGCCCAGGCCAGCAGCTATGCCGTAATCGAACTTGTTGTCGATGGCCTTGCCGTGTTGCTCAGTGACGAGGTTGGCTCCGTTGGCCAAGGCTCCCTCCCAGTCGCCATCAATCTTCTCGCTGTCGCTCAACAGAAAGCCTATCTGTGGTCCGGCATGGATGAAGAACTGCATACCGCGGTCGCGCCCGAAGGCAAGATGGGCCAGGAAGGGTACCTCCACATAGTTCATCGTGCGGGTGTAACTGAGCTCAGGGTAGTCGATGTAGGACTCATCCCAGCCGCGCTGGGCATAGTTGACCTCTACCTGCAGACCGCAAACCATCTTGAAAAGTTTCTCGGAGATGTAGCGTGCGGTGAAACCGCCGTTGATGCCATTGAGTTGGGCCTGCTTCACTGTGGGAGTAAGACTGACGGAGGAGAGGTTCATGCCGCCGTTGATGCCGATGGCCAGGTTATGGCGTTGTTCGCCTACTTGGGCAAGGGAAAGCGTGGCTGTAGCGGGAAGCAGAAGCAGCAGGGCGAACAGAAGGAGGCCTTGGGCTAGGGGCTTCTGCCCTTTCAGAGCGTTATAGCGTGTTGTCATATGGTTGCGATAGCTTGGGTCAAATTATTTATTAATCGAAGTCGAGCTTAATGAGTTCGTAGCCGCGGGTAAAGTGGACGAAGAAGACCTTGCGGTTGATGAATCCGCCCCAGTTGTTGACGCGGGTGAACTTGAAGCCGGTCTGGATGGGGATGAGGCCCAGCTGGTTCATCTGTTCCTCGAAGCGGGTGCCGTAGCGCGACATCCCTTTGAGGAAGAAGTAGCCAGTGTCAAAGCCCAACATACCGTACTTAGGGTAGCGGTCGTCCATCTCTTTGGCGTACCAGCGGCGATAGGAAGAGGTGAACTGGATGGCGGCAGGGAGCAGGTTGTTGGTATAGAATGAGGAGTAAAAGTAGGTGTCGAGCTCGAAAAAGGAGTCCAGGTGGTCCTTGGTGAAGGTTTGCCATTCGGGGTAGCCGAAGAGGTGAATGCGTTGTTCGGGGTTCTCACGCACGGTGAGCACGAGCTGCGGAAGTACCTTGATAAGCGTCAGGTTGCTACCCGAGGTGGGTACGAAGAGGGTCTCGCGATCGGTGCTTAGGTACTGCTTGAACTGCTCGGAGTCAGCTTCATCGCTCACGCTGCGGGTAGCGATGCCTTTGGCGGAGAGTTCCTCCTTTAGTCCCTTGATGAATTCGGCCTTCTCCTTGCTTCCCTCCTTGGCTTCGATGAAGACAATGTTCATCTTTGCAAATTGGCGGAGGAAGTGGTCATAGACCTCGGAGTAGAGGTAGGACTGAGGGGTATTGATTTGATAAACCATGGGGTTGGAGAAGACGGCGTTATCCTTGGAGGTGAAGGGGATGACGAGACGGATGTCATGCTTCTTGCAGTAGCTGGCCAGGGGAGCGATGTGTTCCTGGTGGCGTGGGCCGAAGATGATGTCCATCTTCTTCAGCTCCTCACGAGCGAGCAGCGGCTGGAGGGAGCTCTTCTCATCGCCCGAGTTGTAGGTATAGAGGTCGATGCTCACGCCCTGGCGCTTGAGGCTATCCACGGCCATAAGGAAACCTTCGTAGTACTCCACCATGCGGGTGCTTTCGGTCTGAGGCACGTCAAGGAAGGGGAGGATGAGGGCAGCGCGGATAACCTTAAACTGCTTGGAGGGTTTGGCATTCTCGGTGAAGAGCTGGTTGTCAGTAGGTACCTCAGTGGGGCGTGCGGCCTCAGTGGTCGTGGTGTAGGGGATGCAGAGCAGTGCACCCTTCTTCAGCTTGGTGCCGCCCTTGAGCTCAGGGTTAGCCGCAATGAGTTGTGCTTCCGTGATGCCGTACTGGCGGCTGATACTGAAGATGGTCTCTTTCTTCTTCACGCGATGCATCTCCCGGCAACGCGACTCCACCCCCTGTTTCCTGGCTTGCTGACCTTGGGGCTGGGCGGCGGCCTCCCTTTGGGAAGCTGCGGCATCTCCTGCGGCTATGCCTGAACCCTGCTCAGCAGTTACAGAGGGAGCTGCCTCTTCAGTGGCAGGGATGCGGATAACCTGTCCGATGCGGAAGTTGCTGGCGCTGAGGCCAGGGTTGGCAGCACAAATCTGTTGAGCCGTGACGCCATATTTCACGGTAAGTCGGTAGAGGGTCTCTCCGGCAGCAATGGTGTGAAAACTCTCGCCTCCCTGCTTCTGACTGTTAACCTTGCGGGGGATGCGGAGGGTACGTCCGGCCACGATCTTTTGGTCGCTACCCGGATTGAGCTGGACGATGTCCTGTACCGTCACGCCATACATGCTGGCGATGGAGTAGAGACTCTGCCCCTTCTCGATGGTGTGGAGAAAACTGTTGTCCGACTGCTGTGAAAAGCCGTGACTCACGGGGAGCAGGGCCAGGAGCAGCATACAAGCTATGCGGTTGATTCGTTTCATGCTATTCTGATGTTAAAAAAATGCTTTTGCGTGGGCAAAATGAGGCTTTTGCGCGGCAAAGATAGTAAAAAATCCACTTTTTCATTCGATATTCCCCAAGAAACCGCTATTTTTGCAGTGAGGTTTGTCAAGATTCCCCATCGCCTCGGCAAAAGGGGGAACCATATACCTTAATATAATAGTGAAGAGTGATAACTTTAAGTTTTTAGTTTTTATCTTTTAGTTTTTATTTTTTCTTGATGGACGAAGCAGAACAGATTTCAGTATATGGTGCTCGGGTGCACAATTTGAAGAACGTGGACGTGACGATTCCGCGGCAGAGCCTCACGGTGATTACGGGGTTGAGCGGCAGCGGAAAGTCATCTCTGGCTTTTGATACGCTCTATGCGGAGGGACAACGGCGCTACATCGAGACCTTCTCGGCCTATGCGCGCAACTTTCTGGGTAACCTGGAGCGGCCCGATGTGGATGAGATCAACGGGCTGAGTCCTGTCATCTCCATTGAGCAGAAGACCACCAACAAGAACCCGCGTTCTACCGTGGGCACCACCACTGAGGTGTATGACTTCCTGCGTCTGCTCTATGCGCGGGCGGGCGAGGCCTACTCCTACCTCTCGGGGGAGAAGATGGTGAAATATACGGAGGAACAGATACTTGACCTTATCCTCAAAGATTATGCCGATCGAAAAATTTACCTGTTAGCCCCCTTGGTGCGGGGTCGAAAGGGACACTATAAGGAACTCTTTGAGCAGGTGCGGAAGAAGGGTTACCTCTACGTACGTGTAGATGGTGAAGTGCGTGAGGCCTTACCGGGTATGAGGCTGGACCGCTACCGCACGCACGACGTGGAGGTGGTCATCGACAAGCTGAAGGTGCAGGATAAGGATGATGCGCGGCTGAAGAGCAGCGTGGCCGTGGCTATGCGACAAGGTGATGGCCTGCTGATGGTGCTCGACATGGAGACCGCTGAGGTGCGCCACTACAGCAAGCGGCTGATGTGCCCCGTGACGGGGCTGTCGTACCGAGAGCCTGCGCCCAACAACTTTTCGTTCAACTCCCCTCAGGGGGCTTGCATGAAGTGCAAAGGACTGGGCGTGGTCAATACCATCGATATGGACAAAGTAATCCCCGACCGCAGCCTCTCCATTCAGGAGGGAGCTATCGTACCTCTGGGAAAAGGAAAGAACAGCATGATATTCTGGGAAATCAGTGCTCTGCTGGAGAGGTATGACGCCACGTTGCGTACCCCTGTCAGCGAACTGCCCGATGAGGCTATCGACGACATCCTCTACGGCAGCGAGGAGCGCATCAAGATTAAAAGCCAGCTTATCGGGACGTCGAGCGACTACTTCACCACCTTCGACGGTGTGGCCAAATACATCACTTTGCTACAGGAGAAGGAGGCCTCCGCCACGGCACAGAAGTGGGCGGAGCAGTTTGCCTGCACGGCCACCTGCCCTGAATGCGGCGGACGGAGGCTTAACCGCGAGGCGCTGGCGTACCGCATTCATGACAAGAACATTGCCGACCTGGCCTCGATGGATATCAATGAACTTTATGACTGGATGCAGGGCGTGGAGAAGCACCTTGACGGCAAACAGCTGCAGATTGCGGCAGAGATTCTCAAGGAAATCCGTACACGGCTGAAGTTCCTGCTTGATGTAGGGTT
This sequence comes from Bacteroides sp., assembly GCA_051878775.1. Taxonomy (GTDB): domain Bacteria; phylum Bacteroidota; class Bacteroidia; order Bacteroidales; family Bacteroidaceae; genus Bacteroides. The sequence goes on along the minus strand of JBJEKT010000047.1, from coordinate 4,888 downwards.
GGACTATCTCTCGCTCAATCGTACCTCGATGAGCCTCTCGGGCGGGGAGAGCCAACGCATCCGACTGGCCACGCAGATTGGTTCGCAACTAGTCAACGTGCTTTACATCCTCGATGAGCCAAGCATCGGACTGCATCAGCGCGACAACGACCGTCTGATTCGCTCGCTGAAGGATCTGCGCGACATTGGTAATACGGTGATTGTAGTGGAGCACGACCAGGACATGATGCTCGCAGCGGACTATGTGGTGGACATGGGACCCAAGGCTGGTCGGCTTGGGGGCGAAGTGGTCTTTCAGGGTACGCCACGCGAGATGCTGCTGCAGCATACGCTCACCTCGCAGTATCTCAACGGGGAACGGTCCATAGAGCTCCCTGCCCAGCGACGCAAGGGCAACGGCCACAGTCTGATTATCCGTGGAGCGCGAGGCAACAACCTCAAGAATGTGGATGTGGAGTTTCCGCTGGGGATGCTGATCTGTGTGACAGGGGTCTCGGGCAGTGGGAAATCTACGCTCATCAACGAGACGTTGCAGCCCATCCTCTCGCAACGCTTCTACCGCTCGCTGCAGGACCCTTTGGCTTACGATAGCATCGAGGGGCTGGAGTATGTGGATAAGGTGGTCAATGTGGATCAGTCACCCCTGGGTCGTACGCCGCGCTCTAATCCTGCTACTTACACGGGGGTATTCAGTGATATTCGTAACCTCTTCGTGGGATTGCCGGAGGCGAAGGTGAGGGGCTATAAACCTGGTCGCTTCTCATTCAATGTGGGTGGCGGACGTTGCGAGGCGTGCCAAGGCAATGGCTACAAGGTGATTGAGATGAACTTTCTGCCAGATGTCTATGTGCCTTGTGAGGTGTGCCACGGCAAGCGCTACAACCGTGAGACACTGGAGGTACGCTACAAGGGGAAGTCGATAGCCGATGTGCTCGATATGACCATTAACCGAGCCGTGGAATTCTTTGAGAATGTACCTCAGATACTGAACAAAATCAAGGTACTCCAGGACGTAGGTCTGGGTTACATCAAGCTGGGTCAGAGCAGTACTACGCTGAGTGGCGGTGAGAGCCAGCGCGTGAAGCTGGCCACCGAACTGGCCAAACGAGATACGGGCAAGACGCTTTACATCCTTGACGAACCCACCACGGGGCTCCACTTTGAGGATATCCGGGTGCTGATGGGGGTCATAGACCGCCTGGTGAATAAGGGAAATACAGTTATCGTAATTGAACACAACCTGGATGTCATCAAAATGGCTGACTACCTCATTGACATGGGTCCCGAAGGGGGTAAGGGTGGGGGAACCGTAGTGGCTACAGGCACACCTGAGGAGGTTGTTGCGCAAGGCAAAGGCTATACGGCGAAGTACTTGAAAACTAAAAACTAAAAGATAATTGAATAATGAAAATAAATAAGACCAATGTGGCCCGGCTGATGGATAAGGCCAAAGTGAAGTATGAACTGATTCCCTATGAGGTGGATGAAAACGACCTGAGCGCGGTGCATGTGGCAGCGAGTTTGGGGGAGGATATCGAGTGCGTATTCAAGACGTTGGTGCTCCATGGCGATAAGAGTGGCTACTTTGTCTGCGTCATCCCGGGGGAGCATGAGGTGGACCTGAAGGTGGCTGCCAAAGCCTCGGGCAACAAGAAGTGTGACCTTATCCCAATGAAGGAGTTGCTTCCGCTGACGGGTTATATCCGAGGCGGTTGTTCACCCATCGGCATGAAGAAGCATTTTCCTACCTATATCCACTCCACCTGCATGGACTTTCCCTTCATCTACGTCAGTGCCGGGCAGCGTGGCCTGCAGATTAAGTTGGCCCCGCAGGACTTGGTGCGTGAGTCGCAAGCCAAGGTATGCCCGCTGTTCTGAGATTCTTATGACTACGGTAATCATGAATATTTTATAAAAAACAACGTTTCTTTGCGCGAATCATGGCTTTCTCAGTAAAAAAGAGTATATTTGCACGAAAAATATAAACCAATTAATGAATTATCAAACTATCAATTACTAACTTATTAAAACAGTAGCATTTATGTTTAAAAATCATCCCAAAGGGCTGCTCTCGGCTGCGCTGAGTAACATGGGCGAACGCTTCGGTTATTACATCATGAACGCGGTGCTTGTGCTTTTCCTCTGTTCGAAGTTCGGTTTGCCTGAAGAGACGGCAGGTACTATCTATTCCTTTTTCTATGCAGGCATTTACATCCTGGCCTTGGTGGGCGGTATCATTGCCGACCGTACGCAGAATTACAAGGGCACCATCAAGACGGGCCTCATCATCATGGCCCTGGGTTATGTGCTCCTCTCCATTCCTATCTTGGCCACTGCAGATAACAAGGTGTGGCTGCTGCCGCTGACCTGCTTCGCACTCTTCCTCATCGCTTTTGGCAACGGTCTCTTCAAGGGTAACCTCCAGGCCATCGTTGGTCAGATGTACGACAACTTTGAGGCTGAGGCTGCTAAGAAAGGTCCTGAGGCTCTGCGTATGGCTAAGAGTAAGCGCGACTCCGGTTTCCAGATATTCTATGTCTTCATCAATGTAGGTGGTCTGATTGCTCCCTTCGTGGCTCCCTTGCTCCGTGAGTGGTGGTTGAAGGCACACGACATGGTCTATAATGCACAGCTTCCTGCGCTCTGCCACCAGTTCATCAACGATGCGGCTGGTATGAACGAACAGGCAGCGACCAACCTCAACACCTTGATGGCTGCCGCTGGAGGCAACGTGGCTGATATGGCTACCTCCTGCCAAACCTACCTGCAAATCTTCAACGAGGGTGTACACTACTCGTTTGTGGCTTCGGTAGCTGCCATGCTGATTTCGCTCATTATTTTCTTCGCTTCGCAGCGTATCTTCCCCACGCCGGCTAAGAAAGAGGCTGTGAAGGGCGTAGAATATACTGCTGAGGAAAAGGCTACTATGGCTCAGGAGATTAAGCAGCGCATGATGGCTCTGTTTGCTGTATTGGCCATCGTCATATTCTTCTGGTTCTCGTTCCACCAGAACGGTATGTCGCTCTCATACTTTGCTCGCGACTTTGTGGATTCGTCGGCTGTGGCTCCTGAAATCTGGCAGGCTGTGAACCCCTTCTTTGTCATTGTGCTGACACCTGTCATCATGGCTATCTTTGCCTCACTGGCCCGTCGTGGCAAGGAGATTTCTACGCCGCGCAAGATTGCCATCGGTATGTTTATCGCTTCATTGGCCTTCATCTTCCTGGCTCTCTTCTCTCTCTCCAATGGCTATCCCTCGGCAGAGGCATTCAAGAATATGCCGATTGATGAGCAGATGTCGGCTAAGGCTGGTTGGTTTGTGCTGATTGTGGTCTATTTCTTCCTCACCGTGGCCGAACTGTTTATCTCCCCGCTGGGTCTGTCGTTCGTATCTAAGGTGGCTCCCAAGCATATGCTGGGCCTTTGCCAAGGGCTGTGGCTGGGTGCTACGGCAGTAGGCAACCTGCTGCTGTGGATTGGTCCGCTGATGTACAACGCTTGGCCTATCTGGCAGTGCTGGACGGTATTTGCCATCGTTTGTTTAATCTCGATGGGTGTGATGCTCGGCATGGTGAAATGGCTGGAACGCGTGACGAAGTAAACTTTAATAAACCTATTTATAACAAACTTTTTAAGTAAACGTATTATGAAATTCTTAACTGACGAGAAACTCGTGATTGTAGGTGCCGGTGGTATGATCGGCTCTAACATGGTGCAGAGCGTATTGATGCTGGGTCTGACTCCCAACATCTGCCTCTATGATATCTATGAACCGGGCGTTCATGGTGTATATGACGAAATGTGCCACTGCGCATTCCCCGGTGCAAATCTCAGCTACACAGTGGATCCTGAAGTGGCTTTCACGGGTGCTAAGTACATCATCAGCTCAGGCGGTGCTCCCCGTAAAGAGGGTATGACCCGCGAGGACCTGCTGAAGGGTAACTGCCAGATTGCAGCTGACTTTGGTGAGAATATCAAGAAGTACTGCCCCGATGTAAAGCACGTGGTGGTCATCTTCAACCCTGCTGACGTGACGGCTCTTACCGCACTGATTCACTCTGGTCTGAAGCCCAACCAGCTCACTTCGCTGGCTGCTCTTGACTCTACCCGTCTGCAACAGCAACTGGCTCAGGAATTCGGCGTACAGCAGGATAAGGTGACCGATGCCTATACGTACGGCGGTCACGGTGAGCAGATGGCCGTATTCGCTTCGAAGGCTATGATTGACGGCAAGCCTCTGGCTGAACTGCCGCTGAGCGCTGAGCGTTGGGCTGAAATCAAGCACATGACCACCCAGGGTGGAAGCAATATTATCAAACTGCGTGGACGCAGCTCGTTCCAGAGCCCTGCTTACCAGGCTGTGAAGATGATTGAGGGTGCCATGGGTGGCGAGCCCTTCACCTGGCCTGCTGGCTGCTATGTGAACTGTGACAAGTGTGGTTACAAGAACGTGATGATGGCTATGCCTACCACGATAGACAAGGATGGTGTACACTTCACTGCTCCTCAGGGTACGGAAGAGGAGATGGCTAGCCTGACCGCTTCTTACGAGCACCTGCAGAAGATGCGCGATGAGATTATCTCGCTGGGCATCATTCCTGAAGTAGCTGAATGGAACAAAATGAACCCCAACCTCTAATCTATAGGATTTAGGAAGGATATAAATCTACCTAAGGGGGTGCAAGTGGTGTAATAACTACTCTGCATCCCCTTTTATTTATACTCTCATGGAGATAAAAATAAAAAGCGCAAAGAATTGAATAACAACTCATTGCGCTTTACTTTTGGTGATTCCGCTGCGATTCGAACGCAGGACCCACGCCTTAGAAGGGCGTTGCTCTATCCAGCTGAGCTACGGAACCAGCCTTAAAAACTGGGTGCAAAGGTA
>JBJEKT010000046.1:0-14356 GCA_051878775.1 Bacteroides sp. | reverse complement strand
CATCGGGCTGTGGGCCGATGTTCATCAGCAGGTTGGCATCCTTGCCGGCAGCCTTCACCAGGTAGTGGATGAGGGTCTTGGTCGATTTGTAGTCCTGGTCGGTAATCTTGTATCCCCACATGCCATTCATCGTCTCGCAGGTCTCCAGGGGGAGCGAGCTGATGTCCTGACCAGAGAGGCCAGCGGTGTTCTCACCAGGCAGGTCGCGCTCGAAGATTTGGATATCCTCCCCTTCGAAGGGCACCTGGTGGTGGTTGTTGCCCACGAGGCAAGCAGGCTGCAGGCGGTGGATGAGGGCGTACTGCTCAGGCAGCTGCCAGTCGAAGTCGGGATTCTCGTCCTGGTCCCACCAGCCGTCAAACCAGATGGCACCCACCTCGCCGTAGTTGGTGAGCAGCTCCGTGAGCTGGTTGTTCATGAACTGATAGTACGAGGGCCAGTCGCCTTTGGGGTTGGAGCGCCCCGTGCCACGTCCCGTGCGTCCCCAGGGACAGTCGTTGCGGTACCAGTCAATGTGGGAGTAGTAGAAGTGAATCTTGATGCCCTGGCGGTGGCATTCGTCGGCCAGCTCCTTCACGATGTCGCGCTTGAAGGGGGAAGCATCCACCACGTTGTAGGGCGAGTATTTGGTCTTGAACATCGAGAAGCCTTCGTGGTGACGCGTAGTGAAGCAGATGTACTTGGCACCTGAGGCCTTGATGTCGCTCACCCAGCGGGCAGCATCAAACTTCGAGGGATAGAATCCGCCAGCTAACTTCTCGTATTCATCCCAGGCCAGGTTCTTGTTGGTCATGGTCCATTCGCCGGTGGCCAGCATCGCATAGAGTCCCCAGTGGAGGAAGATGCCAAACTTGTTGTCACGGAATTCGCTACGGGCCTTGAGGTTCTCAGGCGTAGGGGTGTAATGTTCCTGCGCACGCAGAGGAGACAGGAAGGTGGCTGCAAGCAGCACAGAGAGCAGTAAGTTCTTCATGTTGTTTTACTATATTAAAGGTTTTAAACTGTGTATATTTACTCAATTCAGATGTTACAGATAATAGATACGTTTCACGCGGGTAGAGACGGAGGTGAGCACCTCGTAGGGGATGGTGCCCAGCACATCGCTCAGCACGGTCACAGGCAGGTGGTCGCCAAAGAGCTCCACACGGTCGCCCTCTGCACAGTCAATGCCTGTCACGTCAATCATGCAGACATCCATGCAGATGTTACCCACGTAGGGTGCCCGCTGTCCGTTGACCAGGCAGTAGCAGTGGCCGTTGCCCAGGCGGCGGTTCAATCCGTCAGCATACCCTATGGGGATGGCCGCTATGCGCGAGGTGCGTTCCAGGTGCCCCTTGCGGCTGTAGCCCACGGTCTCGTCAGCAGGCACCTCATGTATCTGCAGGATGGTGCTCTTCAGGGTGCTGACGTTGTGGATGATGCGGTTGTCGATGGGGTTGATGCCGTAGAGCCCGATGCCCAGGCGCACCATGTCAAACTGCGCCCCCGGGAAGCGCTCCATGCCTGCGGTGTTGCAGATGTGGCGCAATATCTTGTGCGAGAAGGCTTGCTGCAGCTCCGCCGAAGCCTTTTCAAAGCGCTCTATCTGCCGGCGGGTGAAGCCATCGAACAGGGGCGAATCACTCCCCACGAAGTGGGAGAAGACCGACCTCGGGATGACGGCATGCTGACGCTTGAGGCGCTCTATCAGTCGGGGCATCTCCTCGGGGAGGAAGCCCAGGCGATGCATGCCCGTATCCAGCTTCACGTGGATGGGGAAGTTGGTGATACCCTCCTTCTCTGCCGCCTGGATGAGGGCCTCCAGCAGGTGGAAGCTATAGACCTCCGGCTCCAGCTTGTAGTCGAACATGGTCTTGAAGGCGGTCAGCTCGGGGTCCATGATGATGATGTCGGCGGTGATGCCAGCCTTCCGCAGCTCCGACCCTTCATCGGCCACGGCCACGGCCAGGTAGTCCACCCTGTGCTCCTGCAGCGTCTTGGCTATCTCGTACGAGCCTGCCCCATAGGCCGAGGCCTTCACCATGCAGACCATCTTGGTCTGAGGCTTGAGGAAGCTGCGGTAGTGGTTGAGGTTATCCACCATCGCCTGCAGGTTGACCTCCAGGATGGTCTCATGCACCTTCTTTTCGAGGTACTCCGTCAGCTGGTCGAAGCGGAACCTGCGTGCGCCCTTGATGAGGATAATCTCCTTCTGGAGCGTGAGTTCTCCCTTCTCTATGGCCTTGATAAGCGCCTCGGTCGTGGGGAAGAAGCTCTTCTCTCCACGGAAGAGGTCGGCACAGGAGGAGATTTCGCTCCCCACACCGACGATGCGGTGCAGGCCTCGGCTGGAGGCGAGCTGCGCCACCTGCCGGTAGAGGATGGGGGCATTCTGCCCTGTCTCGAGGATGTCACTCAGAATGAGCGTGCGCTTCAGCCCCTTATCCTGCGAACGGCGGTAGAGGAAGTCGAGCGCGATGTCCAGCGAACCGAGGTCGGAGTTGTAGCTGTCGTTGATGAGGAGGCAGTCGTTCTTCCCCTCCTTCACCTCCAGGCGCATGGCCACAGGCTCCAGATGGGCCATCCGCTCGGTGATGGCCTCTGCAGGCAGCATCAGGTAGAGACAGGCCGCCAGACAGTTGAGCGAGTTCTCGATGGAGGCATCGTCAATGAAGGGGAGCGTGAAGGCATTGTCCATGTCGAGGTATCGGTAGGCAATGTAGGTGGAGTCACTCCCCTTCTCCACCTTGCTGATGAAGAGGGGGCGCTCCATGTCCTTGCGGCTCCAGGCTATCTCACGTGCAGAGAGCATCGACTTGGATACGCAGTTGGAGATGAACTCGTTGTCGCCGTTGTAGATTACCACGTCACAATCCTTGAAGAGGGTGAGCTTCTCCATGCACTTCTCCTGCAGGGAGAAGAAGTTCTCCTGATGAGCCCCTCCGATGGTGGTGAGTATGCCGATGGTAGGCTTGATGATACCCTGCAGCGCACGCATCTCCCCAGGTTCGGAGATGCCGGCTTCGAAGAGGGCCAACTGGTCGTCCTCCTGCATCTGCCATACGGAGAGGGGGACACCAATCTGCGAGTTGTAGCTGCGGGGGGAGCGCACGATGCGGCGGTCCGGGCCGAGCAGCTGGTGGAGCCACTCCTTGACGATGGTCTTGCCGTTGCTGCCCGTGATGCCTACCACGGGAATCTGGAACTGCTCACGGTGGCGTTCGGCCAGCTTCTGGAGCGCCTTCAGCGGACTCGACACCAGCAGGTAGTTGGCGTCCGCCCACACCGAAGGCTGCCTGTGGCCTCCCTCATCGATACGGGTAAAAAATGTGACAAAGCTCTCCTCCGAGAGGACGAAGTTGCGTACCCCTCGGGCATAGAGTTCAGCCATGTATCGGGCACCGTCGTTACGACGGGTGGGTAGCGCAAAGAAGAGCGTCTCCTCAGGAAAGCTCAGCGAGCGGCTGTCGGTAAGCAGCCAATGGATGTCGGCGGAAGCGTCACCTATCCGTCGCGCACCTATCTGTTCCGTAATTTGTTCAATAGTGTATGACATGTTGCATGTTCGTTTTGGAGGTCTAAGTTCGGAAATTTACCGTTAAGTCGCTCTATTTTTAACAAAGTTTGTTCTAAAAAACGCTTATAGGCCTCACTATCGGGGTGAAGGGGCCGATGTGCCAAAGCCTTGCTGATGGCCTCACACTCCTGCATAACAACCTTAGCCTCAGCGGTAAAACACTTATCTATCAGCGTATTCCATATATATTCCAGCGCCAGGGAGGAGGGATGCACCAGGTCGTCGGCATAGTATCGGTAGTCACGCAGTTCGTCCATCATCACCTCGTAGATGGGGAGGTAGAAGAGCTGCTGGGGGAAGCGTCGGCACAGCGCATCCGTGGCGAGCAGGAGGGTGCTCTTGCTGAGCTGATTGGCGTGAAGGCCGTCGCGCAGGTGGCGTATGGGGCTCACGGTAAGGAGTATTTTCAGTTCGGGATTGAGGGCGAGCAGACGCTCTATGACGACCGTCAGCGCCTCGGTCACCTCCTCCACCGTGAGACGTTCGCGACGGAAATTCCGTTCGGGCATTTTATGACAATTTCCTACCACTTCACCGCTTGCTTTCAGGCGATAGACGTAGGCACTCCCCAGGGTCAGCACCACCCGTTGGAGCTTGGTGAGCCGATGGTGAGCCTGCTGCAGACGGGCATTGATGTGCGTCACCACCTCCTCCGCCTCAGCAGCCGAGAAGTCGCTATGGTGCATCCAGCTGTGCCAGAGTCCCTCGTGACAGAAGAGGTCACCGGTGGTGTAGCGCCTTCCGTCCATAATCTCGCTGAGCGCCTCCGCGATAGAGAGCGGGTTATAGAGCACCCCAAACGGATTGAGGTCCACGTCAAACTTAGCGCACTGCAGCCGCACCCCCATCTCAGAGGCAAAGCAGGAGCCCATCAGCAACATAGGCTGACGCTGATCAAGCGAAGGCAACCCCTCCGGCCATACCACAGGAGTGGTGAAAAATAACTGTTTCAAATTGACAATGTAAAATTTAAAATGAATAGCGGTGGTGACTGGATGCATTCGGTTAACAAGTTAACGAGTTAACAGTTAACGTCTCTGCATCTCTCTCTTCCCTTTAGAAGAGGCCGAGAGGGGAGGTCCTATGGGAGGAGAGGTGGCTGGGAGGTTGCCAGGATTTCCTCTATCTCCTGATACAGCAGCTTCATCTCTTTTTCATCGACGGCTCCCTTCTCTCTCCACTTCTCCAGCAGGGGCTCTGTCGTGCGGAATATATCCTCCTCGATGGGCCTCAACTGCTGCATCCAGCCTGTACCGTTGCTGTTCCAGAGCGCTTCCCAGTGGAGGTACTTGCCTGTGCCCATCCCTTGGTGGTAGGCAAAGACCTCCCTCTCTGCCATCCGGAGCGATGCGTCACTCAGGGGGGCAGCCCCCAGCTTCTTGTCCAGCGAGACCATGGCTGGTAGCTCCTTCTTTACCCACAGGGGAAGGGCTACACCCGTGGGAGGATAGCCCAGGATTGTCCAGAGCGTAGTGAGCTCAGCCTTCTCCCCCTGCTTCACACCCTGCACCACGATGGAACAGGAGGTGCTGCTGCGTGGGATGAAGTCCTGATCCACAAACCATCCCGAGGCCTGCGGTCGGTTGTGACGGCCGTCGCGCAGGTCCACCCCCAGCAGCTGGTTGCGGAAGGAGCGGGAGAGGTCGTTGAAGATGAGCTGTGGCGTGATGCCTCCCATGGCCGAAGCCTTCATCAGGACCGCATCCGCCTCCATGTAGCGCACGTAGCCAGCGCCCTCGTTCACCTTGCCTGCAAAGGAGAAGTTGGTGCGTGCAATGTAGCCATAGGGAGCATCCTTGGGGTTGTTGGCATCGTACAGCACGTAGCCATGGTAGTCCACCTCCAGCACAGCCGCCCCACCCTGTGCATCGATTACGCCAAAGTTGGCCTCGATGTACGAAGGCTTGCTCAGCGTGTCGAGGAAGTGGCAGAACTCCTGCACGGTGGCACAGAGCTCCAGGGCACGGTAGATGATACGCCCGTTGGCTTCTCCCCGTTCCTCCCCAGGCTTCACCTCCACGAGGTTGTAGCTCTGCGTATTCATCAAGGCAAAGCCAGCACTGTTGGCCCCCATCCACGCCTCCTTCCGTTGGGGGAAGTTGGCACTGTTCACGTTGGCCACAAAGTCGTAACGCGCTCCCTTCACGTAGGCCATGTGGTTGCGCAGGAAGTCGGTGTCACGGTTTTTCCAGAGCAGCGGTCGGCCGTCGGGGGTCACCTTGCCCGATACCACAGCCGAGGTACAAGCCTCAGCATCAGAGGGAAGTCCCCACAGCAATGCACCGAGGGTCATCCAGAGGAGTAAATACTTTTTCATACGTATCATCATGTTAAGCATTATCGAATCCTGTCATAGTGTATCATTCATTGAGTGCTCCGCAACGGGGGCATACACCTGGTCCGCTCAGCTTATGTCCACAGCGTCCGCAGCGGTAGCGTGACCTGCGCCATGCCCTCCGCACCTTATGGCAGAAGAGCCCAACCAGGAGCAGCAGGAAGAGGTAGCCCACGTACCAAGCGGTGGTGAGGATAAAGAAGAGGTAGCAGCAGATGCAGCAGGCGGCCAGTCCGAGGAGGTAGCAGCAGGCAGCAGCCGGTGAGAGCTGACGGAAGGAGTCGTCGATAACGGCCAGCAGCACCACCACGAAGCCCCACAGCGCACAGAGGAAGAGCGAGAGGATAAAGGGCACCTCCAGGGGGGAGAGCGTGGGGTTGTAGTAGAATTGCTCCCACGTCTCGGGCACAAAGAGCTGCATCGACTCGTAGAGGGTGGCGCTGACGGCCATCAGCAGGCAGAGCAGCAGCGGGTAGAAGCTGTCGATGTCGTTGTAGCCAACCATCATCAGGGGTTTCCTGCGCAGGAGGCGCACGAGCCATACCACCACGGCCAGTGCACAGATGGCCATGAAGTAGGCCGCATGGGTGCGGCTGAAGAGGTAGATGGCCTGCGAGATGCTGTCCGTAGGCACGAAGGATTGCTTCATGCTGCTCTTGCTCAGCCACCCCTGCACCAGCTCGTCCTTGGCCACCTTGACCCAGAGCGAGTCAATGCTGTCAGCAGGATGCACCGCCACCTCAGCCACCACCACACGGTCGCCCTTGTAGAGCATCGTGTAGCAATCCTTCACAGGCAGGCAGGCCAGCTGGATGGAGTCGTCCATCAGCTCCAGGTTGACATACTGCAGTGGCTGCGGATAGTGACACCCCCACATCGCCACCACGACGAAGAGGGCTCCCAGCAGTCTCATCACTCCATGCTTCATACCTTCACCTCCTCCTCTTAGGACGACTTCACCACCTGCATCTCGCACGCCTTGCAGTCGAATCGCAACTGGAAGCGGCGTCCATCGTTACTGACCAAGTAGTAGGGCTCACGGAAGGGCGAACGCCCCTTCTGCCTCGTGGGGCACCACCCCATCGTATAGCGCAGGCAGTGTTTGCAACGCATCAGCAGGGCCCCCTCCACGGGTTGCTGCTCATAGGCCGGAGCCACCTGCTGCACACCGTGCTCCTCGTAGAAGCGACGTGCCTCACGGTTCATCACATTGCCTGCATAGGTCACCGTGGTGCTCAGCCAGGGATGGGTCGTGGGGCGGATGCGTTGGAGCTCCCGTGGATAGGTCACCCGGTGTACACGCTCCAGCGCTTCGAGCACCTTTCGACGCCATTCGGCCAATTGCGACGAAGGGATAAACCAAGGCTGTGAGAAGCGGATGTCCATGGGTTCACGCACCTCGTAGGGCGTATCCCCCAGGCGCATCAGCTGCCGTCGTATCGGTTCGCTCTGCGGTGTGTTGGCCCGCTGCTTCTCGCTCTGGAAGAGGAGTGCAGCACGACGTCCCGTCTCGTCCGTAGCCTCCAGCACGAAGCCCGTAGCCACATCCCACAGGCTCCAGCGTAAGGCCATCTTGCGCTCAGCCGACTTGCGGTCGAGCAGTTTCTCAAACTCCTGATCATAGTTACGGAAGATGGGTGTACGAGGCTTGATGCGAGGCAGTGGAGCCGACGGATAGAGCCGTCCGTTCTCCACCCGGTTGATGCGGAACCCCTGCATCTGCCCCCGTTCATCGATGTAGCAGGCGCCATCCCCGTTGTGAAAGGGCTTGACCCCCGCCACCGTGACGAACCCCTGCCGTTGCTCCTTGAGCGTCCCCATCTGTTCCCCCATCGACTTGGGGGTATCCATGGAGGCCACCTCCTCCCCTCGCCCATCGAGGAAGTAGGTGGTGAAGCCACGGCTGAAGCTCTTGTCGGCCTGGGGCGTGAAGGTGGTGTTCACCCGTCCCCATGCAGCGGCCTGATACTCCCTCCTGCGGGCAAAGAGCTCATCCAGCTTATGGCGGTAGGCAGCAGTGACATTCTTCACGTAGCTCACCTCCTTGAGTCGTCCCTCTATCTTGAGGGAAGTGACACCCGCATCGAGCAGCTCCTCCAGTCGCTCCATGCGGTTCATGTCGCGCAGGGAGAGCAGGTGCTTGTCGCGACTCATCACGCGTCCCTCGGCATCCACCAGCGAGAAGGGGAGTCGGCAGAACTGTGCGCACTCCCCTCGGTTGGCACTACGGCCAAAGCAGGCCTCACTGGCATAGCACTGTCCGCTGTAGCTCACGCAGAGGGCTCCATGCACGAAGACCTCCAGCGCCACCTGTGGCACCGCCTCGTGGATGGCACGGATCTGCTGCAGCGAGAGCTCCCTGGCCAGCACCACCTGCCTGAATCCAGCTTCAGCCAGAAACTGCACCTTCTCCACCGTCCGGTTGTCCATCTGCGTACTGGCATGGAGCGGGATAGGCGGCAGCGGCAGCCGGAGGAGGCTCATGTCCTGCACGATGAGGGCATCCACCCCCAGTCGGTAGAGCTGCCACACCATCTCCGTGGCCTCCTGCAGCTCGTCGTCGCGCAGGATGGTGTTGAGGGTGACGTAGATTTTCACCCCAAATCGGTGGGCATACGCCACCAGTTGTCCGATGTCGTCGGTGGTATTGGTTGCCGCCGCCCGTGCCCCGAATCGTGGAGCACCGATATAGACCGCATCCGCCCCATGGTCCACAGCCGCCAGGCCGCAGGCCAAGTTGCGTGCCGGAGCCAGCAGTTCGATGAATCGCTTCTTTATCGTCATGGTCATATATATCCTTATTAATACTACGAGCTATCCCTAATCCCTATCACCTGATTTCCTCAATGCGGTAGGGTGTCTCTTGATAGACGTAGTAGTTGAGCCAGTTGGCAAAGAGCAGGTTGGCATGGGCACGCCAGCGCACGCGTACCCCCTTCTCGGGGTCATCGTCCACGTAGTAGCCCTCGGGCATCTGGATGGGGAGCCCCTTGGCGAGGTCGCGTCGGTACTCCGTGTCGAGCGTCAGGGGGGAGTACTCGGAATGTCCCGTCACGAAGAACTCTCTGCCTCCGCGAGCCATCACCAGATGCACCCCTGCCCGCTCCGACTCGGAGAGAAGCGTGAGCTGAGGCACCTTCAGGATATCCTCCTTGCGCACCTCGGTATGTCGGCTGTGGGGCACGTAGAACTCGTCGTCGAACCCACGGAAGATGGGGTGCAATGGCTCCAGGGCATGATGCTTGAAGACGCCGAACATCTTCTCGGGCAGCGGATGCTTGGGCACGCCGTAGTAGTGGTAGAGTCCCGCTTGCGCTGCCCAGCAGATGAAGAGCGTGGAGGTGACGTGCGTACGGGCCCAGTCAAAGATGTCCGTAATCTCGTCCCAGTAGGTCACCTCCTCGAAGTCCATCTGCTCCACAGGGGCCCCCGTCACAATCATGCCGTCAAACTTCTGCTCACGCATCCGTTCGAATTCGGTATAGAAGGCCTTCATGTGCTCTATGGGGGTGTTCTTCGAGGTATGGCTCTTGATTTTCATAAACTGGAGCTCCACCTGCAGCGGACTGTTGGAGAGGAGGCGCACCATATCGGTCTCGGTCGTAATCTTCAGCGGCATCAGGTTGAGCACCACGATTCGCAGCGGACGGATATCCTGTCCCACCGCACGCGTCTGGTCTATCACGAAGATGTTCTCCTTCTTCAGCAGCTCAATAGCCGGCAATTTATCAGGTAAGTTAAGTGGCATATTATTCTCGGTTACTATTAAATTTGCGCCCAAAGTTACATAAATTTCGGTATAATCCCCTTTTTATGCAATTTTTTCGCCCGAAATGTATATTCTTTCAAGAAAAAGTGCTATTTTTGCCCCCCGAAAAGAATAATTATACATGAATTTATGGTAAAAGCTAAATCCAACCGATTAGATACGATTAAGTTGATTATCTCCAGCCGCGACATCAGCTCGCAGGACGAGATTCTGGTGGAGCTCAACGAGGCTGGTTATGAAGTGACGCAGGCCACGCTCTCACGCGACCTGAAGAAGCTGAAGGTGGCCAAGGCCTCCACGGCCGACGGCCGCTACGTCTATGTGCTGCCCAACAACACGATGTATCAGCGCACGCCCACGCAGACCCCCTCGGAGATGTTGATGCACAGCGGCTTCGTCTCGCTGCAGTTCAGCGGCAATCTGGCCGTGATCCGCACGCGTCCAGGGTATGCCAGCAGCATAGCTTACGACATTGACAACCGCAACTACCCCTGCATCCTGGGCACCATTGCGGGTGACGACACCATCCTGCTCGTCTTGAGCGAGGGCACCACGCAGAAAGAGGTCTATTGCCTGCTGGCACAGATCATCCCCAACCTGAAGTGACAACAAAAGAAAAGAAAGATAAGACAATGGAATCAAAACAAATTGACGTGATGGTGGCCGACGACTCCCACGAGGTCTATGTCGATAAAATCCTCGACACCATCCGCGAAGCAGCCAAAGTGCGTGGCACGGGTATTGCCGAACGCACCCACGAATACGTGGCAACCAAAATGAGAGAAGGTAAGGCCATCATCGCCCTCTGCGGCGACGACTTTGCCGGATTTACCTACATCGAGAGCTGGGGCAACAAGCAGTATGTGGCCACCTCAGGTCTTATCGTCCACCCCAACTACCGTGGCCTGGGCCTGGCCAAGCGCATCAAGGCGGCCTCTTTCCGTCTGGCGCGTCTGCGCTGGCCCAATGCCAAGATATTCAGCTTGACGAGCGGTGCCGCCGTGATGAAGATGAACACGGAGCTGGGCTACGTGCCTGTGACGTTCAACGAGCTGACCGACGATGCCGCCTTCTGGAAGGGCTGCGAAGGGTGCATCAACCACGACATCCTCGTGGCCAAGAACCGCAAGTTCTGCATCTGCACCGCCATGCTCTACGACCCCAAGCTGCACGAAGAAGACAGGATTTAGGGATAATTGAATACGACAACTAAAAAAACTCAAATAAAAAATGGAAACGAAGAAGAAAGTAGTAGTGGCCTTCAGCGGTGGATTGGATACCTCCTTCACCGTGATGTATCTGGCCAAGGAAAAAGGATATGAAGTACATGCTGCCTGTGCCAACACGGGCGGAT
This sequence comes from Bacteroides sp., assembly GCA_051878775.1. Lineage (GTDB taxonomy): Bacteria > Bacteroidota > Bacteroidia > Bacteroidales > Bacteroidaceae > Bacteroides. Next base: position 3,342 of record JBJEKT010000046.1, on the reverse strand, counting down.
TCAGCGCTGAACAGTTGCGCACCAACGAGGAGAATGCCTACAAGCTGGGCGCCACCAAGTATGTCACCCTCGACGTGACCCGCGAGTATTACGACCGCTCGCTCAAGTATATGGTCTATGGCAACGTGCTGCGTAATGGCACCTACCCCATCTCCGTGAGCTCCGAGCGCATCTTCCAGGCCCTGGCCATCGCACGCTATGCCAACGAGATTGGCGCACAGGCCATCGCCCACGGCTCCACGGGCGCTGGCAACGACCAGGTGCGCTTCGACATGACCTTCCTCGTCATGGCCCCCGGTGTGGAGATCATCACCCTCACCCGCGACATGGCCCTCAGCCGCCAGGAGGAGATTGACTACCTCAACAAGCACGGCTTTGCTGCCGACTTTGCCAAGCTGAAATACTCCTACAACGTAGGCATCTGGGGCACCAGCATCTGCGGTGGCGAGATTCTCGACTCAGCCCAGGGTCTGCCTGAGACGGCCTACCTCAAGCATTGCACCAAGGAGGGCTCCGAGCAGCTGCGCCTCACCTTCGAGAAGGGCGAGCTCAAGGCGGTCAACGACGTACCGTACGATGACCCCATCAAGGCCATCCAGAAGGTGGAGGAGATTGGTGCGGCCTACGGCATCGGACGCGACATGCACGTGGGTGACACCATCATCGGCATCAAGGGCCGCGTGGGCTTCGAGGCCGCTGCCCCCATGCTCATCATCGGCGCCCACCGCTTCCTGGAGAAATATACGCTCAGCAAGTGGCAGCAGTACTGGAAGGACCAGGTGGCCAACTGGTACGGCATGTTCCTCCACGAGAGCGAATACCTGGAGCCCGTGATGCGTGACATCGAGGCCATGCTCACCGAGAGCCAGCGCAACGTGAACGGCACGGCCATCCTCGAGCTGCGTCCCCTGGGCTTCTCCACCGTGGGCGTAGAGAGCGCTGACGACCTGGTGAAGAACAAGCTGGGCGAATATGGCGAGATGCAGAAGGGCTGGACGGCCGAGGATGCCAAGGGCTTCATCAAGGTGCTCTCCACCCCGCTCCGTGCCTATTACGCGAACCATAAAGACGAAATGAAGTAATCCCCCCGAAGAGTGACGATATGATAAAAGTAGGAATTATCGGAGGGGCTGGCTATACCGCAGGCGAACTGATTCGCCTGCTGCTCAACCACCCCGAGGCAGAGATTGTATTCGTAAACAGCAGCAGCAATGCCGGCAACCGCATCACCGACGTCCACGAAGGACTCTACGGCGAGACGGAGCTCACCTTCACCGACGAGCTGCCCCTGGACAAGATTGACGTGCTCTTCTTCTGCACGGCACATGGTGACACACGCAAGTTCATGGAGAGCCACAACGTGCCTGAGGAGCTGCGCATCATCGACCTCTCGATGGATTACCGGCTCAAGTCCCCCGACCACGACTTCATCTACGGCCTCCCCGAGCTCAACCGTCGTGCCACCTGCACGGCCAAGCACGTAGCCAACCCGGGCTGCTTTGCCACCTGCATCCAGCTCGGCCTGCTCCCCCTGGCCAAGCAGCTCATGCTGAACGATGACATCATGGTCAACGCCATCACAGGCAGCACGGGTGCCGGCGTGAAGCCTGGGGCCACGAGCCACTTCTCCTGGCGTAACAACAACCTGAGCATCTACAAGCCCTTCGAGCACCAGCACGTGCCTGAGATAGTGCAGTCGCTCCGCCAGCTGCAGAACAGCTTCCACAGCAGCATCGACTTCATCCCCTACCGTGGCGACTTCCCGCGTGGCATCTTCTGCACCATCGTGGTGAAGAGTAAGGTAGAGCTGGAGGAGCTGAAGCGCATCTACCGCGAGTACTACGCCAAGGACTCCTTCACCCACCTGGTGGATAAGAACATCGACCTCAAGCAGGTGGTCAACACCAACAAGTGCCTCATCCACCTGGAGAAGCATGGTGACAAACTGCTCATCGTATCCTGCATCGACAACCTCCTGAAAGGCGCCAGCGGCCAAGCCGTCCACAACATGAATCTCATGTTCAACCTCGAGGAGACCGTAGGACTCAAGCTCAAACCGTCAGCTTTTTAATTTTTAGTTTTTAGTTTAAAATGAATCTTTTCGACGTATATCCATTATTCGACCTATCGATTGTCAAGGGGCAGGGCTGCCGTGTCTGGGACGACCAGGGCACGGAGTACCTCGACCTCTACGGCGGTCATGCCGTCATCTCCATCGGCCATGCCCACCCCCACTACGTGGAGATGATCAGCCGTCAGGTAGCCACCCTGGGCTTCTACAGCAACTCCGTCATCAACCCCCTGCAGCAGCAGCTGGCTGAGCGACTGGGACGTGCCTGCGGCTACGACGACTACGCCCTCTTCCTCATCAACAGCGGTGCCGAGGCCAACGAGAACGCCCTCAAGCTGGCCTCCTTCTACAACGGACGCACGCGCGTCATCTCCTTCCAGAAAGCCTTCCATGGCCGCACCTCGCTGGCCGTGGAGGCCACGGACAATCCCAAGATTATCGCCCCCATCAATGCCAATGGCCACATCACCTACCTCCCCCTCAACGACGTAGAGGCCATGCAGCGTGAGCTGGCCAAGGGGGATGTCTGTGCGGTGATTATCGAGGGCATCCAGGGCGTGGGTGGCATCAAGCTCCCCACCGATGAGTTCCTGCAGGCCCTGCGCACCGCTTGCGATGCCACGGACACCGTGCTCATCCTCGACGAGATACAGAGCGGCTACGGCCGCAGCGGACGCTTCTTTGCCCATCAGTACAGCGGCATCCGTCCGGACATCATCACCGTGGCCAAGGGCATCGGCAACGGCTTCCCCATGGGAGGCGTGCTCATCAGCCCTCGGTTCACCCCCGTCTATGGCCAGCTGGGCACCACCTTCGGAGGCAATCACCTGGCCTGCAGTGCTGCCCTTGCCGTGCTCGACGTCATGGAGCAGGAGCAGCTGGTGGAGAATGCCGCCCGTGTGGGCAGTTACCTCATCAGCGAGCTGCAGCAGCTTCCTCAGATTAAGGAGGTGCGTGGCCGTGGCCTGATGATCGGCATGGAGTTTGCGGAGCCCATCAAGGAGCTTCGTCTGCGCCTGCTCAAGGAGCAGCACGTCTTCACCGGCGTGAGCGGCACCAACGTCATCCGCCTGTTGCCACCCCTCTGCCTCAGCATGGCCGATGCCGAAGAGTTCCTCCACCGCCTCAAGCAGGTGCTGGGATAGCAGCCCCCCCCGCATCGCGGCCAAAAGGGGAAAAAAAAGCCTCCCGCCAGAGCAAACGCCCAGCGGGAGGCTTTTAGTTTTTAGTTTTTAGTTTTTAGTTTTTAGTTTTTAGTTTTTAGTTTTTAG
>JBJEKT010000045.1:0-14365 GCA_051878775.1 Bacteroides sp. | reverse complement strand
GCATTGATCTTGGCTGCTACATAGTGAGCAGCCCACTTGGATACGGATTGATAATCCGGCTGAATAATTAATCTCATAGTAATTTAAATTATAAGTGAATATTAGGGTTAGATATTATCGATCTTTTTTGAGCCTTTCAGCCATGGCACGGGCCAGGTTGTCACACTGCTCGCGGGTGGTAGGCTTCATAGCCTGCTTCATCTCCACGGGATCGGCTACGATCTCCATCTTGCTCTTCTCAGCAAATTCTGCGATGCGCTTCACGGCAGCTCCTGCCCAACAGAAGGAGCCGAACCAACCCAGGTAGCGTCCCTTCACCTCGCGCACCAGAATCTTGGAGAGGAGCGACTCCATCTCAGGATAAATCTGGTTACTGTAAGTGGGGCAACCCACAATCAGTCCTTTATACCTGAAGATATCCTTGAGGATATACGAAGGGTTGCTCTTGCTGACGTTGTGCATCACGATGTTGCGGATACCCTGTGCTGACAACTCAGCAGCAATCTCCTCAGCCATCTGTTCTGTGTTGCCATACATCGTACCGTAGGCTATCACCACACCCTCCTCAGCCTCATAGCGGCTCAAGCGGTCATAGATGCCCACCACCTTGCCAATCTGTTCAGTCCATACGGGGCCGTGTGTGGAGCAAATCATCTCAATCGGCAGTCCACCCAGCTTCTGCAAAGCCTTCTGTACAGGCGATCCATACTTCCCTACAATGTTGCTGTAGTAGCGCTCCATCTCATCCCAGTACTTGTCAAGGTTGATACGGCTGTCCAGGAATCCGCCATCCAAGGTGCCAAAACAGCCGAAGGCATCGCCGGAGAAGAGCACATGCTCCGTCTCGTCAAAAGTCATCATCGTCTCTGGCCAGTGGACCATAGGAGTGAGGTAGAAGCAAAGCTTATGATGGCCCAGGGAGAGGAAGTCGCCATCCTTCACCACATACTGGTCACCCACCACGCCATAGAAGCCCTCAATCATACCGAAGGTCTGCTTGTTGCCCACGATGACAATGTCAGGATAATATTTCTTAATGAGAGCAATGGAACCGCTGTGGTCGGGCTCCATGTGATTGATGATTAAATATTGGATAGGCTTTTCACCTATGATGGCCTTAATCTTGGCGATGAACTGCTCAAAGAAGCAGACATCGACGGTATCCACCAGTGCCACCATCTCGTCATCGATAAGATACGAGTTGTACGACACACCGTAGGGCAAGGGCCACATTCCTTCGAAGAGGTGCTTGTTGCGGTCGTTCACCCCTACGTAATGGATCTTTCCTTTTATCTGTGATCGCTGATTCATTGTATTGCTTTTACATTATTAATTAATACATTCTTTCTTTATAACGTCTATAAATCACCATAGTTCAATAGCCGACTGCAAATGTACACTAAATTCCGGAATTGTCAAATAGTTGACCCTGATATGTTCCTCTCTCTTTCATTCTTTTTTGTAGCAGGTGGGTAAATTCATAGTTTTTAAGTCCCCAATCGGGTGCAACAAGCAATTCTTTAGGCGACTGGGAGAGGAAACGTTCCACCACCAAGTCAGGCCGCAAGCGTTGCAGATAGGCCTCAACCAACGCCAGATACTCCATCACATCAAAGAGATGAAACTCCTCTGGATGTTCGTCATACTCCCGGGCCATACGGGTGCCACGAATAAGCTGGAGTTGATGTAGTTTAATGGTAGTGAGGGGAAGGCTGGATACCACCGTAGCCTGACGCTTCAACTCCTCAGGCGTCTCTCCAGGAAGGCCAAGGATAAAGTGTCCACCTACAGGCAGACCGCAAGCTGCGGTACGCTCCACCGCTTCACGTGCTGTAGCAAAGGTGTGTCCCCGGTTGATACGGCGCAAGGTCGCATCATTGCAGCTCTCTATGCCATACTCCACAAGCACGAAGGTGCTGTGCGATAGTTGCTCCAGGTAGTGCAGTAACTCCTCGGGCATACAGTCGGGACGTGTACCGATTACCAGCCCCACCACATCCTCCACTGCCAATGCTTCCTCGTAGCGTTGCTTCAGACGGTCAAGCGTTTCGTACGTGTTGGTATATGCCTGAAAATAGGCTAGGTACTTCATCTCTGGATACTTGTGGGCAAAGAAGCGTTTGCCTTCACTGAGCTGCTCCGTGATGCTCTTTCCCGTGCTGCAATATTCGGGGTTAAACGTCTGGTTATTGCAATAGGTACACCCTCCCCACCCCAGCGTACCGTCGCGGTTGGGGCAAGTGAATCCAGCATGAAGCGAAATCTTCTGAACCTTAAATGGGAAGCAACGCTTCAGGAAAGCACTGAACTCATGATAAAGCGGATAGGGAGTCGTCATAACAGTATATCATTTTTCGTGTTGCAAATATAGACAAATCTATCGATGTTTGAAAATAAAGCACTATTTTTGCACCGCAAAACAACAACCAACAACAAAAGATTAGGAATTTATGTCAAAAATGCGTTTTTTCGCCCTTCAAGAGCTGGCCAACCGCAAGCCGCTTGAAGTCCACATTCCATCCAACAAACTGACCGACTACTACGGTAGCCATGTCTTCGACCGCAAGAAGATGCAGGAGTACCTGCCCAAGGAGGCCTACCAGGCCGTGGTCAACGCAATTGAGAAAGGCACCCCCATCAACCGCGCCACTGCTGACCTGGTGGCCAACGGCATGAAGAACTGGGCCAAGTCACTCAACGTAACCCATTACACTCACTGGTTCCAGCCGCTTACTGACGGTACGGCAGAGAAACACGATGGATTCATCGAATTTGGCGAAGAGGGCGATGTCATCGAACGCTTTTCAGGCAAACTGCTTGTACAGCAGGAGCCCGATGCCTCCAGCTTCCCCAACGGGGGCATCCGCAACACCTTTGAGGCCCGTGGCTATACCGCATGGGATGTCTCTTCGCCCGCTTTCGTCGTAGATACCACCCTCTGTATCCCCACCATATTCATCTCCTACACAGGTGAGGCTCTCGACTACAAGACTCCGCTGCTCAAGGCATTGGCAGCAGTAGATAAGGCCGCTACAGAAGTATGCCGCCTCTTCGATAAGAATATTAATAAGGTATATACCAACCTGGGATGGGAGCAAGAATATTTCCTGGTTGATTTAGCCCTCTACAATGCCCGCCCGGACCTCTGTCTGACTGGCCGCACACTGATGGGCCACTCCTCGGCCAAAGACCAACAACTCGAAGACCACTACTTTGGCTCCATTCCTCCACGTGTCACTGCCTTCATGAAGGAGCTGGAGGTGGAGTGCCACAAGCTGGGTATCCCCGTGAAGACTCGCCACAACGAGGTGGCCCCCAACCAGTTTGAACTGGCTCCCATTTTTGAGAATGCCAACCTGGCCAACGACCACAATCAGCTCGTGATGGATCTGATGAAACGCATCGCCCGCAAGCACCACTTTGCCGTACTGCTCCACGAGAAGCCTTATAGCGGAGTGAACGGCAGTGGCAAGCACAACAACTGGTCACTCTGCACTGATACAGGCATCAACCTCTTCGCCCCGGGTAAGAACCCCAAGAGTAACCTACTCTTCCTTACTTTCCTGGTAAACGTGCTGATGATGGTCTATAAGAACCAAGACCTGCTGCGTGCCTCCATCATGAGCGCCGGCAACAGCCACCGTCTGGGTGCCAACGAAGCTCCCCCAGCCATCCTCTCCATCTTCCTGGGTAAACAACTCTCTACCATACTCGACCAGATAGCTACCCAGACCGATGAAGGAGGACACGGCAACGAACAGAAGACCACGCTTCATCTTGGCATCGGACGTATCCCCGAAATCCTGCTCGACACCACCGACCGCAACCGCACCTCACCCTTTGCCTTTACGGGAAACCGTTTCGAATTCCGTGCTGCAGGCTCATCGGCCAACTGTGCCGCAGCCATGATAGCCATCAATGCTGCCATGGCCAACCAGCTGAATGAGTTCCGCATCGGCGTAGAGCAACTGATGGAGGAGACCCACCTGAGTAAGGAAGAGGCCATCTTCCAGCAGATGAAGCAGACCATCATCGCCTCAGCCCCCATCCGCTTTGAGGGCGATGGCTACTCAAAGCAGTGGCGCGAGGAGGCTGCCCGACGTGGACTGACCAACATCTGCCACGTGCCTGAAGCCCTGATGCATTACATGGATAGCCAAGCGCGCTCCGTGCTGCTGGGAGAGCGCATCTTCAACGAGACCGAGCTCGCCAGTCGCGTGGAAGTGGAGCTAGAGAAATACACCATGAAGGTGCAGATTGAGAGCCGTGTACTGGGTGACCTGGCCATCAACCACATCGTGCCCACCGCCGTCATCTACCAGAACCGACTCCTGGAAAACCTGCGCGGACTGCGCGAGACCTTCGATGCAGACGAGTACGAGCAGCTCAGCGCTGACCGCAAGGAACTTATCCGCGAAATCTCCCACCGCGTCACAGCCATCAAGCTGTTGGTACGCCAGATGACCGAAGCTCGCAAGGTGGCCAACCACATGGAGAACTTCCAGCAACGAGCCTTTGCATACGAAGAAAACGTACGTCCCTTCCTCGGAGAAATCCGCGATCATATTGACCACCTTGAAATGGAAATTGACGACGAAATCTGGCCCTTACCCAAATACCGCGAGCTGCTCTTTACAAAATAATGGCACTTTTTTTGTCATAAATTTGTAGCATATAAAAAAAAAGCCTATTTTTGTGCTATAAAACAGCGTTGTGAAACATAATTATGGCAAAAAGCAGCAATAATAGGATTAGCATTAACTTCAACGTACCTGAGTTGATAGCTGACATGTGGGCCCCTCTGACCAACGAACAGCGGGAGTACCTCTCCAGTCAGTTTATCCTCCAGAGTTACAAGAAGAACGAAGTGATACATTACGAAGGAGAGTCACCTACCCACATGATGTGCCTGCTCAGCGGCAAGGTGAAGATATTCAAGGAAGGTGTAGGCGGACGCAGCCAGATTATCCGTATGATTAAGCCGGTGGAGTACTTTGGCTACAGGGCCTACTTTGCCGAACAGGATTACGTGACCACTGCAGCGGCCTTCGAGCCATCGGTCATCTGCCTCATCCCGATGACGGCCATCAACAGCCTGGTGAGTCAGAACAATAACCTCTGCAAGTTCTTCATGAGGCAGATGTCTATTGACCAATGCTACTCGGATGAGCGCACGGTAAACCTGACGCAAAAGCACATCCGCGGCCGTCTGGCAGAAGCCCTGCTGGTGCTGAAGGAGAGTTACGGCCTGGAGGAAGATGAGAGCACATTGAGTATCTACCTCTCACGTGAAGACCTGGCCAGCCTCTCCAACATGACCACCTCGAATGCCATCCGTACACTCTCGCAATTTGCTACGGAAAAGCTGATTGCCATAGATGGTCGCAAAATCAAGCTAATCGATGAAGAGAAGCTGAAAAAAATCAGCAAAATAGGATAATAAAAGAAGAGGCGGACCGAAAAGTCCGCCTCTTCTTTTATTATCCTATTTACCCTATCAGTCCCTTTTCAGAAAGATAGCGTTCGGCCTCAATGGCCGCCTTACAACCACTCGCTGCAGCAGTAATAGCTTGACGGTAATGAGGGTCTGCCACATCGCCAGCCGCAAATACACCAGGTGTCTTGGTACGGGGGGTAGCTCCTTCGGTAATGATATAACCTATCTCGTCGGTATCCACCCAAGGCTTGAAAACATCCGAGTTAGGCTTGTGTCCGATGGCCAGGAAGAAGCCGTCGATGGCAATATCATAACGCTCTTCATCTGTTTCACCCATCCGTTTTACAAGATGTGCACCCTCTACACCATCCTCACCAAAGAGACCTACGGCGTTATGTTCAAAGAGCACCTCTATCTTTTCATGGTTAAGCACGCGTTCCTGCATGATTTTTGAGGCTCGCAGATAGGGCTTGCGCACAATCAGATAAACCTTCGATGCCAAACCTGCCAGATAAACTGCCTCTTCACAGGCCGTATCTCCGCCACCCACTACAGCCACCACCTTCTTGCGGTAGAAGAAGCCGTCGCATGTGGCACAAGCACTCACACCCATACCTGCATACTTCTTTTCATCCTCCAGTCCGAGGTACTTAGCTGCTGCTCCGGTCGCTATGATTACCGTATCAGCCGTTATCACCTTCTCTTCATCAATGGTCACTTCATAAGGAGCCTCAGCACAGTTGAATGCAGTCACCACGCCATAACGCATGTCGGCACCAAAACGTTCAGCCTGCTTACGCAAGTCCTCCATTAATTCAGGACCTGCGATACCTTCAGGATAACCCGGGAAGTTCTCCACTTCAGTGGTCGTTGTGAGCTGTCCGCCCAGCTGTAAGCCGGCATAGAGGACAGGACTCAGATTGGCACGTCCGGCATAGATAGCAGCTGTATAACCCGCTGGTCCGGAACCGATAATCAGACACTTTACATGTTCTTTTTCCATTGTTCTTTTCGTTTTTAAGTTTATAAATAGCAGTTTTTCACGTAAATATTATCTATAGGAATTATCTTAAATCCACAACCTCAACCTCTGGATAGGCCTTGGCATCAAACGCAAACATGGACAGGGGCCAGGGCTTGGGTTGCTCATTATACTGCTGAATAGCAATGACTACGGTCTCTCCACCACGGTAGGCCAGGCTCATCCGCTCCAAACGGAAATCCTTCTTGGTGATAAAGAGTATCATGCAGAGCAAATCCTGCATAGGGTTGGTAGCCGTGAGTACCACCACATACTGGTCACCTCCCTCATTCCCCTCCTTGAACTTCATCTGATAGTCCTGCTGATAGATGGAGAGCCACGCGTAGGGATGAATACTCTGCAGCTCTTCCATGGTAGGCTCAGAGAGGTTGACCTCCTGACTTGCCTCCAGGTAGGTGGCCTGCGTTTTCCCGTCAAACCAGGTCACCACCCCGTCAGTCGTAAGGCGGAAACAGTCACCTTGCAAACAGAGCACGCCAGAATAGCGGCTACCCGAAGCATCGCGTAGAGAGAAGAGCACCTCTGCTGCAGGCGCCTGCTTGATACGATGCTCGACCCGTTGCAGCACCTCTTGCGGAGTGAGTTGCCGCAACTGAGCATCCGTTTGCGCATATAAGCACAGCGGCAGCCATGCGAACCATAGCAACAACGTGATAAAGCGATGGATAACAGTCGTTCGCATGGCTACATCAGGTTATTAAGTCTCATTTCCAAATCGGTCTCATCCACACAGCAAACTTCCCTGGGCTTGCTGCCCTGCGCTGCTCCTACTATGCCGGCCTTCTCCAGCTGATCCATGATACGTCCAGCCCGGTTGTAACCAATGGAGAACTTACGCTGAATCAGCGAGGTAGAACCCTGCTGATGTACCACTACCAGACGGGCGGCATCCTCAAAGAGAGGGTCTAGGTGACCCATATCCACATCCCCCATATCGCCTCCATCGCTGTTGGGATCGACATACTCAGGCAACAGGAAGGCCGAAGTGTAACCCTGCTGACGAGCAATGAAGTTGGTGATGTCTGCCACTTCAGGCGTATCGATAAAGGCACACTGTACGCGCACTGGATCTCCTCCTTGCGAGAAGAGCATGTCACCGCGACCAATGAGTTGGTTAGCTCCCGGTCGGTCAAGGATGGTGCGCGAATCAATCATCTGCATCACGCGGAAAGCAACACGGGCCGGGAAGTTGGCCTTGATAGTACCCGTGATGATATTGGTAGTGGGTCGCTGCGTGGCAATAATCATGTGGATACCTACGGCACGGGCTAGCTGGGCTATACGGGCAATGGGGAGTTCCACATCCTTACCGGCCGTCATAATCAGGTCGCCAAACTCATCGATGACCACCACGATGTAAGGCATGTACTTATGTCCCTTCTCGGGATTAAGCTTACGTGCAATAAACTTCTCGTTGTACTCCTTCACGTTACGCACATGAGCCGCCTTCAGCAGGTCGTAGCGCGTATCCATCTCCACACAGATGGAGTTGAGCGTCTGCACCACCTTCGTGACATCGGTTATCACCGGCTCCCCTTGGTCAGGTAGCTTAGCCAGGAAGTGATTCTCAATCACACTATAAATACTGAATTCCACCTTCTTGGGGTCAACGAGCACAAACTTAAGTTCGGCAGGATGCTTCTTGTAGAGCAGGGAAGTGATGATGGCATTCAGTCCTACCGATTTACCCTGACCCGTGGCACCGGCCACAAGGATGTGTGGCATCTTGGCTAAATCCACCATGAAGACTTCGTTGGTGATGGTCTTACCCAGGGCAATGGGCAGTTCGTAGGTCGATTCCTGGAATTTACGGCTGCCAATGATGCTTTGTCCCGAGACAATCTGTGGTGACATGTTGGGCACCTCAATACCGATAGTTCCCTTACCGGGTATCGGCGCGATGATACGCACTCCGAGCGCCTTAAGGCAAAGCGCAATATCATCCTCCAGGTTACGGATGCGTGCGATACGTACGCCATCGCCTGGAGTAATCTCGTAGAGCGTTACTGTGGGCCCCACTGTAGCCTTGATGCTACGGATCTCTATGCCGAAGCTGCGCAGGGTAGTGATAATTTTCTCCTTATTGGCATTCTGCTCCTCCATGTTGATAGTGGGGGCATCGTTGTCGTAGTGCTTCATCAGGTCAAGCGTGGGGAAACGGTAGTTTTCCAGGTCAAGACGAGGATTATAGGGCTCCATGCTCTCTGGATTAAACTCATCCTCCTCTTCGCCACCAGCTTCTACATCGAACCCTGGTTCCTTCTCCTCCTCCGTCGGTTGGCCTGGCTTAGCTAAATCCACCAAGGGGTCGGGCTCAGCACGCTCTATCTCGATTTCCACTTCTGCATGAGCCCTCTGCTGATTGCGGTTCTTATCGGAATCAGACGAACTGCCTCCTAAGTCCAACGTCAAGGAGGAGTCCTCTATATCGGACGTAGCAGCATCAGCACTTCCGGCTTGCTGCTGGGCCTGAGCAGCTGCTTGATCTGCAGCTTGTCGGGCAGCAGCCTCAGCCCAGGCATCATCTACTGATTGACGCGCCTTATCTTCGGCAGCTTGAGCTGTTTGTCGGGCAGTATCTTCCGCTTGAGCTGCAGTAGCGGCAGCAACATCGGCGGCTTCAGCAGCCACAGCAGCTGCACTACCCGCCTCACGGCCCGTCCATGAGGTAGTAAACTCTTCGGGCGTATCACCCTCGTTAGGCTCTTGTTGAACCTTGGATTTCCGCTTCAGGTAATTGAAAGCAAAGAACTTGCGTAGCACATCGATGGTGCGGGCACTAAGGTAGATGAAGAAGCAGAGAGCCGAGGCCAGCAGAATCAGCCACACTCCAGGTGCTCCAACCTGCGACTCCATCCAGCGGCTCACGTTTGCTCCATGCAAACCTCCCAGATAGAAAAACGATGTCTCCGACTGTACGGCAAAGGCAAAGCCAAAGAAGATGGAGAACCAGACCAGAAGCAGACTGCAAGCCACAAACCACTTCCACAGGCGAACCACACGCACCTTCATCAGTTTGAGCCCAGCCACTACCAGGAACACCACGATGAAGAACGAAGCCACGCCAAAGCAGTCGTTGATAAAGAATGAAGCGACCTGTGCCCCACGACTTCCCGTGTAATTCTTCACACCGTTGTTCACCGAGGCCAGTTGCTCTGCCGAAGCATGATCAAGCACACTCTGATCAGCAGCACCCGTCAGGAAAAAGGATATGAAAGCCAACAGCAGGTAAATGGAGAAGATGACCAGCATCAACCCCACCACGAAATGGAAGGTTTCGTTCTTCATTGCCAGACTGACCTTACTGAAGAATCCCGGGCTACGCGTCACCTCAACGGGCTTCTCCTGTGCCTCCTTCTTTGTCTCTTTTGTATTGTTTTTCTTTGCCATAAATATCTATATATCTTTGATTTAAAACACCATCATTCCATACGGTTGCAGATGATGCCCTTAGTTTATGAGGCAAAGATAGTGCAAGTTGAGAGAACTACAAAATGAAAGCTCGCTTTTTATTTTTTATTGGACTTCGTAACTCAGGCAGTTTTCATCTCATTGGTAATTTGTTATCAGCTGGATAAAAAACTTTTTCCATCGCGATGAAAAGCCGCTTTCATCCAGCTGATAATTATTGGACGATGTAGTTTACTTCGTCAGCTTGAAGAAGTTGTTCTTAATGAACTTCACGCTGCTGCGAGCGGTGTGGTCGAGCTTCACCTTCGAGCCGAGCACCTCGCCCTCTACCTGGTTGCGACCAATGCGCACGTTGCGGCAATACTCCAGCGTGATACCCTCCTTACGGCGATGTGCAGGCTGATAAGTGGTGTTACGAATCAGCTTGTTATCCAGGAAGGTAAGGCCATCTACTGAACGGGCATAGAGGATAGGGTAATCAAACAGATGGAAGGTGTTACCCTCGATACGGATGTTGCGGTGGTAAGGGTAGCGCACGTCGGGCTCCGGTATCTCGGGATAGATGCTGATGATGCCCTCACAGAACTGATAGGAGGAGGAGTTACAGGGGTAGCGGAACTCGTTGCCGCGGATGGTAACATCCTTCACGGCTCCCGACTCAAACCAATAGTTGGCATCACCAGCTATCAGTATGGCCGAGCCGCTGCTCTCAAAGACATTGTCCTCAATCACCACCTTACCTGGGGTGGAAACCAACACGCCACGGGCACGGCAACTACCGAAGTGACAGTTGCGGATTTCCGCATCGGGGGTGCAGCTGAGGTTCTCCAGCACGTTGCCCTCCTGAATGCCTGCCGGAATTGGCTGACTGAACTCCACGATGAAGTCCTCTTTATTAACCACTTCATACTTGGTGATGCTCCCCTGCCCTACGGTACGCATGGTCTTCGTCTCGATAAAGCCTACGGTCTCGCCCACACGTCCCCACTCCATACCGGCACTCATATCCTGCATGAAGCGGCATTGCAAACGTGTAGGCGACAGCACCTTGATGATGCGTGAACAGGTGCCGTGGATGTTGATGGGGTCGTCCATCAATCCGGCAAAGCGGCAGCTGTCTATCATCACCTTGCCGCTGCAGCCCATCACATGGAAGCCGTCGTCGTGTCCACTCAGTACGCGCTGCTTGGCAGCATTGGGTATCATGTTCACGTCGAGGAAGGAGATGTTGCGGCAATACTGCGACAGGATACCGAGACCACCGGTGTGGTGTACGTTGATATGCTCCATCTTCACCTCTTCGCTGTGGAAGAGGAAGATGCCGGCATGGTCGCGGCTGTTGTGACGAAGTACGACCAGGGTTCCAGGTGCGGGGAAAGGTTCCTTACCACTCATCTCGGAGAGGCGCACCACGCCCTTTTTCAATTCCTTGGCATCATAGCGCTTCCAGCCCAGGTTATCCCCTGTATTAGGACATACCAGGTGCTTATCGGGAGTAAACTGCATCATGCTCCAGCACGTGCTCTTCCACCCCTCACCCACAAAGGTGAGCAGGTTGTTCTCGATGATATAAGGGAATTGCTCCGTGTCAATCTCCAGGTCCATGTGCTGGGGCGAGCTGCCTACTACACGGCCCTGTGCCGTCAGAGGAATATCCCAGTCAATGGAGAAGTTGCGGAGCGTAATGTGCTTACAGCGATGCAAGGTAATGGGTTGCATACGGCCGTGCATGATGAACTCCGAACCCTGTCCGTCGAGGGTTACTCCCTGCATCTCGTCAAGCAGGATGGCCAGAATCTTGGGATTGTTGTCGTAGGTGTTTGACTCGAAATACTCCCGCTCCGTGGCATGTGCCTCCCAAAAATCGTAGCGACCCTTCTCAAAGGTCAATATGGCTTCGGGATGCCTTCGGCACGCTTCGAGAGCCTGCTTGACGTAAGGCGTAGCATTTACACGGCTGTTGGGCTTCAACCCGAAGCTGTTGACAGAAATCACCGTAGCCTCGGCAACCACCTGAACGGCAACTAGCAGCAAGGCCCATAAACTGAATAATCTATGCTTCATCATATTTATTATAAATAGGTTAAAAGAGTATCATATCAACCCGTTAGGGGCAAAGATTCTTCTGCGCTGTTCTTACTATTTCTGAGCCTCGGCAATCTTGGCGTTGAGCAATTCCTGCTTTTGGCTATCCCAATACTTACAATCGAGCTCAAAGAAGGTTGACGTGTAGGGCTTGGTGAGCGGCGTTTTGATAATGACCACCTCAAACAGGTTGCTCACATTGTCGAGACGGGCGATGAGTTGCTCGTGGTCAACAGCAGTGATAGTAGCGCCAGCGAGCGCCTTTTGCATATCGGCTTTAAGACTGTCGATGCCTGGGCAGATGTCCTCGGTAAGGTAAGAGAGCTCCTTGTCTTGATAGACGTGGGCATAGACATGATGACTGCCATCAATGATCTGCTTTACGGCTCCGAGCACTTCACCGTAGGGTTGCTCGGCATAGAGCGTGGTGATTCCGTCTTTGGCTTGAAGCGGGTATGCCATATCGGTGATAACTATCCAGTTGCGATGACCAAGCAGCGGCAGCTTATCCTGCAGAATGGTCTGCCAGCTGCATGTAGCGGCAGCATCAGTACCCTCTGTACAAGCCGGTTGTTGTGGATTACAGCTATTCAAAAGCATCTGAGCGAAGATGCAAGTTAGTGGAAGTGATGTTTTCATACTGTTTATTTTATCTAATGGTTATTCTATGTTACAGGTTTACAGGCAGTCGCGCAGGATGGCCACGATATCCTCTTCATACAGCGGAACCCAAGCCTGGTCAAGTCCCTCGTTGACCGCAATGTGATGCGCCATCTCGTCGATACGGCTGTCGTCAATGCCTACGGCACGGAGTGTCATCGGGATGCCGATACCCTCGTAGAAGGCATGAATGGCCTGTATGCTCTCCTCGGGAGTCGTCGTGCCAAACACGTTGCGACCAAACGACGTGATGCGCTCCACCACCTGTTGGTGCAGTTCACCCGTGGTATGGTTGAGGATATGGCGCATCCAACGTGGTGTGACAATGGCAAGTCCCTCACCGTGGGTGATGTCGTAATGGCCCGACAACGCATGCTCAATGGCGTGCATAGGCCAGCCGCTCTCGGAGTTGCCCAGGGAGTATATGCCGTTACAGCCCAACGTAGTGGCATAGAATATCTCTGCACGGGCATCATAGTTGGTCGGCTCATCAAGCACAATCTTCACATTATTCACCAATGACTTCACTGCGCCCTCCATAAAGGCATCGTTCATCAAGATATGCTCTCCACAGAAGTACTGCTCCATGATGTGGTTGATGCAGTCGGCCACGCCGGCTAGTGTCTGCTTCACAGGAAGCGTGAAGGTGTAAGTGGGGTCGATAAATGATACAGCAGGGAAGACAAACGGTGAGAAGTAGGCCAGTTTGTCGTTGGTCTCTGTGCGCGAGATAACCCCTCCCTGGTCATATTCCGAGCCTGTGGCTGCCAGGGTGATAATATCCACAATGGGTATAGCCTTGAGCGTGGGTGCCTTGCCCGTGACGATATCCCAAGGGTCTGCATCCGAACAGGCTGCTCCGGCAATGGCCTTGGTGCAATCCAGCACACTGCCACCACCTACAGCCAGTATGACATCAATGGCGTGCTCCTTGCATATGCGCACCCCTTCGAGTACACTGGGATCAAACTTAGGATTAGGCTCAATGCCTGGTAATTCATAGATTTCTTTATCGCTAAGGAGCGACAACACCTGGTCGTAAAGCCCGCTGCGCTTGATGCTTCCGCCGCCGTAAGTGATTAATACCTTATTGCCGAATTGCGCCATAACGCCTTGCAGTTTCTCTGCCACCACGTTCTTTCCAAATATCAGTCGCGTGGGTGTTTGATAATCAAAATTTTGCATAGTTATATTTCATTCTTAAAAATTCATATTTTTCAATCACATACTCATGCTACTTCTCATTTTTCCGAAACAGCTTTGTCAATACAAAAACCAGAGCCAGCTCATCCACATGATAGCGATTTGGACTGCCACGAAAAGGTAACAGCAGTTCGCTGTCAACCTGTTTCCTCATCAAGACACAGCGATCGGAAAAGAAGTCAATCAACTCAGCATAGAACATACGCTTCAACGCTATGATCTCAGCCTCATTGAATAGCCAATGATTCCACTGTTCCGGAGCAAGCTGCTGAGGTGTCACCTCTTTATCACGATGGAAATGTCCACAAAGGTATGCTGTCAGTTCATACATGGTTTTAGTGCTGTTAGGGTTCAAAAAAAGTGCTGCATACCCCACTTTATCCAGTCAAAGAGTGAAGAATCTGTATTTGCATCGGCAAAAATAATAAAAACATCTTATAAACTGACCATCATACCATATAATTCCCTTATATTTACCTCAGTTCGGGATAAGAAATAGTCTGTAAAAAAGTTGGTAGTCTCACAAA
>JBJEKT010000044.1:0-3376 GCA_051878775.1 Bacteroides sp. | reverse complement strand
TGTTTATTAATAAATTGTTTATCGTTACTACGCAACATACCAGGCTTCTCTCTATCTGTCCTGACAGCGATTGCGCGAAAGCGGTCGCAAAGTAACGAATTATTTGGCAGTTACACAAATCTTTCCTCCTTTTTTCCTGCTTTTTTTTGCTCTGTTGCAAAAATTAAAATATATTTGTGCCAATTTTTAATGATTTATACCAGATGAACAGAAATATTCTTGGAATGTATCGTTGTGGTGTCGTGATGATTACCGCACTTTTGATGGTGGCTTGCCAAGGCAAATACCGGGTGGTAGATGCCGAGGGTGAGCAACTGATTGTGGATGCCCATTGGGATGCCAAGGTGACGGATCATGCGGTGGCTATGCTGTCACCCTTCAAGCATCAGATTGATAGCATGATGAGTTATGTGCTGGGTGAGTCGGAGGTCGATATGGACCGCGTGCGCCCAGAGAGCGAACTGCCCAACCTGGTGGCCGACCTGCTCCGTGAGGCGGCCCGCGAGGTGATAGGCCGCAAGGCCGATGTGGGTATCATCAATATGGGAGGTGTGCGTACCACCCTGGCTAAAGGACCCATCACCATGGCCAATGTCTATGAGATTCTCCCCTTTGAGAACGCGCTCTGCGTACTCACCTTCAAGGGTGACGTGCTGCAGCGGGCCATGGAGGAGATAGCCCGCCGAGGTGGTGAGGGGCTGAGTGGCGTGCGGATGTTCATCGGTCCCAAGAAGGAACTCAAACGGGTGGAGGTGAACGGTCAGCCCATCCGTCCTGAGGCAACCTATACGGTAGCTACCGTGGATTACGTGGCTCAGGGGAACGACGGGATGCCTTCATTCGCCCAATATGAGGAGAGCATCTTCTGTCCTGAACGGACCATGCGCAACCTTTTCAAGGAGCATGTGGAGCGCTGTACTGCCCATGGCAAGAAGGTTACCTCGCGCGTTGAGGGACGGGTGGTGCGCGAAAAGGTTGTAGAGATGGGGCTCGGAGCACCCTCTACGCAGACCCTTCTCTTCCTCCACACCAGCGACACCCACAGTAGGATGGAGCCGGTTAGTCTCTCTGCAGCAGGTAGTGATGCGGGCTGCGGAGGTGTGGTGCGCAGGGCAGCCTTGGTCGATTCGATGCGTACGGTTGACCCGGAGCTGCTGCTCGTGGATTGCGGCGACATCTCGCAAGGTACACCTTATTATAATCTTTTCCGTGGAGATGCCGAGATTGCAGCCATGAATGAGATAGGTTACGATGCCATGACCATCGGCAACCATGAGTTCGACTTTGGCGTAGAGAATATGGCCCGAGTCTTTAAGCAGGCCCACTTTCCGGTGGTCTGTGCTAACTACGGCTTTGAGGGTACCCCTCTGGAGGGCATTGTCAAGCCCTATACCGTGGTGGAACGTAAGGGAATGCGTATCGGCATCTTCGGTCTGAGTCCTAAGATGGCCGGACTCGTGCCGACTGACAAGTGTGAAGGAGTCACCTTCATCAACCCCATCGAGGCTGCCCGGCAGACGGTCGATATCCTGCGTGGGCAGGAGCGTTGCGACGTGGTGGTTTGCCTCTCACACCTTGGTCTGAAGGGGATGCTTGGGGGTGATGATGATGAACCGTTGCTGGCCAAGACCCACGGCATCGATGTGGTATTCGGAGGCCATACCCATACCCTCATGCCCGAACCTAAAAGCTATCTCAACGACCAGGGCGGCACGGTCTATCTCTTCCACTCCGGAAGCCGTGGCACCAGCGTGGGCAAGTTGACCCTTACACTCCAATGTGATTGATAACTCATTTATTCCATTAATCCAAACCATATCATAACTTACAGCATGTTTTTACGCACCTATTTTATTCGGACAATAAAAGTCCTGGTTCTCTTCCTGGTTTCGGGCGTGATGTTTGCCCAGCAGCACTCTCCCTTCTCACCCAGCGCCATCCGTACCGACTGTAACCGGTGGGTGGATTCTGTCATGAGCAAGATGACCCTTCAGGCCAAGGTGGGCCAGTTGATAGTGCCCACGCTCCCTGCCCGGGCTGACAACGACACCAAGCGGCAGGTCAAGGAGCTGGTCAAGAAGTACCAGATTGGCGGAGTACTCTTCGCTGAAGGCACGGCTGAAGACCAGGCCCTGCTTACCAACATGGCCCAGAAGGCGGCCAAGGTACCCTTAATGATTACCTTCGATGGTGAATGGGGACTCTCCATGCGCCTTAAGGGGATGCCCGACTTTCCCCGCAATGCTGCCCTGGGTTGCATACAGGACCTGCAACTTATCGAGGCCTACGGTCAGGAGGTGGCTCGGGAGATGCGGCAACTCGGGGTGAACGTCAACTTTGCTCCCGTGGCCGATGTGAATACCAATCCCATCAATCCCGTCATCAACGAACGCTCCTTCGGCGAGGAGGCGCAGCAGGTGGCTGACCGCGTACTGGCCTATAGCCGAGGTCTGGAGCGTGGGGGGGTACTGGCCGTAAGCAAGCACTTCCCTGGCCATGGCGACTCCCATAAGGATTCTCACTTTGCCCTGCCCGAGCTCGGTCACAATCGTGCCCGTCTGGACAGCGTAGAGCTCTTGCCCTTCCGCCGACTCATCGAGGCTGGCTGTGGCGGCATGATGGTAGGTCACCTCAAGGTGCCTGCTCTCGATGCCAGCGGTACCCCCTCCTCCCTGTCACAACCCATTCTGGAGAATCTCCTGCGCAAGGAACTGGGCTTTCAGGGACTGCTCTTTACTGACGCTCTCGACATGCAAGGCGTGAAGAGCGAACCGCAACGCTATGTCAAGGCATTGCAGGCAGGCAATGATGTGCTGCTCGTACAACGCGCCACTCCCGAGGCTGTAGGCGAACTGATGCAGGCAGCTAACGAGGGCAAGCTGAGCAAGGAACTGATTGATACCCGTTGCCGCAAGGTGTTGGCCTACAAGTACCTGATGGGTCTGCGCAACCGTCCTGCTCCGATAGCTACCAACGGTCTGGCACAACGTCTCTGCTCGAAGGAGGCAGACGAACTGGCGGCCCGCCTCCGTCGTGAAGCCGTCACGGTCCTGACCAACCACTTCAACCTCTTCCCTCTTCCTACCGACAAGGGAAAGATTGCCGTCCTGGGCTTTGGAGTTCAGGGAGCTGACTCAGCCTTTGTAGCAACCCTCTCTGCAGAGCGCGAAGTAACCCATCTGCAGATTGCCCGTGGGGCGGATGAAGCTGCCCAGGCCGAGATACTCCGCCAGTTGGGTTCCTACAGCCGTGTGCTGGTTTGCATTACCGGCGACCATCTTATCCGTGAGGCAGATGCCGCCTTCCTGGCCTCTCTGCGTCAGAAGGCTCCTGTGGCCTACCTGCTCTTCACCTCCTATCGCGTCATGCAGCAGAT
>JBJEKT010000043.1:0-3510 GCA_051878775.1 Bacteroides sp. | reverse complement strand
AACAATAATTGTTTGGTTATACATTTCTTTATTAGTTGTCCTTAGACATTGCGAAATTACAGAAATATTTCCGTTTGGCAAATCTTTCCTTATAAAAAAGCATCATTTTCCTCAAAAGCTCTTACTTTTTATAGTTTTTCCGTATAAAAATACGCTGATTTGACATCTTTCACTAACATTATCGAGCACAAGGCTTACAAACTCGCATTTTTTTGCCCTTTAAAAGAGAAACAATAACTGAAACGGAGAGCGAAGATAGAAATATGACATTATGCAATCAAATCGTATGTTTAATAGCAACAATCCGCTATGTTTAGTAACATATTTCCATGATTATTATCCTATCTGGCCTCTTCTATCAGTGTTTTTTGTCCTTTTAGTTTCTCACCCTGGACCAGGGCCAACAGTTGTTTCACCTTATCTCGCCGTACAGCCACAAAGGCATGATGCTCCATCACATCCACACTCCCCACATCGTCGCGCCCCAGGCACCCCTTCTTGTACAGAAAGCCTACAATATCGATTTTATTCACCTTATCCTTTTTTCCCCTACCTATATAGAGCGTAGTCCATCGGCTCTTGGGCACCTTCAGTCCTTCTTTGACTTCAAACGCAGGGATATCTTGAGGTACATAGTCAGGCAGATGCTCCTCAGCGTGAAGGATAATGTACGAAGTACCTGTGGATTGCCAACGGGCTGTACGTCCATTCCGATGAGTAAAGGCCTCCTCGTTGACAGGCAGATGATAGTGTACCACATGGTCCACATCAGCAATATCCAGTCCCCTGGCAGCCAGGTCGGTGGAGACCAATACAGGACATGATCCGTTGCGAAACTTGTAGAGCGCCTTCTCACGCAGCGGCTGCTCCATGCCACCATGAAAAGCATCACAGGGAAACTTCTTAGAACGTAAATAGGCTACAACGCGTTCTACACTCTCACGGTAATTCACAAACACCAGCGTCGAAGTACTTCCCAGCGTGCAGAGCAGGCGGAAGAGCGTCTCCAGCTTATCCTTCTCCGGGGAGTCGACCCGTTGAAGTGCAAGTCGGTCGCACACCTTCTCCTCCGTGAGGTAATTCAAACGCAGGTAACACTGTTCAGCCATGTGCTGTCCCACAAAGTCGGGAATAGCCTCCGCATCCGTAGCTGAGAGTAGCACCCGCTTCTTCAGTGAGGGCAGCTGAGCAATAACTTCAGCCATTTCCTCCTGAAAGCCCAGTTCCAACGACTTGTCAAACTCATCAATCACCAGCAGTTCCACCGTAGCGGCATTGAAGTTCTGCTTGTGCAGGTGGTCGTTCATACGCCCCGGCGTAGCAACGATAACTTCAGGACGTAGCTGATTCATGGTGCGATGCTCCTCCATGGCTGGCCGTCCTCCATAGCAGCTCATCACGTGATGCTGACTCTTCATCTGCTTCATCACCTGCTCCGTCTGCAGAGCCAGTTCGCGCGAAGGCACCAGCACCAGCGCCTTAACCTCTGTCTGATGTTCACTCGGAAGCCCATCCAGCCACTCCACCAGAGGCAGTAGATAAGCCAGCGTCTTGCCAGAACCTGTAGGCGAGAGCAAGACCACATCCTCCCTTTTACGGAAAGCCTCAGCCGTGGCCTCCTGCATCGGCGTCAGCTTCTCTATCTTCAAGTGCTTATAAAGTTCTTCTCTGTTCATACACACCATCTCCTATACCTTATTATATTATTATCAAAAAGAAACGGATTACACGCATGGCAGTGTCCACCCCGGGGTGAACGACACAAACTGCGTGTAATCCGTTGTAGTTATGATTGGAAAATCAATCCTTCATCATATGGTGATTAACCACCAAAGTTATCGTACAAGATTGAGCTTTCCTCTACGCCAAGGTCGGTAAGCATAGCCACTACAGCCTTCGACATCGGGCCAGGACCGCACATGTAGTACTCGATATCCTCGGGAGCCTCGTGATCCTTCAGGTAGGTGTTGAGCATCACCTGATGAACGAAGCCTGCGGTGTACTTCACGCCCTTTGCATCGGCTGCGGGATCGGGACGGTCGAGTGCCAGATGGAAGTGGAAGTTGGGGTATTCCTTCTCCAGTCCAAGGAAGTCCTCGAGATAGAACACTTCGTTGAGTGCACGGGCACCATAGAAGTAGTGCATCTCGCGGTCTGTTGTATGGAGCGTTTTGGTCATGTGCATGATTTGTGCACGCAGGGGAGCCATACCGGCACCACCACCTACCCAGATCATCTCTCGCTTCGAGTCAAAGTGCGGATGGAAGTCACCATAAGGACCACTCATCATCACCTTATCACCTGGCTTCAGGGTGAAGATGTATGACGAAGCGATACCCGGATTCACATCCATGAAGCCGCTACGGTCGGGCTTGAAGGGAGGCGTAGCGATACGCACCGTCAGCATGAATACATCACCTTCGGCAGGATAGTTGGCCATCGAGTAAGCGCGGATTGTCGGTTCGGGGTTGACACACTTCAAGGGGAAGAGGCCAAACTTCTGCCAAGCAGGCAGGTACTCGTCACCAATCAGGCTCTTATCGATATCCTTATCATAGTCCATAGAGAATGCAGGAATCTTAATCTGCGCATACGAACCAGGCAGGAAGTCCATGTGAGCACCCTTAGGCAGCTGCACCTTAAACTCCTTGATGAAAGTAGCCACGTTCTTGTTGCTGATTACCGTACATTCATACTCCTTGACACCCATCACTGAATCGGGCACCTTGATACCCAAATCTCCTTTCACCTTGCATTGGCATGCCAGACGCCAGTGGTCTTTGATTTGCTTGCGGGTGAAGTGGCCCTTTTCAGAGTCCAGAATCTCACCGCCGCCTTCTACGACCTGGCATTTGCACTGTCCGCACGAACCCTTACCACCGCAAGCCGAAGGAAGGAAGATTCCCTTTTCAGCCAGCGTACCGAGCAGGCTTCCGCCTTGCCCTACAGAGACCGTATCTTTTTCATTAATGGTCACATTCACGTTGCCAGAGGGAACCAGGAATTTCTTGGCCACCAGCAGAATCACCACAAGCAGAAGGATTACCACGAGGAATACTCCAATGCTTGCTAATATCAAATTCATATCCATTGTATATTCCTTTCTTTATTAGATGTTCAAACCAGAGAAACACATAAAGGCCATGGCCATCAGACCTACGGTGATGAACGTGATACCCAGTCCACGCAGGGGAGCCGGCACATCCGAGTAAGCCATCTTCTCACGAATAGCAGCCAGACCGACGATAGCCATCAGCCAGCCGATACCAGAGCCAAGGGCATACCCCAGTGCGTCAACCACACCACCGATAAACTTCGGGTCACTATTGCCCAGACCGATACGCTGCTGCATGAAGAGCGACGCACCCATGATGGCGCAGTTCACGGCAATCAGCGGCAGGAAGATACCGAGCGAAGCATAGAGTGAGGGGCTGAAGCGCTCCACGATCATCTCTACCAGCTGCACGATACCGGCAATCACCGCAATAAAGAGGATAAAGCTCAAGAAGC
>JBJEKT010000042.1:0-3527 GCA_051878775.1 Bacteroides sp. | reverse complement strand
TGTATGATGGTAAGAAGAATACTTCTTATGAAATCTTTTATGCTGCGCTTGAAACAGTGAAGAACAAGATGCAGAACGAAGAAATGTCAGCTCTTGAAATCTGGAAGAAGGCGCTTGATAATGTGACTCCTCAAGTGGAAGTGAAGTCTCGCCGTGTAGGTGGTGCTACTTTCCAAGTCCCTACTGAGATCCGTCCGGATCGTAAGGAGTCTATCTCGATGAAGAATCTTATCATCTTTGCCCGTAAGCGTGGTGGAAAGACTATGGCTGATAAGCTTGCCGCTGAAATCATGGATGCGTTCAATGAACAAGGTGGCGCTTTCAAGCGTAAGGAAGATATGCACAGAATGGCCGAAGCTAACCGCGCATTCGCTCACTTCAGATTCTAATTAACCCATATAAGTAGAAAAATCAATGGCAAAGCGTGATTTACATTTGACTCGTAATATCGGCATTATGGCTCATATTGATGCCGGTAAAACAACGACTTCTGAACGTATCCTGTTTTATACTGGTTTGACTCACAAGATTGGTGAGGTGCACGATGGTGCTGCCACGATGGACTGGATGGAGCAGGAACAAGAACGTGGTATTACTATCACTTCTGCTGCTACGACTACTTTCTGGAATTATGCTGGTGATAAGTATAAAATCAATCTGATTGACACTCCGGGACACGTTGACTTTACTGCAGAGGTTGAGCGTTCGCTTCGTGTGCTTGATGGTGCTGTTGCTACTTATTGTGCTGTAGGCGGTGTTGAGCCTCAATCTGAAACGGTTTGGCGCCAGGCTGATAAGTATAATGTGCCTCGCATTGGCTATGTGAACAAAATGGACCGCTCTGGTGCTGACTTCTTTGAAGTTGTTCGTCAGATGAAGGATGTGCTCGGTGCTAATCCTTGTCCTGTGGTTATTCCTATCGGTGCTGAAGAGTCATTCAAGGGTGTGGTTGACTTGATTAAGATGAAGGCTATTCTTTGGCATGACGAGACAATGGGTGCCGACTATGATGTAGAGGAGATTCCTGCTAACCTTCAAGGAGAAGCTGATGAGTGGAGAGAGAAGATGCTGGAGAAAGTGGCAGAGTATGATGACGCTTTGATGGAAAAGTTCTTTGATGATCCCAGTACTATTTCAGAAGAAGAAATTCTCAGAGCACTGCGTGCTGCTACACTGAAAATGGATATCGTTCCGATGCTCTGTGGCTCGTCGTTTAAGAACAAAGGTGTGCAGACGTTGCTTGACTATGTGTGTGCTTTCTTGCCCTCGCCTCTTGATACGCCCAATATTGTAGGTACCAACCCGAATACGGGCGCTGAAGAGGATCGTAAACCTGCTGAAGAAGAGAAAACGTCTGCTCTTGCATTCAAGATTGCAACTGACCCCTATGTCGGTCGTCTTACTTTCTTCCGTGTTTATTCGGGTAAGATAGAGGCTGGATCTTATATTTATAATACGCGTTCGGCTAAGAAAGAACGTGTGTCTCGTTTGTTCCAAATGCATTCAAACAAGCAGAACCCTGTTGAGGTCATTTCTGCTGGTGATATCGGTGCTGGTGTAGGTTTCAAGGATATCCGTACAGGTGATACACTCTGTGATGAAGATGCACCTATCGTACTTGAATCTATGGACTTCCCTGAACCCGTAATAGGTATTGCTGTCGAGCCTAAGACCCAGAAGGATATGGATAAACTGTCTAATGGCTTGGCTAAGTTGGCTGAAGAAGATCCTACCTTCACAGTTCGTACTGATGAACAGTCAGGTCAGACGGTTATCTCTGGTATGGGTGAGCTTCACCTCGATATTATTATCGACCGTCTGAAGCGCGAGTTCAAGGTTGAATGTAATCAGGGTAAGCCTCAGGTTAACTATAAAGAGGCTATTACAAAGACCGTCAACCTGCGTGAGGTTTATAAGAAGCAGTCTGGTGGCCGTGGTAAGTTTGCTGATATCATCGTTAACGTAGGTCCTATTGATGAGGACTATAAGGAAGGTGGTTTGCAGTTTATCAACGAAGTCACTGGTGGTAACATTCCTAAGGAATTTATCCCTTCTGTTCAGAAAGGATTCCAGAATGCAATGAAGAATGGTGTTCTTGCAGGTTTCCCCATGGATTCATTGAAGGTTACACTGCTTGATGGCTCGTTCCACCCCGTTGACTCTGACCAGCTCTCATTTGAAATTTGTGCTATCCAGGCTTATAAGAATGCATGCTCTAAGGCGGGTCCTGTCCTGATGGAGCCTATCATGAAACTCGAGGTAGTTACTCCTGAAGAGAACATGGGTGACGTTATAGGAGACTTGAATAAGCGTCGTGGCCAAGTGGAAGGAATGGAGTCCAGTCGTTCGGGTGCTCGTATCGTAAAGGCTATGGTTCCTCTGGCTGAGATGTTTGGCTATGTAACGGCTCTTCGTACGATTACTTCTGGTCGTGCTACTTCTACTATGTCGTATGATCATCATGCCCAGGTATCTACTTCGATTGCGAAGGCAGTACTTGAGGAGGTAAAGGGTCGTGCAGACTTGCTTTAAATTTTTGATAAGAGAGAGAGCTAGCGTATGACTCTTAGCTCTCTTCTCTTCCATTTATATCATTTCTAACTTAAAATAAACAATGAGTCAAAAAATTAGAATTAAATTGAAATCTTACGACCACAACTTGGTTGACAAGTCGGCTGAGAAGATTGTGAGAACTGTCAAAAGTACAGGTGCTATTGTGAGTGGACCGATTCCTCTCCCTACTCATAAGCGTATCTTTACGGTTAACCGCTCGACTTTCGTTAATAAGAAGTCACGTGAACAATTTGAACTCTCTTCGTACAAGAGATTGATTGACATCTATAGCTCAACAGCTAAGACTGTCGATGCTCTTATGAAGCTGGAGTTGCCTAGTGGTGTAGAAGTAGAAATCAAGGTCTAAGTTATTTAAAAAATTAGTGAAATGCCAGGATTATTAGGAAAAAAAATCGGAATGACATCCGTTTTCAGTGCCGAGGGTAAGAATGTACCATGCACTGTTATCGAAGTAGGTCCTTGTGTTGTTACTCAAGTGAAAACTGTCGAAAAAGATGGCTATGAGGCCGTTCAATTGGGCTTCCAGGAAAAGAAGGAGAAGCGCACTACCAAACCTTTGATGGGCCATTTTAAGAAGGCAGGAGTAACTCCCAAGAAACACTTGGCTGAGTTCAAAGGATTTGATGCTGCATTGAATCTGGGAGATACGGTTACTGTAGAACTTTTCAATGATGCCTCATTTGTGGATGTGGCAGGTATCTCTAAGGGTAAAGGCTTTCAGGGTGTTGTTAAACGCCACGGTTTCGGTGGTGTAGGACAGACTACCCACGGTCAGCATAACCGTGCTCGTAAGCCGGGTTCTATCGGTGCATGTTCTTATCCTGCAAAGGTTTTTAAGGGAATGCGTATGGGTGGTCAGCTCGGAGGTAACCGTGTGACTGTCCAAAATCTGCAAGTTTTAAAAGTAATCGCGGAGCATAACTTGCTTCTTATCAAGGGTTCTGTTCCTGGTT
>JBJEKT010000041.1:0-3533 GCA_051878775.1 Bacteroides sp. | reverse complement strand
GCCGTGGGCGAGAAGGCCAAGCAGATGTACGAGAAGACGCACTACAACATCCGTACCATCCGCCCCCTGCGCGACGGCGTGATAGCCGACTTCTATGCTTGCGAGCAGATGATACGCGGCCTCATCAAGATGGTGCCTGACCGTAACCGCTTCTTCTCCCCCTCGCTCCGCATGGTCATCGGCGTACCTTCGGGCAGCACCGAGGTGGAGCTCCGTGCCGTGCGCGACTCGGCTGAACATGCCGGTGGACGTGACGTTTACCTCATCTTCGAGCCCATGGCGGCTGCCATCGGCATCGGCATCGACGTGGAGGCCCCTGAAGGCAACATGATCGTCGATATAGGCGGTGGCTCCACTGAGATTGCCGTCATCTCACTGGGTGGCATCGTGTCCAACAACTCCATCCGCATTGCCGGCGATGACTTCACCGCCGACATCCAGGAATACATGAGCCGTCAGCACAACGTGAAGGTGGGCGAGCGCATGGCCGAACGCATCAAGATCAACGTGGGTGCCGCCCTCACTGAGCTGGGTGAAGATGCCCCCGAGGACTACGTGGTACACGGACCTAACCGCATCACGGCCCTCCCCATGGAGGTGCCCATCTGTTACCAGGAGGTGGCCCACTGCCTGGAGAAGTCCATCTCAAAGATTGAGACGGCCATACTCAGCGCCCTGGAGAATACCCCGTCCGAACTCTATGCTGACATTGTGCACAACGGTATCTACCTGGCCGGTGGCGGCGCCCTGCTGCGCGGACTCGACAAGCGACTGACTGACAAGATTAACATTCCGTTCCACATTGCGGAAGACCCCCTCCATGCCGTGGCCAAAGGCACCGGTGTGGCGCTGAAGAACGTTGACCGCTTCTCCTTCCTGATGCGCTGATGCGGAACTTGCTCAACTTTCTGATAAAGTACAATTACTGGTTCCTCTTTCTGCTGTTAGAGGTAACCAGTTTTGTTTTATTGTTTCGCTTCAACCGCTACCAGCAGAGCCTCTTCTTCACCTCGGCCAACGCCATGGTAGGGTCCATCTATGAGACCACGGGCCAGGTGAAGTCCTACTTCCACCTGCGCAGCATCAACAGCGACCTGCTGGACCGCAACCTCCTGCTCGAGCAGCAGCTTGTGGCCCTGCAGAACCGCCTCCTGCAGCAGGGTATGGACTCCGCCTCGCTGCGCAGCATAGAGCGTGTCACGCCCTCCACCTTCAGCCTCCACGAGGCCCAGGTAATCAAGAACAGCCTCACCCTGGAGGACAACTACATCACCCTGGACAAGGGCTCGGCCGACGGCATACGCCCCGAGATGGGCGTGGTCGATGCACGGGGTGTGGTGGGCATCGTCTTCAAGACCTCGGCTCACTACGCACTCGTCATCTCCCTGCTCAACAGCAAGTCGAGCATCAGCTGCAAGATAGCCGGCAGTGACTACTTCGGCTACCTGAAGTGGCAAGGGGGCGATGTGCAGTATGCCTTCCTCAAGGACTTGCCACGCCATGCCCAGTTCAACCTGGGCGATACCGTGGTGACCAGCGGCTACTCCACCGTCTTCCCCGAGGGCATCATGGTGGGTACCGTGGACGACATGCAGGACTCTCACGACGGCCTCTCCTACCTGCTCAAGGTGAAGCTGGCCACCGACTTCGGCAAGCTCAACGCCGTGCGGGTCATAGAGCGCAGCCGCCAGCTGGAGCAGCTCCAGCTGGAGCGGCAGGAACAGAAGGAGAACTAAGCGCCTTCGCGGTAACTAACCCTAAAATAACTACGTTGACAAACCCTATTCATAACGAAGATTAACGCAGATGCTACAGACTTACCTCAATCGCGCACTATGGTGGATGGCATTGGTACTCCTACAGGTATTCTTCTTCAACCATATCCACCTGTTGGGCTACGCTACGCCGTTCGTTTACCTCTATATCGTGGTGAAGCAGAGCTCCGACATCAGCCGCCATGCCCTGATGCTCTGGGCCTTCCTGCTGGGACTGCTCATCGATGCCTTCTCTGACACTCCGGGCATGAACGCCGCCGCAGTGGTCTTCCTGGCTTTCCTCAGGCCTACGCTGCTCCGCCTCTTCATGCCCCGCGACACCAACGATACCTTCATCCCCTCCATCCACTCCATGGGCCTCTCCAGCTACGTGAAGTACCTCTCCATGTGCGTAATCTTCCACCACCTGCTGCTCTTCACCATCGCCTTCTTCTCCCTGGCATCGCCCCTGGAGCTGCTGCTGCGCATCGTCTGCAGCTCGGTGCTCAGCGTGGCCTGCATCCTGGCCGTGGAGGGACTGCAGCAACAAAAGTCGAACCCCTAAACACCCCTGGCAGCCTTGGCAAAAGATTATACGCTCGAAAAACGGAAGTACGTCGTGGCCCTCTCGGCCATCTTGATTGTGCTGGTCTATCTGCTGCGCCTCGTGGATCTGCAGCTGCTCACGGATGACTACAAGCGCAATGCCGACAGCAACGCCTTCTTCAACAAGATACAGTACCCCTCGCGTGGGGCCATCTACGACCGCAACGGCAAGTTGCTCGTCTTCAACCAGCCCGCCTACGACATCACCTTCGTGCCCCGCGAAGTGACGCAGCTCGACACGCTCGACCTCTGCCGCACCGTGGGTATCACCGTGGAGCAATTCGAGAAGCGCATGAAGGATGTGCGTAATCCCTGGATGAACCCGGGCTACTCCAAATACACGCACCAGACCTTCATGACCCAGCTCTCCGCCGAGGAGTGCGGCGTCTTCCAGGAGAAGCTCTTCAAGTTCCCGGGCTTCTACATCCAGCGCCGCACCATCCGCCAGTATGCCTACAACGCCGCCAGCCATGCCCTGGGCGACATCGGCGAGGTGTCGAAGAAGGAGATTGAGGCTGACGACTACTACATCCGTGGCGACTACGTGGGCAAGCAGGGCATCGAGAAGTCCTACGAGAAGTACCTCCGTGGCGAAAAGGGCGTGGAGGTGCTGCTACGCGATGCCCACGGGCGTGTGCAGGGGCACTACATGGACGGACAGCTCGACCGCCCCTCCGTGCCTGGCAAGAACCTCACCCTGGGGCTTGACATCGACCTGCAGATGCTTGGCGAACGGCTCATGCAGAACAAAATCGGGGCCATCGTGGCTATCGAGCCCTCCACGGGCGAAATCCTCTGCATGGTCTCTTCACCCACTTTCGACCCTCACCTGATGATAGGCCGTCAGCGCGGCAAGAACCACCAGCGGCTCCGTCTGGACCACCGCAAGCCGCTCCTCAACCGCGCCATCCAGGGAGCCTATCCCCCAGGCTCCACCTTCAAGACGGCCCAGGCTCTCACCTTCCTCCAGGAGGACATCATCCATGCTGATTACCCCGCCTTCCCCTGCGCCCACGGCTTCAACTACAAGAGCCTGCACGTAGGGTGCCACGGCCACGGCTCACCGCTGCCCCTCATACCGGCCATCGCCACCTCGTGCAACTCCTACTTCTGCTGGGGCCTCTTCCGCATGATTGGCGACCGCAAGTACGGCTCCTCGCAGCAGGCCCTCAC
>JBJEKT010000040.1:0-3544 GCA_051878775.1 Bacteroides sp. | reverse complement strand
GCAAGATGATGAAGATGGTGACGGGCAGCAAGATGGGCAAGATGATGATGCCGAAGCTGAAGCGATAACCCTTTATATAAAGGTATAACGATAAACGAATCATATACTAAATAATATGCTGAAGAATATGCTGAAAAAACCGCTTTATCTGATGGGCATCTCGCTGGCTGCAGTGCTGGCCGGTGCCTCTTGTGGCTCGCGCCCCACGGCGGCTCACTACGTGGTGCAGGGTGAGCTCTCTGACTCGGCTTCCCACGGGAAGACCATCTACATCCTGCGTTACGACGACCGCCGTTACTTGGACAGCACCGTCGTGGAGGGCAATCGTTTCCGCTTTGAGGGTACGGTTGACACGGCCTCCTTCTGCTACATCGACATCACGCACTCCCAGTTTGCCAGCTTTATCCTCGAAGGGGGCGACATCACCGTCTATCCCTGCTTAGAGGGTTGCGAGAAGCCCTCGGGCACCCCGATGAATGAAGCGTATGCCGCCCTGCAGGCGGAGTCTGACTCGCTGGTACACCTGATCACTAGTCGGCGTGAGGAGCTACACGGCAGCTGTCTGGACCCTCAGGAATACCAGAAGCAATGGAGAGCGGTGTTCGACAGCATGAAGACGGCCATCAGCCAGCGTGGGATAGAGATTTTCCGCGAGCACGCTGATGATGCCTTGGGTAGCTCGCTCTTCCACTCCATCTTCGTAGAGACGGCCAGCCTGGAGACCCGGGTGCAGATCAGCCGGATGCTCGGCCCATGGCTTGCCTCAACCCGGATGGGAAAGCACTTCAAGCGCCAGGTCGATGCACAGCAGCGCACCGCTGAAGGAGAGCCGTTTGCCGACATTGCCGGCACGGATGCAGAAGGGGCAGCCGCAGCCCTCTCTGACTACGTGGGCAAGGGCAACTACGTGCTGATGGACATCTGGGCCAGCTGGTGCGGTCCCTGCCGGGGAGAGATACCCAACCTACGTCAGCTGCACGAGCGCTACGGTGACAAGGGACTGACCGTAGTAGGCATCTTCACCTACGATAAGCTGGAGCAACTGAAGCCCACCATGGAAGAGGAACAAATCGGTTGGCCACAGATTGCCGATACCGCCAACGTAGCCATGGACACCTACGGCACAGATGGCATCCCCTTTATCGCGCTCTTCGGCCCCGACGGCACCATCCTGAAGCGCAACCTGCGCGGCTCGGGCATGGTAGAGGTCATCGACGAGATCATGAGCCAAAACAAGAAATAATACTAAAACCCTAAAGATTATGCAACTGATTGACGGAAAAGCTATTTCAGAGCAGATTAAGCAAGAGATTGCCGCCAAGGTGGCAGAGATTGTGGCCCGTGGGGGCAAGCGTCCGCACCTGGCCGCCATCCTGGTGGGACACGACGGCGGCAGCGAGACTTACGTGGCCGCCAAGGTGAAAGCGTGCGAAGTGTGTGGATTCAAGTCATCACTCATCCGCTACGAGGCCGACGTGACCGAGGAGGAGCTGCTGGCCAAGGTAGATGAACTGAACCGCGATGCCGACGTAGATGGCTTCATTGTGCAGCTTCCCCTGCCCAAGCACATCTCCGAGCAGAAGGTCATCGAAGCCATCGACTACCGCAAGGATGTGGATGGATTCCACCCCATCAACGTAGGCCGCCTCTCCATCGGCCTACCCTGCTACATCTCCGCCACCCCCAACGGCATCATGGAGCTACTGCGTCGCTATCACATCGAGACGCAAGGCAAGAAGTGCGTGGTGCTGGGCCGCAGCAACATCGTGGGCAAGCCCATGGCTACGCTGATGATGCAGAAGAGCAACCCGGGTGACGCCACCGTCACCGTATGCCACAGCCGCAGCCGCGACCTGGTGAAGGAGTGCCGCGAGGCGGACATCATCATCGCCGCCCTGGGTCAGCCCAACTTCGTAAAAGCCGACATGGTGAAGGAGGGAGCCGTGGTGATTGACGTAGGTACCACCCGCGTACCCGATGCCACCCGCAAGTCGGGCTTCAAGCTGACGGGCGACGTCAAGTTTGACGAAGTGTCGCCCAAGTGTTCGTACATCACCCCCGTGCCGGGCGGCGTAGGCCCCATGACCATCGTCTCGCTCATGATGAATACCCTGCTGGCCGGCGAGAAGGCCATCTACGGATAAGCCCCCACTACGGGTGAATCACATCACTACAGCCATGACGATTCGCGTACTCCTTTCGCTCCTCATGCTTACAAGCAGCGTCAACCTCCTGGCTCAGCAGGCCGAGCGGTTGACGCTGCTCTTTGTAGGCGACCTGATGCAGCACCGCGCCCAGCTGGATGCGGCCCGTCAGCCTGACGGGAGCTACGACTTCACCTCCTGCTTCGAGCTGCTGAAGCCCGTCATCAGCGGGGCTGACCTGGCCGTGGGCAACCTGGAGGTTCCCCTGGGCGGTGCGCCCTACGGCGGTTACCCCGCCTTCTGCGCCCCCGATGACTACCTGCACGCCCTGCTCGATACAGGCTTCGACCTGCTGCTCACGGCCAACAACCACTGCCTGGACCGCCAGGGCCGCGGCCTGGCCCGCACCATCCGCCTGCTCGACTCGCTGCAAGTGGCTCATACGGGCACATTCCACTCCCCTGCCCACCGCCGGCAGCACTACCCCCTGCTGGTGGAGAAGAAGGGGTTCCGCCTCGTCTTCCTCAACTACACCTACGGCACCAACGGCCTCACCGCCGCCCCGCCCTACGTGGTCAACGTCATCGACAAACAGCAGATGCAGGCCGACATAGCCTGCGCACGCCAGCTGCATCCTGACGCCATCATAGCTTGCATGCACTGGGGCGAGGAGTACCGCTCCCTGCCCAACCGCACGCAGCGCGAACTGGCTGACTGGCTCCTGGCGCAAGGGGTAACCCACGTCATCGGCCATCACCCACACGTCATCCAGCCTGTGGAGCGACGCGCCTCGGCCAGCGGGAAACCTGTGGAGCGACGCAGCGGCGGACACATCGTAGCCTACTCGCTGGGCAACTTCATCAGCAACATGAGTGCGCCCCATACTGACGGCGGCCTCATCCTCCACCTGGAGCTTGTCAAGCCTGCCCCGCCCCAGCCTGTGCATCCCTTCTCCTCGCTCCACGCTGACACTGCCCGTCTCTCCGCACCGGCTGACACTGCCCGCTTCACCCCGCTGCGTCCCTACTGCACGCTCGGCTCATGCAGTTACGAGCTGATATGGACCGCCCGCCCTGTGGTCAGCGGACAGCGTAACTACCTGCTCTGCCCTGCTGAAGGCCTCCTGCCCTTCCATTCACCCCAGGCCGAGGCCCTGCGCCGCAAGTTCCTCAAAAACGAGCGTAACCTGTTGAATAAGTACAACATAGATGTCAAAGAGCGCCCTATCCCAGCCGCAGAGCATCGCGAGTGAGCAATAAAAAATCAACTTTTTCAGAAAAAAAGTTCTCAAAAAGTTTGCAGATTCAAATAAAAGCCCTACCTTTGCACCGCATTTGAGAGATGCACCAACATGGTGACTATAGTTCAGTTGGTTAGAGCGTCAGATTGTGGTTCTGAAT
>JBJEKT010000039.1:0-15470 GCA_051878775.1 Bacteroides sp. | reverse complement strand
TGAGGGACTATTTGATTAAATTAAACTCCGTCCCAATTTTAACGGGACACTAATGGACAAAAGCATATCTGTGAAATATCTATTAAAATCTGCAGAAGATAATTATCCTTTAGCTTGGGCAAAGCTTGGAGAAAGTTATTATTACGGAGAAGGTTTGGAGCAAAATTGCAAAAAAGGGATTGAATACTTTGAAAAAGCAATTGCAATATTTGACACTATGAATGAACAAAACGCTGTTAAGAATGGTGTGAATTACGGTTACATTTCAGATATTCATTATGTGCTCTTTCATTGCTATCATAATGGCGGGAATGGCATCGAAAAGAATCTGGATAATGCCTTTTATCATTTGGAAAAAGCTGCGGAATTCAATCCAGATGCCTACTTCCAATTAGCTTTATGCTACTTCAATGGTGATTGTACCGAACGTGATTTTCAGAAAGCTTTTGAAGCATTTAAAACCCTTGCTGAATTAACTCCTTCAACTCACGAAAGATATTACGATTTTGTGGAGCAAAGAAACGAACAGTTAAGCGGTTTCGGAGAAGCCAACTATTACGTAGGATTATGCTTTGAAAACGGATATGGTACAAATATACAGTTGAACACAGCTATATATTGGTACAGGAAATCGGCAGAATGTGGTAATGAGAAGGCCATAAAAAGATTGGAAGAATTGAATTGTTAAAAACAAATAAAGCAACATATCTTAATAATTAGGATAAACTGCCTTTCCTTAGATAGAGACAATATCTGAATTTAGAGTGTTTGAAAAGCTACAATATGTCGGAATATATGGTAAGTTGAAACATAGAAATAAGTTTTGGTCGAACGGCAAATTCAATGATGAAAATCTTGATGATGAAGCCGATTATAGTTATCTTTGTGGTGGTTATAGGAATAACCGAGAGATTATTAACTTTATTGATAACAATCTGGGTTCATGTAAACCAGCATGTAAACCAGACTTATTAAGAGTTTATTTTGGGCGAATATAAGCGGAAGTAGCTCAGTTGGTTATCTCAATTCCGTAGGAATTGAGTGCAATTAGCCTTCCAAGCTGAGGGTCGCGGGTTTGAGCCCCGTCTTCCGCTCTCACAAAAGGCAGTTACTTACTAAGTAGCTGCCTTTTTTATTTCTTATTCCTTGTATTTGCAAGCAACTTGTTGTATCTTTGCGGCTGTTTTAGCACCCTAAAATAATTAATTAGTAAACATATAGAGCTATTGAACAAATGAGCAAAGAGAAAATCATACTGACAGGCGACAGACCTACTGGACGCCTGCACATCGGACACTACGTGGGCTCGCTCCGACGCCGCGTGGAGTTACAGAACTCGGGGCTCTACGACAAGACATTCGTCTTCATCGCTGATGCCCAAGCACTGACTGACAACATGGACAACCCTGAGAAGGTGCGCCAGAACGTCATCGAAGTAGCCCTCGACTACCTGGCCTGCGGACTTGACCCCACGAAGAGCACCATCTTCATCCAGTCGCAAATCCCTGAACTCTGTGAACTGACCTTCTACTACATGGACCTGGTCACCGTGAGCCGTCTGCAACGTAACCCCACAGTGAAGACTGAGATCCAGATGCGCAACTTCGAGACCAGTATCCCCGTGGGTTTCTTCACCTACCCCATCAGCCAAGCTGCTGATATCACTGCTTT
Source organism: Bacteroides sp. (assembly GCA_051878775.1). GTDB lineage: Bacteria > Bacteroidota > Bacteroidia > Bacteroidales > Bacteroidaceae > Bacteroides. The sequence goes on along the minus strand of JBJEKT010000039.1, from coordinate 13,799 downwards.
CAAGGCCACGACCGTGCCTGTGGGTGAAGACCAGGAGCCGATGATTGAGCAAGCCCGCGAGATTGTGCGGCGCTTCAACAACATCTATGGCGAGACGCTCGTGGAGCCCGAGATTCTCCTACCCGATAATGCAGCTTGCCTGCGTCTGCCAGGTACTGATGGCAAGGCAAAGATGAGCAAGAGCCTGGGCAACTGCATCTACCTGAGCGACTCCGCTGACGAGATTCAGAAGAAGATACGCAGCATGTACACCGACCCTGATCACCTGCGCGTACAAGACCCTGGTAAGATTGAGGGCAATACGGTATTCACCTATCTTGATGCCTTCTGCCGCCCTGAGCACTTTGAGCGTTACCTGCCCGACTACCCCAACCTGGATGAACTGAAGGCTCACTACCGCCGTGGTGGCCTGGGCGATGTGAAAGTGAAGAAATTCCTCAATGCCATCATGGAGGAGACCCTCTCACCCATCCGTAACCGCCGCAAGGAGTTTGAGCAGGACATTCCCGCCATCTACGACATGCTGAAGAAGGGATGTGACACCGCACGCGAAACCGCTGCACAGACCCTCGATGAGGTACGCCGTGCCATGAAGATTAACTACTTTGATGATGCAGAGCTGATTGCCGAACAAGCTAAGAAGTTCAAAACCCTCTAACGAAGGAACAGAGGTAAACCCTAATCGCATACATCATAATCCCTCCTTCCACCCATGTCGGTCGAAGGGGGGATTGCTATTTATCACAAATTATGGATATAGGCAAAATAGGATGAATGCCCTGTTCACCATTTATTCGTTGAACAGAAGGACCATATTGGGATAAGCCAAGTCGTCTGCACAGGTCAACTGAATGGCAATGGTAAAGGCACCAAAGAAACGAGCGTGCTTGAGAAAATAGCGCGGAACAAGACGCATCTTAGATTGCGGCAATCGCAAGAGCTGGTTCATATCGACTACCATCAGGAAGCGGCAGGTAGAAGAGAGACTGGTCTGCAGCCTTTCATGCCTCTCCTCACCTTCCATTACCTCACCCCGCTCAATCATCTCAACGTAGCAGCGCAGACTCTCTGCACTGTTAGCCACGAGCATATTCTCCTGATGGAAACCTATATAGACGGGGGCCTGAATCGGCATTCCCGTGAGTCCCGCAAAGAGGGTTGAGTCAGTCACCACGTGACAACGGTCACCACGTCGGAGAGGATAGAGCGAGTGAAAGAGTTTTTTGGTCTCCACCGGGTGTACGAGAGGAAGCAGGGCCACCGCATGTAATGGAGGCTGAACTGATTCAGTTGTCCTGTGATATTGTTGCTCCGTTGCAGCCACAGGATTGGTAAAGAGGAAGAAATGCACTTGATTATCCACATGCTCCTGTAAGAAGGCTTGCCAGCGAAGGGCAGCTACGGTATCAGTCACTTCAGCATGTGAAGCAAAGAAGTCCCACACAATCCGCTTGTCAGTAAGCGAATAGCTGTCGTAAAAGAAGGTGGTAGCAGGAATCTCTGTTCCAGTAGTGACCTGCATAGGTTGCTGTTGCTTCATGGTATGAATGAAGGTACTGGCCTGTCCATCATCACGGCAGACACCAGAACAGTAAATGGCCTCCTCCTCCAGCCGCAAATCGTAAGCAGTCCACCCCCCCACCTTTGCTTCAGCACGCAGCGAGTCAGTGCCCATACTGACAGCATTCATCCGCACGAAAACCTTGGCCTCCACATGAGGCTTATCCTCCAGTGGCAACTGGTTGAAGCTCTTGAGGTGACTGAGCGTCTCTTTCGCACGATGGGCATCAATCACCTGCTCCACAAGTCGTTTCTGGAAGCTGGCTACAAGGAAGTTGCGCGTCAGATAGACCGAGAGGAAACGCCCGTCTGCCAAGGGATAGATACGGATCTCCTCGCCACGGTAATCAATATACTTCGAAGGGAATGCAGCCGAACTGAACTTGTTGATGAACGACTCCATCAGGTCATAGTCACCCTTACCCATGGCGCAATAAAGTACTTGGTTAGAAGGATTGTCTGGATAGTGGAAGCTGAGTAGCATCTTGTCCATCTGCACACTGAGTCCATGAGGCGACTCCTCAATCAGGGCGTGCAAGCCATCCTTAAGCAACACAAAGAGATCAGAAGCATAGAGGAACTTTCCCTCACGGCTACACTTCATGCCATCAATAGAGGCCACCAACTCACCGAGATGATTGGTTTCGAGCACGGCCACCACATCCTGCGGTACGAGGGAGAAGAGGTCGAAATCTTGTCGATGTTCTTCAGCATTCAGGCGAAAGAAGGAATAGACCCCAAAACCCGTACACAACAAGACCACACTGAGTACAATGGCCAAACGTATGATGAGTTTCAGCTTCATAGCGGACAACGTTAAAGTTTGGTGCAAATATAGCACTAATCTCTAACAAAGCAAAAGAAAATTTATAAAAGTTTAGGTTGTACCACATTTATTTTTGTTAAATCGATATCTGAAGCCCATCGTAAGCCAAATGGACATGCTCAGGAAGCTGCTTATTGACGACGTCATGGAGGCCGATGTGGTGTGAAGGATGAATCAGATAGGTCTCTCGGGGGTGCAGTCTTTCCACCACACGCAAGGCTTCACTGACGGTCTGATGCGTAGGGTGTGGCTTTTCTCGCAACGCATTGAGCACGAGCAACTCCACCCCCTCCAGTAACTGATAGGACTCCTCTGACATGGTCAGCATATCGGTGACGTAGCCCACACGCTGTGCGATGCGGTATCCCAGGATGGGGAGTTTGCCATGCATCACCTCCAGCGGAATCACCTCCACCCCCTTCACGTCAAATTGCTCCGCCGGTACCGCCATGCGCAGATCCATGCGGGGGATACCTGGGTACGACTTATCCACAAAGCAGTAAGGCATTCGCATCCGCAGGTGTTGAGCTGTCAGTTCGTTGGCATAGACAGGTATCTCACCAAAGCGGCAGAAGGGACGTAAGTCATCGAGTCCCCCCACGTGGTCATAATGTTCGTGGGTGATAAGCACTGCATCGATGGCCCGGAAAGGCAAAAGCATCATCTGCTGACGGAAGTCGGGGCCACAATCCACGAGCAACCTCGTATCATCCACATCAATCAGTGCTGAGCAGCGGAGCCGCTTGTCACGAGGATCTGCAGAGGTACACACCTCACAGCAGCATCCCACCTCGGGTACACCGGTCGAAGTGCCTGTACCCAGGAAAGTCAGGGTAATCATTGGAGTTGTCATCATCTATTCAGGAGTAAAAAGAGGGTCAGATACTGGTATCTTCATAGCGGTAGAGTTCCCATGACTCCCCTCGGCGTCGGAAGTAGAAGAGGTTGGAGTAGCCATTGCCTATCCCGTTGATTTTGAGGATACGGGTGCTGGACTTATGGGATACATGCTGTCCATAGTCAATATTGGAGAGACGCTCCTTGGGCAGCTGCGGACTGAATGCCATCCACTGAGCTGCTTCGAGCGTAGTCTCCAGGATAGAGAACTCATCATCCGGGTCGATGGTGACAAACTGCAGTCTCGGAGCGACATGCTCGAGCTGAAACAGCGAATCGTTGGCAAAGCGTGCATAGAAGTCGATGAAGTCGTTGGGGTCATCGGCTATCATTTTGCGTAGGTTGATGGCCTCCAGCATCCAGACGCCTTTCAGTTTCTCGAAGTAGTACTTCTTGAGCATGCGTGTCTTGAGGAAGATCCACTCCACCTGTACCGACTTGAGGGTGGTATCCCCTACCAGGTCCATCTGCTCCTCGTCGTCGAAGAGCAGCGTATAGGCATTCTCCTTGCAGAAGAGGTCATCATGCTTCCAGTAATCCTTCTCGATCTTGAGCGGAGAGTCCTCTTTATAATAAGGTAGAGGAAATTTGGTTCGTTGCAGTTGCAGTTCGTGGTCTTGGGCGTAGTTGAAGATAAAGTCGTCGAAGAGTTCATCCGCCTCGATGGGTTTCGGCTCTTCGGCTACAATAACAGGTACGGTATCAGCCTGCTGGGCAGCTGAGTCAACCATCGACGTCAACGATTCGAAGGGGTCGATGGCAGCTTTCTTCTGTCCACAAGCTGATACCGTGAGGGCGACGAGCGCCCAAAGAATGGTTTTTCTCATTGAAATGGTGACCCCGTAGGGAAAAAGGATCAGAGGCGAGCCTTAAGTTTCTCAATCATGTCAATGGTCATCTTGTCGAGGTCAAACTGGGGATTCCAGTCCCACTCGTTGCGAGCACAGCTGTCGTCGAGCGAATCGGGCCAGCTGCTGGCAATGGACTGCTTGAGCGGATCCACCTCGTAGCGCATCTTGAAGTCGGGCATCACCTTGCGGATGGCGGCATAGATTCCTTCGGGGTCAAAGCTCATGGCGGTCACGTTGAAGCCGTTGCGGTGCACGAGGCGCGTGGGGTCGGCCTCCATCAGCGAGATAGCAGCCTGGAGTGCGTCGGGCATGTACATCATGTCCATATAGGTACCTGCCTGAATGGGGCATACAAACTCCTCACCACGTACGGCAGAGTAGTAGATATCAACGGCATAATCGGTCGTACCTCCACCCGGAGGCGTCACGTTGGAGATGATACCTGGGAAGCGCACAGAGCGGGTGTCCACACCGTACTTCAGGCTATAATAGTCGCTCAGCAGCTCGGTGGTCACCTTGGTCACACCGTACATCGTACGCGGGCGTTGCACCGTGTCCTGCGGGGTCATCACATGGGGTGTAGAGGCTCCAAACGAGCCGATTGAGCTGGGTGTAAAGACGGCACAACCCTCTTCACGAGCCACTTCGAGCACGTTCCACAAGCCGTCGATACCGATTTTCCAAGCCAGTTTAGGCTTATTCTCGGCCACTACAGAGAGGAGTGCGGCGAGGTTGTAGATGGTGTCAATCTGATGTGCCTTGACCACGCTCGCCAGAGCGGCAGCATCGGTCACATCAGCCAGCTCCATGGGGCCACTCTCCTTGAGTTCTCCCTTAGGCTCAGCACCTTGGATATATCCAGCCACTACGTTCGCACCGCCATAACGGTGACGCAATTCCATCGTCAACTCCGAACCTATCTGGCCGGTAGCACCAATAACGAGAATCTTTTTCATAATTTCATGTTTGTTAGGTATAACGTTTCTGTTTACGGAGCGCAAAGGTACGCAATTTTTTTTCAATAATCTACCACTTTGCTATTGTTTATTTCAAAAAAAATGATGTAATTTGCAAAGTCTAAAAAGAAATGGTATTCTAAACCTTATTTAAGATTACAAATTGTATATTTATGTACGGAAAAATGAAAGACCATCTCTGCCAGACCTTGGCCGAGATTAAAGAAGCGGGCCTCTACAAGGAGGAACGCCTGATTGAGAGCCCTCAGCAAGCTGCCATCACAGTGAAGGGGGGCGAAGTGCTTAACTTTTGTGCCAACAACTACCTTGGCCTGTCCAATAACCCGCGTCTGATTGCTGCTGCCCAGCAGATGATGGACCGCCGTGGTTACGGCATGTCGTCGGTACGCTTCATCTGCGGCACGCAGGACATCCACAAGGAGCTGGAAGCTGCCATCAGCGACTACTTCCACACGGAGGACACCATCCTCTATGCGGCTTGCTTCGATGCCAACGGTGGTGTGTTTGAACCGCTGCTCACCGACGAGGATGCCATCATCTCAGATGCGCTCAACCACGCTTCGATCATTGACGGTGTGCGTCTCTGCAAGGCCAAGCGCTACCGCTATGCCAATGCCAACATGGAGGAGCTGGAGCAGTGCCTTAAGGAGGCCCAGGCTCAGCGCTTCCGCATCATCGTGACTGACGGTGTCTTCTCGATGGATGGCAACGTGGCTCCGATGGACAAGATTTGTGACCTGGCCGAGAAGTATGATGCCCTGGTGATGGTCGATGAGTCTCACTCTGCCGGTGTAGTAGGTGCTACGGGTCACGGCGTGAGCGAGCTGTACCAGACCTACGGCCGTGTGGATATCTACACCGGTACGCTGGGTAAGGCCTTCGGTGGTGCCATGGGTGGCTTTACCACGGGCCGCAAGGAGATTATCGACCTGCTGCGTCAGCGCAGCCGCCCCTACCTCTTCAGCAACTCAGTGGCTCCCGCTGTCATCGGTGCCAGCCTGGAGGTATTCAAGATGCTGAAGGAGAGCAATGCCCTCCACGACAAGCTGGTGGAGAATGTGGCATACTTCCGCGAGAAGATGATGGCTGCCGGCTTCGACATCAAGCCTACCCAGAGTGCCATCTGCGCTGTCATGCTCTATGATGCCAAATTGTCACAGGTATTTGCAGCCAAGATGCAGGAAGAGGGTATCTACGTGACAGGTTTCTACTACCCCGTGGTACCGAAGGGTCAGGCCCGTATCCGCGTGCAGCTCTCTGCCGGCCACGAGCGCGAGCACCTCGACCGCTGCATTGCCGCCTTCATCAAGGTGGGCAAGGAGCTGGGTGTCATCAAGTAAAAGCGCCGAAGCATACCTGATTATCAAACAGCAAATCCGCTACCCCGATGCTGCTTATGTGCAACAAAAGGATAGCGGATTTTTTTATGCCCTTATCGGCGGTGAGCCCTTATCGGCAGCGCATCAGCGGCTTACTTACGTTCACCCAGCTTGGCATCTAAGGCGTAGATACCCGTCTCGCCAGCCTTCTTGATCATCTCCACGATGCCCTGAGCGGTCTCTTCCTCCTCTACCTGCTCGCGTACGAAGCCCCAGAGGAAGTCCTGTGAAGCCTTGTCACGTGCCTCAGAGGCTACATCTACCAGGTCATCAATCATCTTTGATACGCGGCATTCGTGCTCATACACCTGAGTGAATACCTCCAGGGGAGTGCCGAAGTCATTGGGCACTACGTCCACCTTATCAACCTGTGCCTTACCGCCACGCTTGATGGCCCAGTTAGCCAGCATGTTGGCGTGAGTCCACTCTTCAGCGGCCTGCTTGTTGAGCCAGGCAGCCATACCGGTCCAACCCTCGTGAGCCATGTGGAACGACATGGCCAGGTAGAGATTTGATGACCACAGCTCAGCCGTGATCTGCTCGTTCAATGCTTTTTCTAATTTTTCAGTCAGTACCATAATTCTGTTATGTTTTTTAGTTTAACAATGCTGTTTTCATATAATACAAGAAGCGTGCCAAAAAGGTTCTGCCTTCACTGACGCTTATTCGCTGAAATAGCTGCCCGGCAGGGTGCGGCAGTTGTAGCGCGAAGCCATGATCTCGCCGTAAGCACCGGCTGAGAGTAAGGCGATGAGGTCGCCACGGCGCACTGCAGGCAAGATGACATCCTTGTCGAACACATCCGATGACTCACAGATGGGCCCTACCACATCGTAAGTGGCAGCAGGCTCCTCGGAGGTGAGGTTGCGGATGGCGTGATGAGCCTGGTAGAGGGCCGGACGGATGAGGTCGGTCATACCGGCATCGAGGATGGCAAACTGCTTGTCAGTGCCCTGCTTCATGTAGAGCACGCGTGAGATGAGCATACCACACTGTCCCACCACGGAGCGGCCCAGCTCGAAGTGCAGGTGCTGCCCTTTGCGCAGCTTGAGGTGGCTGGCATAGGTGGCAAAGTACTTCTTGAAGTCGGGCACGGGGAAGAGTTCCGGGCGCTGGTAGTCAATGCCTAACCCACCTCCCACGTTGATGTTGGGCACGCTGATGCCAGCAGCTTCGAGCTGGTCCTGCAGCTCGTTGATGCGGTGGCTCAGGGCTACGAAGTCGTCCATCTCGAGGATTTGCGAACCGATATGGAAGTGCAGTCCGATGAAGGTGACGTGCTCCATCTGCTGTGCCAGTCGGATGACCCGTTCCATGTCACGCATGGAGATGCCGAATTTGTTCTCAGCCAGTCCTGTGGTGATGTTGGCATGGGTATGTGCCCCCACGTCGGGGTTGATGCGGAAGGCCACACGGGCCATCTTGCCGGCCTCGGCAGCCAGCTCGTTGATGACCTCCAGCTCGGGCACCGACTCCACGTTGAAGCAGAAGATGTCGTGCTCCAGTCCCAGACGAATCTCCCAGTCGGCCTTGCCCACTCCGGCGAAGACCACCTGGTCGGCAGGGAATCCGGCCTCGATGGCCGCCTTTATCTCACCGCCACTCACGCAGTCGGCTCCCAGCCCTGCGCCGCAGATGGTGCGGAGCACGCGGGAGTTGGCATTGGCCTTGACTGCATAGTGTACTTCGAAATGTTCATATTGCGCTACCTCTTGCTTGATGGCATCGAGTGTATGCTGCAGCAGCGCCATGTCGTAGTAGTAACATGGAGTCTGCATCTCGCTTAGTTGTTCAGTTGTAGGGAATGTAATTGTGTCCATGTATATTCAGATTTACTTATGAGAAGAGTTCATTACTGAGTGCCTGGAGGGCGCGTTGCTTATCCTCCTGGCGTACCAGGAAGGAGATGTTGTAGTTGCTGCCACCAAAGGAGATCATGCGCACGGGTATCTCGCGCATGGCATCGAGCGCCTTGGCTTCGAATCCCACGTTCTCCCAGTCGAGGTCACCCACTACGCAGATGATGCACATGTTGCTATCCACGGTTACGGTGCCAAACTTACGCAGCTCGTCGAGGATTTCGGCCAGGTGGTTGGTGTTGTCGATGGTGACTGATACCCCTACCTCGCTGGTGCAGATCATGTCGATGGAGGTGTGGAAGCTCTCAAAGATTTCGAACACCTTGCGCAGGAAGCCGTAAGCCAGGAGCATACGCCCAGACTTGATCTTGATGGCCGTGATGTTGTCCTTGGCAGCCACGGCCTTGATCTTGTGGAGCTCGGTCTCGTTGGAGATGAGCGTACCGGGCGCCTTGGGGTCCATGGTGTTGAGCAGCCGCACGGGGATGTGGGCAAACTTGGCGGGCTGGATGCAGGTGGGGTGCAGGATCTTGGCACCGAAGTAGGCCAGCTCGGCAGCCTCCTCAAAGTGGAGGTTACGCACGGGGGCGGTGTGCTCCACGAAGCGAGGGTCGTTGTTGTGCATACCGTCAATGTCGGTCCAGATCTGAATCTCTTCGGCCTTGATGGCCGCGCCGATGAGCGAAGCGGTATAGTCGCTGCCACCACGCTGCAGGTTATCGATTTCGCCGTAGGCATTGCGGCAGATGAATCCCTGCGTGATGTAGATGTCAGCATCGGGCTGTAGCTCCAGCTGCTCACTCAGTTTCTCGCGGATATAGGCAGCATCGGGCTCGGCGTTCTTATCGGTACGCATGTACTCCAGGGCGGGGAGGAGAACCGAGTTCACTCCCTGCTCCTGCAGGTAGAGGTTGACCATGCCCGTAGAGATGAGCTCACCCTCGGCCAGCACGGCCTTTTCGTCGAAGAGGGTGAAGATTTCCTTGGTGTGTGCACGCAGTTCATCGAAGTGGTGCCGTATCAGCTCCAGTCCCTTCTGCTTGTATTCATCGGTGGCATAGAGCTCATCGATGTGGCGGCGATACTTGTTCTCCAGCCGGTTGATGATGTCGTTAGCGCCCTCCGTATTCTTGCGGTAGAGGTATTCCGAGATTTCCACCAGGGTGTTGGTTGTCCCCGACATGGCCGAGAGGACCACGATTTTTCTTTCCCCATCCATAATCAGCTGGGCTACATCCTTCATTCGCTGGGCCGAGCCCACCGAAGTTCCTCCAAACTTTAAAACTTTCATTTCTTCATTCGGTTTTTTATATTGTTAAATTTTTTAGTTACAAGTTGTGAGCTACGAGCTACAAGTTACGAGCTACAGGTTTCTGTTTCTGGTTCGGGATCAGCTGCTTCCTCTTCCGGGGGAGCAGGATTTAGCAGGGCCGGGTCGATGAACTCGTCGGTCACCTCGGTCAGCCGATGGTCCTCGCAGCGGAATACGCGTCCGGGGAACTCCTTGAGCAGATGGAGGTTATGAGTGGTCATCAGCACGAGCGACCCTGCGGCACTGATGTCGTGGAGCAGCTGCACGATGTGCTTTCCGGTCTCCACGTCGAGGTTGCCCGTAGGCTCATCGGCCAGGATGATCTGTGGCGAGTTGAGCATGGCACGTGCTATGACGATGCGTTGCTGTTCACCCCCGGAGAGCTCCACGGGCATCTTGTAGCCCTTGTTCTCCATGCCCACCAGGCGGAGCACCTGGTCGATGCGCTCCTCTATCTCCGCCTTGTTCTTCCACCCCGTGGCCTTGAGCACGAAGGCCAGGTTGGCGGCAGCGGTGCGGTCGGTGAGCAACTGAAAGTCCTGAAAGACAATACCCAGTCTCCTTCTGAGCTGCGGGATGTGGCGCTGCTTAATGCGCATGAGGTCGTAATCGAGCACGTGGGCCTCGCCCTCGGCGATGTCGAGCTCACAGTAGATGGTCTTGAGCAGGCTCGTCTTGCCGGAGCCCACCTTGCCTATCAGATAGACGAACTCACCCGGCTTAAACTCCAGGTTGACCTCGTCGAGCACGCAGAGCTCCTGCTGATAGATAGAGACGTTACGGTATTGTATCAGTGCTTCTTCCATGTTTCGCTATGTCGTTCAATGAGTTCGTTGGCCAGGTCCTCGATGCTGAGCCCCTTGCTGGTGAGGAGCACGATGAGGTGGTAGAGCAGGTCGGCTCCCTCGTAGATGAGGCGTTCGTTGCTGCCGTTGCAGGCCTCGATGATGGTCTCCACGGCCTCTTCACCCACCTTCTGCGCCATCTTGTTGACACCGCTCTGGAAGAGCGAGGTGGTGTAGGAGCCTTCGGGCATCTCCTCGTGGCGGCGGCTGATAAACTGCTGCAGCTCCTTGAGGAACATCACGGGCTGACGGTTCTCCTCGCCCCAGCAAGTGTCGGTGCCGGTATGGCATACGGGGCCTACGGGGTGTACGTAGATGAGGAGGGTATCATCGTCGCAGTCCGACTTGATTTCCACCACGTTGAGGAAGTTACCACTCTCCTCCCCTTTGGTCCAGAGGCGCTGCTTGGTGCGGCTGTAGAAGGTCACCTTACCGGTTTCCACGGTCTTCTCGTAGGCCTCACGGTTCATGAAGCCCAGCATGAGCACCTTCTGCGTCACAGCATCCTGTATAATTGCGGGCACCAGCCCATTCATCTTGTCAAAATCCATCCTTTTTTCAATATGAAATTAGAAATTTAAAATAAAAAAATTCATTTATCTCTTCCCCGGCATCTATCTTCCCTACTGCTCCTCTGCCTTGCTATGCCATTACGGTGGTTCGCATGGCGATTCCGTGGGCGCAAAGATACGATTTTAATTCGGGAATTCGTATCTCTCCGAAGTGAAAAACGCTAGCGGCCAGTGCGGCATCTGCTTTTCCTTGGGTAAAGACGTCCAGGAAGTGCTCTTTGGCCCCTGCTCCACCCGAGGCAATGACGGGGATGGCGCACTCGGTGGCGAGCCGCGCCAGGGCCTCGTTGGCAAATCCGGTCTTCACGCCATCGTGGTTCATGCTGGTGAAGAGTATCTCACCGGCACCGCGCTCCTGGGCCTCGTGGGCCCAGCTGAAGAGCTCCCTGTCCACGGGCACACGGCCCCCGTTGAGGTAGCATTGCCAGTGACCTTCGCCCTGGCTTGAGGGCTGGGCAAGGGTTTGGCCCTGGCTGCATCGGGCATCGATGGCCACTACGCAGACCTGCGAGCCGAAGTGGGAGGCTATCTCGTCTATCAGCTCGGGGCGCTTGATGGCGGCGGAGTTGATGGAGATCTTGTCTGCCCCCGCATGGAGGAGCCGGTCCACGTCAGCCAGTTCGTGTATGCCCCCACCCACGGTGAAGGGGATGCTGATGTTGGCGGCGATGCGCTTCACCAGCTCCGCGAAGGTCTTGCGTCCCTCGAAGCTGGCCGTGATGTCGAGGAAGACCAGTTCGTCGGCCCCCTGCTCGCTGTAGGCCCGGGCCAGTTCCACGGGGTCACCGGCATGACGCAGGTTGACGAAGTTGGTTCCCTTCACGGTCTGTCCGTCCTTGATGTCGAGACAGGGTATGATTCGTTTTGCTAACACGTTGATTCTCTTTTTCGTTTATGATGTATATCTATCGTTTCTCTGATGGCTTACGTCAGCTGTCCTTACTTCTTGCAGCAGTCCTTACTTCTTGCAGCTGCCCTTACGCGTGCTGCACGATGTATCGCTCCAGCTCCTGGAGGGTGATGCGCCCTTCGTAGAGGGCCTTGCCGAAGATGACGGCAGGTACCCCGGCTTCCTGGAGGATGCGGATATCATCCATACCGCTCACGCCGCCGCTGGCCACGAGCAGCAGGTCGGGATGGGCCGTGAGGATGTCGCGGTAGAGGGGCACCGAGGGTCCCTGGAGCATGCCGTCGCAGCCTATGTCGGTACAGATCACCTGGCGAATGCCGCGCTCCACGTAGTGGGCCAGGAAGGGCATGAGGGGCTGAGCGGTCTCCTCCTTCCAGCCGTTGACGGCAATCCGGCGCTCCCTGACGTCGGCTCCGAGGATGATGCGCTCCGCACCGTAGTGCTTCAGCCAGGCCTCAAAGCGCTGGGGGGCGCTCACGGCAATGCTTCCACCGGTCACCATCTGGGCACCGTTGTCGAAGGCCACCTGAAGGTCTTCGTCACTCTTCACGCCGCCGCCAAAGTCGATGACCAGGTGCGTCTGCGTGGCTATGGCGTGGAGGGTGCGGTAGTTCACGATGTGATGCGAAGCCGCTCCGTCCAGGTCCACCACGTGGAGCCGCGTGATGCCGTGGTCCTCCAGCTGGCGGGCCACCTCCACGGGGTCCTCACCATAGACCTTCTTCTTGTCGTAGTCGCCTTGCGAGAGCCGCACGCACTTGCCATCCATGATGTCGATGGCGGGTATCAGTTGTATCATCTTGCTCACTCTATATATAATAAGGTATAATCGGTTTAGTCCAGGAAATTGCGAAGGATGCGTTCGCCCACGCTGCCACTCTTCTCGGGGTGGAACTGCGTGGCGTAGAAATTGCCCTTCTGCAGCGCAGCACTGAAGGGGTGGATGTAGGGCGTCACGGCCGCCGTGTCCTCACAGAGGGGCACGTAGTAGCTGTGTACGAAGTAGACGTACTCCTCCTTGCCGCCAAATCCCCTGAAGAGGGGTGTGCGGGTCTGCTCCAGCGTGTTCCACCCCATGTGGGGCACCTTCTCAGCCCCTTCGGCGGAGGGGATGAAGCGCTTCACAGGCACGTGGAAGATGTCGAGGCAATCCACGTCGCCCTCCTCGCTGTGGCTGCACATCAGCTGCATACCAAGGCAGATGCCGAGCACGGGTTGCCTCAGCCCCTTGATGAGCTGGTCGAGGCCCTGCTGCCGCAGGTACTGCATGGTATAGGCCGCCTCGCCCACGCCGGGAAAGATGACGCGGTCAGCGCTGCGTATCAGCTCCGCATCGGCCGTGAGCACCGGCTCCACGCCCAGTCTTCGGAGCGCATACTCCACGCTGCAGACGTTTCCGGCATTGTATTGGATAAGGACTACGTTCATACTATTTCGTCAAGTTATTTGTTCATATCGTCAAAATATTCGCTCATTTTCCAGCTTAATACAGCCGTTTGAGCTTGCAAAAATAACTATTTATTGCAAAACGGCCTAATAATAGAGCATTTTTTTACGCTACAAGTGAGTGACTCGGGGCTGAAGCCACACCAAATCTCTTAAAATATGAAAAAAAACGAAGAAATGCTTGCAGGTTCAAAAAATATGCGTACCTTTGCACCCGCAATCGAGAATGATTGCAGCGAGTTATCACTTCCTGGTGCGTTAGTTCAGTTGGTTAGAATACATGCCTGTCACGCATGGGGTCACGGGTTCGAGTCCCGTACGCACCGCAGTAATTAAGTATCATTGATACAGATTAAATTGAGAAG
>JBJEKT010000038.1:0-3562 GCA_051878775.1 Bacteroides sp. | reverse complement strand
CGGTGTGGTAGGGGTGATTCTGGCGCTGCTACTGGTGCGCAAGCTCTTCGTCAAGGCCAGCGACCTGCAGCCCGAGGGGAAAGAGGATGTCAATAAGCCCTTTATCGTCACCTTCCAGGTACACAATCCGGCGATATTTAATAAGAGCATACGCGAAGTGGGTGGATTCAGCTACCCGCAGTTCGTCATCTCCCGCTTGTGGCGCGACGGCAACGTGAGCATACCCACCTCGGAGAAGGTGCTGCGCGAGGGCGACCGCCTGTTGGTGGTGACCCAGGAGAAGGATGTGCCGGCTCTGACGGTGCTCTTCGGCGAACAGGAGCATACCGACTGGAACAAGGAGGACATTGACTGGAATGCCATCGACAGCCAGCTGGTGTCGCAACGCATCGTGGTGACCCGAAGTGAGCTCAACGGCAAGAAGCTGGGTTCGCTTCACCTGCGCAACCACTATGGCGTGAACATCAGCCGCATCTACCGCAACGGTGTGCAGCTGCTGGCTACGGCCAGTTTGACCCTGCAACTGGGTGACCGCCTGACCGTAGTGGGCGAGGCGGCAGCCATACAGAATGTGGAGAAGGTGCTGGGCAATGCCATCAAAAGTCTGAAGGAGCCCAACCTGATTGCCGTCTTCGTAGGCATTGTGCTGGGTCTGGCGCTGGGTGCTATCCCAATCTTCATCCCTGGCATGAGCGTGCCGGTCAAACTCGGCCTGGCAGGTGGACCCATCATTGTGGGTATCCTGATAGGCACCTTTGGGCCAAGGCTACACATGATTACCTATACCACTCGCAGTGCCAACCTCATGCTCCGTGCCCTGGGCCTGTCGCTCTATCTGGCTTGCCTGGGCCTGGATGCAGGTGCCCACTTCTTTGAGACCGTGTTCCGCCCCGAGGGAGTGCTCTGGATAGCCACAGGCTTTGTGCTGACCGTGGTGCCTGTCCTGCTGGTGGGTGTGCTGGCCTTCAAGTGGGGGAGGGTGGACTTCGGCTCGGTGTCAGGTATGCTCTGTGGAAGCATGGCCAACCCGATGGCTCTCAACTATGCTAACGACACCCTGCCTGGCGACAATCCTGCTGTGGCCTATGCCACGGTATATCCCCTGTGCATGTTTGCCCGCGTGATCATCGCACAGCTTATATTGATGTTTATCACTTTCTGAATAAATGAATAAAAACCACCATAAACAATATCACACCATGGGAACGATTACTTCTGAACATATCGTAGATGATCTGCGCTACCTGCAGCTCCTCTCGCGCAGCTTCCCGACAATAGCTGACGCAAGTACTGAGATTATCAACCTGGAGGCCATCCTCAACCTGCCCAAGGGTACGGAGCACTTCCTGACCGACATCCATGGCGAGTACGAAGCCTTTCAGCACGTGCTGAAGAATGCCTCGGGCGCCGTGAAGCGCAAGGTGAACGAGATCTTTGGCAACACCCTGCGTGAAAGCGAGAAGAAGGAAATCTGTACCCTCATCTATTACCCTGAGGAGAAGCTTCAGCTCGTCAAGGAGAAGGAAACCGACCTGGATGACTGGTACCTTATCACGCTTAACCAGCTGGTCAAGGTGTGCCAGAACGTCTCCTCTAAATACACTCGCTCCAAGGTACGCAAGGCGCTGCCCGAGGGCTTCTCCTACATTATCCAGGAGTTGCTGCACGAGTCGAGCATCGACCCCAACAAGCATGCTTACATCAACGTAATCATCAGTACCATCATCTCCACCCGACGGGCAGACGACTTCATCATCGCGATGTGCAACCTCATCCAGCGGCTCACCATCGACTCGCTTCACATCGTGGGCGATATCTATGACCGCGGCCCGGGTGCGCACATTATCATGGATACCCTCTGCGACTACCACAACTTCGATATCCAGTGGGGTAACCATGACCTGCTCTGGATGGGAGCTGCTGCCGGCAACGACGCTTGCATGGCCAATGTCATCCGCATGGCCATGCGCTATGCCAACCTGGCCACACTGGAGGATGGCTATGGCATCAACCTGCTGCCATTAGCTACCTTTGCCATGGAGACCTATGCCGACGACCCCTGCGAGGTGTTCGGCCCTAAGGTGGCCCTCAACGAGATTGAGCACAACGAGAAGACCCTGCGCCTCATTGCGCAGATGCACAAAGCCATCACCGTCATCCAGCTGAAACTGGAGGCTGAGATTATCTCCCGCCGGCCGGAGTTCAAGATGGAGGGGCGTAAGCTGCTCCACCTTATTGACTTTGAGCGTGGCATCTTCTGCTACAACGGACAGGAGTATCCCCTGCGTGATGCCTTCCTGCCTACGGTGGATCCCAAGGATCCTTATCGCCTCACCGACGAGGAGCAGGAACTGGTCAGCAAGCTGCACCACTCCTTCAAGAACAGCGAGAAGATGAAGAAGCACATGCGCTGCCTCTTCACCTACGGCGGCATGTACACCGTGTGCAACAGTAACCTGCTCTACCACGCCTCGGTGCCCCTCAACGCTGACGGCAGTTTCAAGGAGGTGGAGATAGAGGGCAAACGTTACTCCGGCAAGTCGCTGCTCAAGAAGGCCGACCAGCTGGTGCGCTCCGCCTATTTCGATGACGATACTGCCGAAGGCAAGGCCTTCGCACTCGACTACATGTGGTACATGTGGTGTGGCCCTGACGCCCCCTCGTTTGACAAAGACAAGATGGCCACCTTCGAGCGTTACTTCGTGGGCGACAAGGAGCTGGTCAAGGAGACCAAGGGACATTACTACACGCTGCGAAATCAGGCTGAAGTGTGTGATAACATCCTGCGTGAATTTGGCGTAGAGCCCGGACCTCATGCCCATATCATCAACGGCCACGTGCCTGTCAAGACCATCAAGGGTGAGAAGCCCATCAAGGCGGGCGGTAAGTTGCTTGTGATAGATGGCGGATTCTCTAAGGCCTACCAGCCCGAGACCGGCATTGCCGGCTACACCCTGGTCTATCACTCCCACGGTCTGCAGCTCGTGCAGCACGAGCCGTTCCAGAGCCGGCAGAAGGCCATCGAGGAGGGGCAGGACATCAAATCCACCATTTTCCTCGTAGAGTTCAATCAGCAGCGCATGATGGTGCGGGACACCGATAAGGGTGTGGACCTCAGTGCCCAGATTCAGGACTTGAAGAAGCTCCTCGTGGCCTACCGCATGGGTCTCATCAAGGAGAAGAACAGCTATTGATAGAACAGCTGAATCCGTGTGATTCAGAGAGTAAATAGTTCACGGCTGAACAGTTAACTCCCCAGCGCTGGAAGTTTAACTGTTCAGCCGTGAATGTTTAACTCTTCAGCGCTGAGGAGTTAACTCATCAGAACAGGTGAGTTAATTCATTGTGAACCTCTTAAGAAAAAGAGAAGCCCCTCGCATCAGCTCCTTGTTTCTGGGGGAGCGCGATGCGAGGGGCTTTTTGTTGTATTCAGTTATTTCCTTCTTGGGGTTAAGGCTTGGTCCTTCCGTGCCCTGAAGCACATACCCACTCTGATGTGTGGGGTGATGTGGTTCAGTTCAGGTAAGAAGCAAGTTCACGGGCTGTGACGTTCTTGGCTACG
>JBJEKT010000037.1:0-15759 GCA_051878775.1 Bacteroides sp. | reverse complement strand
TTTGTGAGACTACCAACTTTTTTACAGACTATTTCTTATCCCGAACTGAGGTAAAGTTACACGTTATTTACAAAAATCAAAAAAAATGGGAACTTTTTTCTTAAGTCAGTGTAATTGTGTATCTTTGCCGACCTTATATCAAATAATATAACATGGACATCCTAACGCAACTCATTGCCAACGAGGTGGGTATCACCCCCACACAAGTCAACCATACCCTGGAGCTGCTCAATGCCGGATCCACCGTCCCCTTCATCAGCCGTTACCGCAAGGAGGCCACTGGAGGGCTGGACGAGGTGAAGATTGAATCCATTCAGAGTCACTACCAGCGCCTCACGGAGCTGGTCAAACGGAGGGAGTTCATCCTGCAAACCATTGACGAGCAGGGTAAACTCACGCCCGAGCTCAAGAAACGCATCTCTGAGACCTGGGATGCAGTGGTGCTCGAAGACCTCTACCTGCCCTACAAGCCCAAGCGGAAGACCCGTGCCGAGATGGCCCGTCAGCGAGGACTGGAGCCGCTGGCCACCCTGCTGCTCACTCAGCGCGAGCCTAACCCCCTGAAGGCCGCAGCACGCTACGTACGAGGGGAGGTAAAGGATGCTGAGGAGGCCCTGAAGGGGGCTCGCGACATCATAGCCGAGCAGGTGAGCGAGAATGAGCAGACCCGTCAGCAGGTGCGCAATGCCTTTGCCCGTCAAGCCGTGCTCTCGGCCAAGGTGGTGAAGGGCAAGGAGGCCGAGGCGGCCAACTACCGCGACTACTTTGACTGCAGCGAACCACTGAAGCGCTGCTCTTCACACCGGTTGCTGGCCATGCGCCGAGGTGAGTCCGAAGGGTTGCTCCGCGTGAGCATTGCTCCTGAGGAATCCCGCTGCATCGAGCAGCTGGAGCGCCACTACGTAAGGGGCCGCGGTGAGAGTAGCCACCAGGTGCAGGAGGCTGTGGAGGATGCCTACAAGCGATTGCTGAAGCCCTCCATGGAGAATGAGTTTGCCACACTCAGCAAGCAGCAGGCCGATGAGGAGGCCATCCGTCTCTTTGCGCAGAACCTGAGGCAGTTGCTCCTGGCCCCTCCCTTGGGGCAGTTGCGGGTGATGGGCATCGACCCGGGATTCCGTACGGGCTGCAAGGTGGTCTGTCTTGATGCCCAGGGTAACCTGCTCCACAATGAGAACATCTACCCCCATCCGCCTGTGAGCAAAGGGAAGGAGGCTGCGGCCAGCTTGATGAAGATGATTGAGGCCTACCGCATCGAGGCTATCGCCATAGGCAACGGCACCGCCGGCCGTGAGACGGAGGAGTTCATCAAGCGGCTCACCTTCCATCATGACGTGCGCGTCTTCGTAGTGAGCGAGCAGGGAGCCTCCATCTACTCCGCCTCGCCCTTGGCCCGCAAGGAGTTTCCCGATTACGACGTCACGGTGCGTGGAGCGGTCTCCATCGCCCGTAGGCTGATGGATCCGCTGGCTGAACTGGTCAAGATTGACCCGAAGAGCATCGGGGTGGGGCAGTACCAGCATGACGTGGATCAGAGCAAGCTGAAGCAGGCGCTCGATGCTACCGTGGAGAGCTGCGTCAACCTGGTGGGAGTCAACCTCAACACGGCCAGCAGTCACCTCCTCGCCTACGTCTCTGGCTTGGGACCTGCCCTGGCACAAAATATTGTGGATTACCGGGCCGAACATGGGCCCTTTGCCTCGCGGCAGGAGCTGCTGAAGGTGCCCCGCATGGGGGCCAAGACCTTTGAGCAGTGTGCCGGCTTCCTCCGTATCACCCAGGGTAAGCACCCCCTGGATAACACAGCTGTCCACCCCGAGCGCTATGCCCTCGTGGAGCAGATGGCCCGCGACCTGCAGTGTACCATCCCCGAACTGATTGCCAATCCGGCGTTGAGGAGGCGTATCGACCTGAGCCGCTACTGCTCGTCCACCGTGGGTATGCCTACACTGAATGACATCATGCAGGAGCTGGAGAAGCCCGGCCGTGACCCCCGTGGCGGTGTGAGCGACTTTGCCTTCGACAGCAACGTGCGCACCCTCGACGACCTCCGCGAAGGGATGGAGCTCCCCGGCATCGTCAACAACATCACCGACTTCGGGGCCTTTGTCGATATCGGCATCAAGGAGAGCGGTCTCGTACACCTCTCTCAGCTGGCCGACCGCTACATCAAGCACCCCTCGGAGGTGGTCAGCATCCACCAGCAGGTGCGTGTCCGTGTGGTGGGCATCGACCGTGAACGTAAGCGCATCGCCCTCTCGATGAAAGGCCTCGGCAAGGGGTGAAGAGCGAATCTTCGTGATTCCCTTTGGATTATTGAAAGAAAACGCTTACTTTTGCTCCCTGAAAACGATTTGTCAATCAGAAATTTTGCAACTTGACCAATGAAGGAATTCTGGCAACTGATGCGTCGCTTCGTGGCGCCTTATAAGAAATACATCGGATGGGCCGTGGTACTGAATGTGCTCTCGGCGGTGTTCAACGTCTTCTCGTTTACCCTCCTCATCCCCATCCTTAACATCCTCTTCAAGACGAGCGATGGCGAAAAGGTGTATCAATTCATGGAGTGGGGGAGCGCTGGACTCAAGGAGGTGGCGGTCAACAACTTCTATTACGGCGTGACCTGCCTCATCGCCTCTTACGGACCGGTCACCACACTGCTCTTCCTGGGACTCTTCCTGGGAGGGATGACGCTGCTCAAGACCTCCTGCTACTTCGGCTCGTCGGCGGTGATGATTCCGCTGCGCACGGGCGTAGTGCGCGACATCCGCGTGATGGTGTATAATAAGGTGTTGAGTCTCCCTTTAGGCTTCTTCAGCGAGGAGCGCAAGGGTGACATCATAGCCCGCATGAGTGGCGACGTGACGGAGATAGAGACTTCGGTCACCTCCTCGCTCGACATGCTGCTCAAGAACCCCATCCTCATCATCCTCTACTTCAGTACGCTGATTGTCACAAGCTGGCAGCTCACGCTCTTCACGCTCCTGGTGCTCCCCGGCATGGGCTGGGTGATGGGCACGGTGGGTAAGAAGCTGAAGCGCAAGTCGCTTGATGCGCAGAACAAGTGGAGTGACACCATGGCGCAGCTCGACGAGACGCTGGGCGGCCTGCGTATCATCAAGGCCTTCATTGCCGAGGAGAAGATGGCGAAGCGCTTCAAGCAGTGCAGTGACGACTTCCGCCGCGCCACCAACCGCGTGGCTATCCGCCAGGCGCTGGCTCACCCGATGAGTGAGTTCCTCGGTACGCTGCTCATCGTGCTGGTGCTCTGGTTCGGCGGTTACATCATCCTCGGAGCCCACAGCTCGGCCATCAACGCCTCCACCTTCATCTTCTATATGGTCATCCTCTACAGCATGATCAATCCGCTGAAGGATTTCTCCAAGGCGGGCTACAACATCCCTAAGGGACTCGCCTCGATGGAGCGTATCGACAAGATACTCAAGGCAGAGAATCCCATCAAGGAGCCTCTCCAGCCCAAGCCGCTCACGGCCCTGAAGCAGCGCATCGAGTTCCGCGACATCAGTTTCAGCTACGACGGTCGCCGCGAGGTGCTCAAGCACATCGACCTCACCGTGGAGCAGGGTAAGACCATTGCTTTGGTAGGGCAGAGTGGTTCGGGCAAGAGCACGCTGGTCGATTTGCTCCCGCGCTACCACGACGTGCAGCAGGGCTCCATCACCATCGACGGTACCGACATCCGCGAGGTGAAGCTCCATGCCCTGCGTGCCCTGATTGGCAACGTCAACCAGGAGGCCATCCTTTTCAACGACAGCTTCTTCAACAACATCGCCTTTGGCGTGGAGGGGGCAACGATGGAGCAGGTGATTGAGGCGGCCAAGATAGCCAATGCCCACGACTTCATCATGGAGACCGAACAGGGCTATGACACCAACATCGGTGACCGTGGCGGTAAGCTCTCAGGAGGTCAGCGCCAGCGCATCAGCATAGCCCGTGCCATCTTGAAGAATCCGCCTATCTTGATACTCGATGAGGCTACTTCGGCTCTCGACACCGAGAGCGAACGCCTGGTGCAGGAGGCCCTGGAGCGGCTGATGAAGACCCGTACCACCATTGCCATTGCCCACCGCCTCTCCACGATACGCAATGCCGACGAAATCTGCGTCATCTACGAGGGCGAGATTGTGGAGCGGGGCCGTCACGAGGAGCTCCTGGCTAAGAACGGCTACTACAAGCGCCTCTACGACATGCAGTCGCTGGGCTGATGAACAATGGGTGGTAACACTTGAAAACGATTTGTTAAATCATATTACCGCTAGCGTGGTCCTTCGTGGATCGCGCTATTTTTTTTAGTGCGCCGTGCCGTCAGGGTTGCTCCTCTATCCTGGGACTAAGGCTACGCTAATGTAATTAGGGGGTGAACTCGATATGAAGTCGATATGAAGTCGATATGAACTCGATGAAATATTAGAGATTCATCGACTTCAAATCGAGTTCAAATGGGCTTCACTACGGAGGAAGAGTAGAGTTACCTTAGAGCTACGATAGCGTTGCCCTTATGTTGGCTATGTCAATATATCTGATTTTTCATCACTGCAAGCTGTGTGTACTGTGGCCATCTTAATAAATTTCTTGAAAATTTTTTTCCAGTTTAAAAACTTTGCCTTATCTTTGCAAGCAAATATTAAAGAACGGTGTCTGGAGTGAGGGGTATTTCGGAAGAGTACTGTGCTTTCAGGCATCGTGGAGTATTAACTAATCTAATCTACAAGTTTTATGCTAAAACATTTCAAGTCTGTAGGAGTGATTTTGCTGATTGGGGGGGGTAGTTTTTTAACTGCCAGCCCATTGCAAGCCGCTTCTGACATGTTGGCATCTGCTATCGTTCAGCAAACCAGTACCTGTAAGGGTGTTGTGAAAGATGCCACAGGAGAACCCGTGATTGGTGCATCTGTAGTTGTAAAAGGTACTACCAATGGTACCATCACCAGCATCGATGGTGATTTTACCTTGAGCAATGTGGCTAAGGGCGACATTATTCAGGTCTCTTACATTGGCTATGTAACACAAGAGATTAAGTTCAACGGACAACCTATCAATGTCACCCTGAAGGAAGACACGGAGATGCTGGATGAGGTGGTTGTGGTAGGTTATGGTGTGCAGAAGAAGGCCAACCTGACCGGTTCGGTGGCCAGCATCAATGCAGAGGCATTGGAGTCGCGTGCTGTAGCCAGTGTATCAGCTGCCCTGGCAGGTACCATGCCGGGTGTGACCTCCATCCAGACCTCGGGTGCTCCGGGTGCGCAGACCGGCTCTATCACCATCCGTGGTAAGAACTCCATTAACGCCGCCAGCCCCCTCGTGATCGTCGATGGTGTGCCGGGCAGCATGAACAACATTGACCCGCAGGACATCGAGTCACTCTCCGTGCTGAAGGATGCCGCTTCATCGGCCATCTACGGTGTGCAGGCTGCCAACGGTGTCATCCTGATTACCACCAAGAAGGGTAAGAAGGGTACCAAGGCGAAGATTAACTACTCGGGTACCGTCTCTTGGTCCAGCCCGACGGCTACGCTTGACTTCCTGGGTGCTGCCGACTATGCCATCCTCTACAATGAGGCTACGCTCAACGAGAACCCCTCAGCTGCTGTCCCCTATTCTGAGGAGGACATCCGCCTGTTCCGTGACGGCAGTGACCCCTACGGTCACCCCGATACCGACTGGTACAGTGAGGTGATGAAGAAGAGCGCCATGGAGACGCAGCACAGCCTCTCCATCAGCGGTGGCTCGGAGAACACCACCTACATGGCTTCGCTGGCCTACCTCTATCAGGACGGTCTGTCACAGGAGAAGAACTACGAGCGTTACAACGGCCGTGTCAACATCGACTCGAAGATTGCCTCTTGGGTGAACGTGGGCATCAATGCCTCAGCTTACCGTGGCATCAACAACGATGAGTACGAAGGCTTCGGCTCGCTGCTGCAGTACTGTAACCGTATCTCGCCCACCGCTCCTATTTATAAGGAGGATGGCAGCTACAACTACAACGGTCTGCAGAACCCCGTGGCTCAGCAGGGCAAGACGGGTACCTATAAGCAGGTGGACGAACAGCTGAATGCTACCGCCTACATCAACCTCACTCCGCTGGATGGATTGAGCATCAAGGGCGTCTATTCACTGCGCCACGATAACCAAGACCTGCGTCGCTTCAAGCGTCACTATGCCTACGATAACTTTGACTCAGGCCGTCGCGAAGGATACCATAACTACTACAACTGGAACTGGTACACGGGCCAGCTGCTCATCAACTACAACAAGACCTTCGGTGACCACACCATCGGTCTGTTGGCTGGTGGTGAGTCGGTTCGCTACACTTACCGCTACACCACGGCCAGCCGTACGGGTGGTGGTAACGACGAACTGGGCGAATCACTCAATACCCTCGACGCTTCTACGCAGAAGAACAGCGACGGTGGTTACGAGACGGCTCGTCAGTCTTACTTCGGCCGCGTGCAGTACGACTTCCAGAATAAGTACCTCTTTGAGGCCAACTTCCGTTCAGATGCCTCTTCACGCTTCCCCAAGGACAACCGCTGGGGCTTCTTCCCCGCCTTCTCGGCCGGTTGGAGAATCTCAGAGGAGTCGTTCATCAAGGACAATGTAGAATGGCTGAGCAACCTGAAGCTCCGTCTCGGCTGGGGTAAGACTGGTAACGAGGAGTTGAAGTCGAGCGATATCTATCCCGCCGTATCGACCTACGCTTACGGCAACACCATGCTGGGTGGCTCGCTCTACTCTACTGCTTATGAGTCACGCTACGTGAACAGCGCCCTGCAGTGGGCCACGGTGACCAACTACGAACTCGGTATCGAGGCTGGCTTCCTGAACAACCTGATTGGCTTCGAGCTCTCGCTCTACAAGAAGAAGACCAACGACATGTTGCTGTACTTGCCCATCCAGGGTGTGATTGGTATGGGTGCCCCTGCACAGAATGCCGGTAGCGTGGAGAACACCGGTTTCGACCTGAGCATCTTCCACAACAAGCGCATCAACAAGGATTTGAGCTATGCCGTCAATTTTAACGTGGCTTACGTGAAGAATGAAATCACCGACATGTGCGGCACGGAAGGTGTGGACCCCGACAACAGCAAGTACTGGCGTCTGGAAGGTTACCCCATCGGCTCGTTCTATGGCTACGTGGCTAACGGCTACTTCAACACCGAGGATGACCTGAAGAACTATCCCAAGCGTACCGGTCAGGAGAAGTTGGGTGACATCAAGTATGTGGACCTCGATGGCAATGGCAAGATTGATGGTGCTGACCGTACCGTCATCGGTAAGAACTTCCCCAGCTGGACGGGTGGTCTGAACATCAACGTATATTATAAGGACTTCGATCTCTCCATGTTGTGGCAGGGTGCATTCGACGTAGATGCTTACTACACCGGTGAGGCTTCGTACGCCTTCTTCAACAGCGGTAAGGTGCTGAAGCGTCACCTCGACCGTTGGACTCCTGAGAACCACAACGCCAGCTATCCGCGTCTGACCCGCAGCTCGCAGATCAACTTCTCCACCTCTTCATTCTGGTTGGAGGATGCCTCTTACGTTCGTCTGAAGAACATCACGCTGGGCTACAACCTGCCCAAGTCGCTGCTCTCGAAGGTGGGCATCGAGCGTGCCAAGGTCTATGTGGCTGGTGAAAACCTGTTCACCATCTCTGGCCTGGACGGTCTGGATCCCGAATCTCCCTCCGATACCCGTGGTGCCTTCTACTCGAACGTGAAGAAAATCTCCCTGGGACTCAAAGTTTCATTCTAACCCTTATTATTATAACGCGATATGAAAAGAAAATCACTCTTTATATTGGCTGCCGCTCTGCTGACTGGGTTTACTTCGTGCGTTGACCTGGACCGCTATCCCTTGGAAGAGCTCTCAGACGGCAGCTTCTGGAAAACAGGCAACGATGCTGAAATGGCAGTGTCTGACCTCTACAACTCGCTCCCCTACTGGGATGTGGACGATGCTATCAACTCCGATGATGCTGTGCACGGCATCAAATGGGCAGCCGGCAACATCTCAAAAGGTATCTACGACCCCCTGGATCAGGACTGGAGCTACACGTACGGCGTAATCCGTCAGGCTAACCTCATCCTGAGCAAGATTGACGAAATCCCCGACTACAACGAGGCTGAGAAGAAGAAAGTGCTCGGACAGACCTACTTCTTCCGCGCATTCCACTACTTCGACCTCATCCGCACCTTCGGCGATGTACCTTATGTGGATAGACCCCTTGAACTGGCTGACCAGGAGGGCATCACCCGCACTTCGCGCGATGAAGTCTATAAGCACGTGATGGACGACTTTGACAAGGCTATCGAGTACCTGCCCGTCAGCTGGTCGGCTTCCGACTACGGACGTATCACCAAGGGTGCCGCCCTCGCCATGAAAGCCCGTGCCGCCCTCTACTACGGCAACTGGCAGGTGGCTGCTGACAATGCCAAGAAGGTGATGGACCAGGGTACCTACCAACTGTGGGACAAGGACAACACGGGTAAGTATGCTCAGCTCTTCTGGGAAGTGGCCGACGGCTGCGATGAGTTCATCCTGGTGCGTCAGTTCAATGCAGGTGACAACGGCTGGTACCTTATTGGTTGGGAAGCCTTCCCGACGCTGGGTTGGGGTGGTATCGACCCCACGCAGAGCCTGGTGGATGCCTTTGAGGACATCGAGGGTGCTCCGATTGCCAAGTCTGCAATCTATGATGAGAAGAATCCGTTTGCCAACCGCGACCCGCGTCTGGAGGTGAACGTGCTGCATGATGGTGAGGTGATGTATGGTGTAACCGTTAAGGTGGCTCCCCTGAAGTCTTGCTATCCTACGGGTATCGGTCAGCACGGCGATGCTACGGCTACTGGTTACTACCAACAGAAGTGGCTCGACCCCAGCATCGATCCTCAATCCACCGGTTGGGATATGGGTAAGGATGCAGTCGTTATCCGCTACGCCGAGGTACTCCTCACCTATGCTGAGGCTAAGAATGAGCTTGACCCCCTCTCGCAGGAGGCCTTTGATGCCGTCAACCAGGTGCGTAAGCGTGTCGGTATGCCTGAACTACAGAAGACGGATGCCAGCAAGCCCACCTACTGCGGTACGCAGGAGGAACTGCGCCAGCGCATCCGCAACGAGTGGCGCGTAGAGTTTGCCCTCGAAGGTGGTAAGCGCCAGTGGGATATCCGTCGTTGGGGCATTGCCAAAGATGTGCTCAACAAGCCGCTCTATGGCTTGAAGTACAAGTTGGTTGACTCTCCCGATGCAGTGGAAGGCGACGGTGGTAAGATCTGCATCCTCTACGAAGGCGAGAACTACGTAGGTGGAACAACGGCCTATCAGGACCACAACTATGTCTATCCCGTTCCGCAGAAGGAGATTGACCTCAATCCCAACCTGACGCAGAACCCGGGTTATTGATGATAGTCCGTAATCATACCTAATATCTAACAGGAGAGAGGGCTACCCTTCGCAAGGAGGGTATGCCCTCCTCTTTCTCCATAGGATTTCCACTTTTTTATCATGGTGAAAAGAGTACTTAGCTACGCTGTTGGGATGACGTTGGCCATCTGTTATTTTCTGGCCTACCAAGGGATCCTCTCGCACGTGATTGCCTATCACGAGCAGCACCACCTGTTTCTCTTCTCGAAGGCGTACTTCCTCCATCAGCTCCAGACCGTGGGCTTGATAGGCTACCTCACCGACTTCCTCATCCAGTTTTTCTACTATCCGGGACTCGGCAGCTTGCTGCTTGCCGGTCTGCTGGTGGCATGCTATGCGCTGACGCGCTACCTGCTGCATCGCCTCTCGGGGAAGGAGGATTTCCTCTTCCTGGCCGTGCTTCCTTCGCTTGCTCTCTTCTTCTACACGATGTCTGCTGATCATGAGCTCACCCTGGTCGTAGGCAGCGTGCTTTCTCTCTCCCTCCTCTCCCTGATTCTCTGCTTGTGGCGCTCCCGTACTCCGTTGCTTCCTTTTTGTGCCAAGCTGCATCTGCCTTGGCTGCGTGGTAGGGGACGTATGCTCCTTACGGTAGCCTTTCTGGTTGGCTATGGGGCATTGGGATATAGCTACTTCGTGCAGCACTACAACCGCAAGGAGGGCATCATGCTCAAGACGGAGCAGCACGTCAAGCACAAGGAGTGGCATGCGGTGCTCGACTATACCGAACGCTACCTGCAGGGCGGAAAAACCAATCAGCTGATGGCCTACTTCCGCAGCCTGGCTCTCTACCATACGGGTGAGCTGCCATACCGGCTCTTCGACTATCCAGCTACCCTGGGGGTGAAGACACTCTACCTGCCTTGGAACAGCAACAGCCGCGAGAGCGAATACGGTCACTTTGTCTATGAGGAGCTGGGTCACATCAACGAAGCCCACCGCTGGGAGTTTGAGGCTATGGTGGTGTGGGGCGAGACAGCTCCCCACCTGCTCAACCTGGCCCGCTACAACATCGTGAACCATCGTCCCCGCGTGGCCCAACGCTTTCTGAACAAGCTCAAGCAGTCGCTTTTCTACCGGCAGCAAGCCCTTGCATTGGAGAAAAGGCTGGAGTCGGGTGAAGTAGATGGATTGCGCAAGGCATTGGATGATGATGGGGCATTACCGGCCCGCTTCTCCAATGTGCTCAACCTAGGGCCTGAGCTGGAGTATCTCTGTGACCAGGACCCCACGAACAAGATGGCCTTCGAGTACCTGATGAGCTACTTGCTGCTGAGTAACAACGTACAGCGTTTTGCGGACAATATCCACCGCATACGCCGTTTCCACTACCCCTCGCTGCCTCCCCTCTATGAGGAGGCCCTCTATATCTATCGCCTGAAGGTGGGTGAAGAGCGTTTCCGTCAACTGGGATTCGAGCTCTCCGCCTCCACGTCAGAGCGCTTTGAACGCTATTACTCGCTGATGAAGTCAGGCCAGACCGCTGCCCTGCGTGCGCAGTTTGGGAGCAGCTACTGGTTCTACATGAACTATCTCAGTCCCTATGGCAATAAAGCCATTGACAACTAACCTTTCTCTTCCATATAAAACGAAACGCATCATTCCTCCACTAACGTATCATTTCTCATGAAAGTCTATACCGCTTGCCTTTACCTCCTGCTGCTGGTTGCCCTCTCGGGGTGCAATGCCTATCATCCTGCTGACCGGCAGACCGATGAGCAACCCCTTATCTACCCCAGTTATGAGGCGGTCACCTTCCCCTGCAACATCGCTCCACCCAATTTCAGGATTTGCACGGAGGGTGAGCAGTATCAGTCAGAATTCGGCATAGTGGGTGAGGAGCCCGCTTTTCATGTCACTAGCACCAAATCCACGGTTACCATCCCTCTTAAGCAGTGGTGCAAGCTGACGGAGCAGGGTGCAGGTAAATCCATCTATTTCCGTATCACTATCCGGCAGGCAGGGGAGTGGGTGCGCTATGCCGACCTCACGAACCGCATATCTGAGCACCCCATAGACCCTTACCTCACCTACCGCTTGCTCTATCCGGGCTATGAGTTGTGGAACGAGATGGGCATCTATCAGCGCGAGCTCTCTTCGTATAAGGAGACTCCCATTGTGGAGAATCGCCATTTCGGTCACCAGTGCGTCAACTGCCACTCCTACAACCAGTACCGCCCCGACGAGATGATGCTACATATCCGTGGTCCGCAGGGAGGCACCCTGATTTCACGCGGGGGCAAGGTGGAGAAGGTCAACCCCAAGGAGCCCGGATTCCGCTACGGGCCCACCTATCCCTCATGGCATCCCTCGGGCAAGTACCTCTTCTTTGCCACCAACGAGATACAGCAATTCTTTCACTCCAGCGGCACCAAGCCGATTGAAGTCTCCGACCTGGGAGCCGACCTGATGGTCTATGACGTGGAGCATCACGTGGCCTATACCGACTCGCTCATCTATGGTGATGCCTACATGGAGACTTTTCCGGCATGTGCTCCCAACGGGAGTGAACTCTACTTCTGCCGGGCCAAAGGCTATCGCAAAGGTATGGCGCTCGACAGCATCCGCTACGACCTCTGTCGCATCCGCTTCGATGCGGAGAGCCACCGCTTCCATGACCTGGAGTGCATCTATCCGGCTTCTGAGCAGGGCAAGTCTGTCTCCTTCCCTCGTGTCTCTCCCGATGGCCGCTACCTGCTCTTCGTGCAGTCCGATTACGGCAACTTTTCCATCTGGCATCCTGAGAGCGAGGTCTATCTGCTCGATACCTCCAATGGCCACATCCGTTGCCTGACGGAGGTGAACAGCAACGATGTAGATAGCTATCCTACGTGGAGCTCTTCGGGCCGCTGGATTGTGCTGAGCAGTAAGCGGATGGATGGACTGTGGGCCCGTCCCTTCATTGCCAGCTTCAATCCTGAGACTGGTGAGGCCGGTAAGCCCTTCCTGCTTCCGCAGCAGGACCCCGACTTTTACGACAGCTACACCCTCACCTTCAACCGCCCTGAGCTCATCACCGCCCCTGTCCCCAACGGCTCAGCCCTTGAGCAGGCCGTAGAGCAGACCGTCGTGCAGAGGTAACGTTCAATCGCCATCTTCGCATCAAAAATAACCACTTAGTGCAACGCTAATGATACTTTTTTATATTATGCACCGTCTGACCACCCTATGGATGCTACTGTGTGCAGTAGCTTTTCCCTTTGCAAGACGGCCCATGGAAGTTTCACGGCCTTCCGGGATTGATTCTTGAAAGCTCTCAAGTCAAATAGATAACTTCTCTCCTTCGCATTGAAAAGCCGTTCTCATTTAATTGATGATAAGCTATCAACGAAATGAAAACAGCTCAATGGTATCAGGTGCTAGTCTTTCAGTCGGCATATCCGTTAGTGTTGCTAACAGTTACCGAGGCCGGCGCAAAGTAATCGGTTGAGGCTTTTTCCCCACGAACGCTGGAAATACAGGTATTATCTCATTGAGGCCAAACTATATGGTTCTTTTTTCTTGAAAAATAGTGTATGAAGCCTATAGTTGTGAGTTCGGTGAAGGAATAATATGTCGCACAACATAAATTGTCCAGGCAGATTAGGGATAATAATCCAAAATCTGCCTGGACAATGATGTATGGGGAACGGATGATTAAGTCTGGCTTAATAGTTCCAGAGTGGGGTGGAGAGGTAGCGCTCGCCGGTGTCGGGCAGGAGGGCTACGATGGTCTTGCCTTCATTCTCTGCACGGCGGGCCAGGCGGACGGCGGCAGCCAGGGAAGCGCCTGATGAGATACCCACCAATACGCCTTCGGTGTGGGCCAGCTCGCGACTGGTCTCCATGGCTTCGTCATTCTCGATGCCGATGACCTCATCTACGACGTTGGCGTGGTAGTTGTTCGGTACAAAGCCGGCTCCGATGCCCTGTATCTTGTGCGGGCCTGGATTGCCGCCCTGTAGGACGGAGGAGCTGGCTGGCTCTACGGCTACCACCTTAATCTTCTCGTTGTGGCTCTTCAGCGCCTCACCCGTGCCACTCACGGTACCTCCCGTGCCTACACCAGCCACGAAGATATCGAGCTGGCCCTCCGTGTCGCGCCAGATTTCTTCACCTGTGGTGCGGCGATGGGCAGCGGGATTAGCCGGGTTGTTGAACTGCTGCAGGATGAGCGAGCCGGGAATCTGCTGCTTCAGCTCTTCGGCCTTGGCAATGGCCCCCTTCATGCCTTCTGCGCCACTGGTCAGCACCAATTCGGCACCCAAGGCTTTCAACAAGGTGCGGCGCTCTACGCTCATGGTCTCGGGCATGGTGAGGATGAGGTGATACCCCTTTGCGGCAGAGACGAAGGCCAGACCTACCCCCGTATTGCCGCTGGTAGGCTCTATCAGGGTAGCTCCGGGTTGAAGTACCCCGCGCTGTTCAGCATCTTCAATCATGGCCAGCGCCACGCGGTCCTTCACGCTCCCTGCAGGATTGAAATACTCCAGCTTGACCAGGATGCGGGCCTTCAGCTGATGCTTCTTCACGAAGTTGTTGATCTCCAGGAGAGGAGTGTTGCCCACCAGTTCGGTAAGGCTTTTTGCTACTTTCGACATAATTTCTTTATTTTAGTTATACGTTGTATCGTTTACACGCTGTTTCTTTATTCTGCCTGCAAAGGTAGATGGAGTATTTTAATCCACCAATAGGTGGCCGTTTTTTAGAAAATTGCGCTGCATAGGAGGGTAATATCAGGTTAATTATTCTATTTCAAAGAGCAGAAAGAGCTCTCTGGCAGAATAATCTTCTGATGGCTCATTGCGTGGGGAGTTACCCCAGCAGATGATACGAGCCGCCCACGTTGGCACGGATTACGCCCTTCATCTCCAGTTCGAAGAGCAGGGCGCTCATGCGGTTGATGGGGATGCCCGTTTCTACGACCAGGGCGTTGATGTGTAGGTCACCCAGTTTGGTCAGCATCTGGATGATACGCTCCTCCTCGGGGGAGAAGTCAAGGAAGAGGCTGCGCTGCACGTTGCTGACGCGAGGCTTCGGGGTACCCCAGTTCATCGCCTTGACAAAGTCCTCGGCATGGAGCAGAATCTGTGCTTTGTGGTCACGTATCAGCTGATTGCAGCCAATAGAGAAGGTGTCGTTACGCCTGCCAGGCACGGCAAAGCAGTCGCGGTTGTAGTCAGCAGCCAGTCCGGCAGTGATGAGTGAACCTCCCTTGGCAGCCGACTCCACTACGATGATGGCATCACTGATGCCTGCCACGATGCGGTTGCGCTGTACGAAGTTCTGGCGGTCAGGGTTGGTGTGGGTGAGGAATTCGGTCAGCAGACCGCCGTTGCGCTGTATCTCCTGGGCTGTGTGGCGGTGTACGTAGGGGTAGATACGGTCCAGGCCGTGGGCCAGAACGGCTACGGTGGAGAGGTTGTTGCGCTGTGCCTCGCGGTGGCTGTGGATATCAATGCCGTAGGCCAGTCCGCTCACCACGAGTGCATCGGGACAGCAGGCTGCCAGGTCGCGGATAAACTCGGTGCAGAACTCCGTACCGTAGTCGGTGGCATGGCGTGTACCCACCATGGCCACCACGTGCAGCCGGTTGAAGTCTGTATTTCCCTGGAAGAAGAGTACGATGGGTGCATCCTCACATTCGCGCAGCCGCGAGGGATAGGCTTCGTCCTTGAGGGTCAGGCATTGGATGCCGTGGGCCTCGGCAAACTGCAGCTCCTCTTCCGCCCGTTGGAAGGCCTCCTTGTTATCGAGGGCTTCAATCGCCGCAGGGCGGATACCAGGAATCAGGGTGGCTAACTCTTTGCGGCGGGCAAAGACTTCGGTGGCACTGCCTACGCTCTCCACCAGGCGTTTGGCCCCAATGTGGCCAATGCCTTCGCACAGCGAGAGGGCGATGCAGCTGATTTGTTCTTCGCGATTCATGGCTTGTGGATTTCGTGTTATTCGGTGGGGAGGAAGGGAGCAAGCAGCTCATTGAGCTCGGGGCTCTCGGCCAGGCGGCCATGCACAAGGCTTACGGCCTCGACTACGCCCTTGAGCACTATCTTGTTGTCTGCTTTGCGGAAGATGTCCTGGACGAAGACGTAGCGTATGCCCTCCTTCTTGAGGGCCAGTCGGCAGACAAACTCATCGCCACTCTTCAGCGGGGTCTTGAAGGACATGGTGATGCGGGCCACCACCGCATCGATGCCCTGCTCATGCAGTGCAGCAAAGCTGGTGCCCGTGCCCAGCAGGAACTCATGGCGGGCATGCTCCAGGTAGTGCTGGTAGTTGGCATTGTTGACAATGCCCTGAAGGTCGCACTCATAGTCGCGCACCTTCATC
>JBJEKT010000036.1:0-16020 GCA_051878775.1 Bacteroides sp. | reverse complement strand
GGGGATGAAGAATTCGCTCTTCAGGTTCTCCATGTTCTTCGGGTCGCTCAGGAAGGTCTTGAAGAACTCCTTGCTGTATGCAAAGTAGTCGGGCGTGAAGCCCCAGAAGTTCATGCTGACGGGAGTCGTCTCGGGAGTGGGAGCCCATTCGCCGTTATCGTCGATGTACTTCACCTCACCCTCTCTGCGCTCGATCTTGGTGCGCTCCACAACAGACTGCAACAGTTGGTTCTCGTCGGTGGTGCAAAGGCCGCGTGATACGGTGCCGCTCTCGCTCAGTGTGTTGCCGATGCGGAAACCTACCATAGCGTAGGTATTCTTGGTACCTTCGGGCAGGTTGCTCAGGAAGTCAGCCATCGAGCGGTAAGAGTCACGGCCGTAGAAGTCGTCGCAGTTGATGACGGCAAACGGTTCGTTGATGACGCTTTCACCCATCATGACAGCGTGATTCGTACCCCAGGGCTTCGTACGGCCTTCGGGGCAAGTGAAGCCTTCGGGCAGGTTGTCAATGGCTTGGAATACCAGTTCGCAGGGGATGTGACCCTCGTATTTAGAGATAATCTTGTCGCGGAAATCCTGTTCAAAGTCCTTACGGATCACGAATACCAGTTTGCCGAATCCGGCATGGATTGCATCATAGATTGAGTAGTCCATGATGGTTTCACCGTGAGGTCCCAGACCGTCGAGTTGTTTCAGACCTCCGTAGCGGCTGCCCATTCCAGCAGCGAGTAAGAAAAGAGTTGGTTTCATAATCAAATAATTTATTAGTTAAGAGAATATTGGTAAAAGTAAATCATACTTCCGATGGGTTGGTGTGTGTCAGGTTCATCAAGTGAACAGCCACGAGGGCTGCAGTCTCGGTGCGTAGTCGGGTGTTGCCCAGCGTCACTGGCTTGAATCCTTGTCTGATGGCTTCAGCCACCTCGTCGGGGCTGAAGTCACCCTCCGGCCCAATCAGTACCAGGGCATCCTCAGCGGGCTGCAGCGCCTGGCGTAGCAGCAGTTTCTCCCCTTCGTGGCAGTGGGCAATGAACTTCTGCCCGCTGAAGGGCTGCTTCACGAAGTGCATGAAGTCAGTCATCTCGTTCAGCTTGGGCAGACGTGCTTTGAGTGACTGCTTCATGGCTGATACCAGAATCTTCTCGATGCGTTCCCCTTTCACGATGCGCCGTTCGCTCCATTGACAGTCGAGGAAGGTGAGCTCGTCAAACCCGATTTCCGTGGCCTTTTCTGCCAGCCACTCCATGCGGTCCATGTTCTTTGTGGGGGCCAGGGCCAGATGGAGATGACCTTCCCAGAGGGGAGGCTGTTCCTCTTTCCCCTCCACCTCTACCAGGCAGCGCTTCCGGTTGCACTCGCTGATGATGGCGCGGTAGAGGTTACCTTGCCCATCAGTCAGGGATACCTCGTCGCCTGGCTGCAGACGGAGCACACGCAAGGCGTGAGCTGCTTCATCGGCAGGTAGCTCGTGGCAGAGGGCAATATCGGGGGTGTAGAACAGGTGCATATCAGGATTGGCGAACATGTTTATATCTGAATACTAAGGCAAATAGTACGGCTACCACCAGGGCATATCCGGCAAAGATAAACCAGCAGGTCTGCCATTGGGCTGTCTGCTCAATGCCGGCAGGAGCCACTACGATGCGGTTGACTATGGCTTGGGCACTCAGTGTGCCGATGGTCGATCCAAAGCCGTTGGTCATGAAGACGAACAGCCCTTGCGCACTGGAGCGGATTTCCTTGTCCACCTCCTTATCGACAAAAAGTGAGCCGGAGACATTGAAGAAGTCGAAGGCCACACCATACACAATCATACTCAGCACGAACATCCAGACCCCACCCCCCGGGTTGCCTGTACCAAATAGGCCGAAACGAAGCACCCAGGCCAACATGGCCATAAGCATCACCTGCTTGATGCCGAAGCGCTTCAGGAAGAAGGGAATCAACAGAATGCAGAGGGTCTCTGAGATTTGTGAAAGAGAGATGAGGATATTGGCATGCTTCACGCCGAAGGTGTCGGCATACTCGGCCACGCTGCCAAAGCTGCTGATGAAAGGGTTTGCAAAGCCGTTGGTAATCTGCAGCGATACGCCTAGTAGCATGGAGAAGAGGAAGAAGAGCGCCATCTTGCGCTGCTTGAAGAGGCTGAAGGCTTTCAGTCCGAGTGCTTCGCTGAGGCTCCTGCCCTTGCCGCTGCTTACGGGGCAGGCGGGGAGGGTCAATGCGTAGCCGCTGAATAGGATGCCGATGGCGGCACAGGCCAGGAATTGGTTGTAGTTGGCTTGCCAACCCATCAAGTCGATTACCCACATGGAGCAGATAAAGCCGATAGTGCCGAAGATACGAATCGGGGGAAAGGCCTTAATGGTGTCAAGGCCGGCTCGCTCCAGTGCGTTGTACGCCACGGAGTTGCTTAGGGCTAATGTCGGCATGTAGAAGCCTACGGAGCAGGCGTAGAGCGGGAAGAGCACGCTGAATTGTGTGTTAGCACCCTGCGTCATGCCGTATAATCCAGCTGCGCCCATGAAGAGGGCAGCGAGCAGGTGGCTGAGTGAAAGCATCTTCTGTGCTGGAATCCAGCGGTCAGCCACGATGCCGAGCAGGGCAGGCATGAAGAGGGATACGATGCCTTGCATGGCATAGAACAGGCCGATTTGCTGTGCCATGCCTATAGTAACGAGGTAACTTCCCATGGAGGTGAGGTAGGCACCCCACACTGCAAACTGCAGGAAGTTCATCACGATTAAGCGTGTTTTGAGATTCATGGGCTATATTCTTTATTTCGACCGACAAAGGTAGAGAAAAAATTGAAACGAACCAATCTTTGGCCGAAAAAATGTGCCTTCAGGTAGGTACAAAAAAAGAAGGGTATCTATCCCAGACACCCAATCTTTATTAACCTTAAATCTAATACCATGAAAAACACGGTGCAAATGTAGGGGTTTTATGTTATACAACATAATAAATCGCCAAGAAAATGCATTGTGTTAACATTAATTATACTATCAACCTATTTTATCTATCTATTCCACATATAAGACGAGTCCCTTGAGGTATTCACCCTCGGGATGGTAGATATTCACGGGGTGGTCGGCGGGTTGCGTCAACTGATGCAGGATACGCACGCTGCGTCCTGTCATGGCGGCAGCGGTGAAGACGGCGGTACGGAAATTCTCCTTGCTCACCGCCTGCGAGCAGGAGAAGGTGAAGAGGATTCCGCCGGGTTTGATTTTCTCGAAGGCCTTGACGTTGAGCTTGCGGTAGCCTTGCAGAGCGTTGCGCAGGGCATCGCGGTGCTTGGCAAAGGCTGGCGGGTCGAGTATGATGAGGTCGTACTGGTCACCCATGCGGTCAAGGTACTTGAAGGCGTCTTCAGCGTAGGCCTCATGGCGCTCGTCGCCGGGGAAGTTGAGGGCGATGTTTTTGTTCGTCAGGTCAATGGCCTTGGCCGAGCTATCTACAGAGTGGACCAGTTTGGCTCCTCCACGCATGGCATAGACGGAGAAGCCGCCTGTGTAGCAGAACATGTTGAGTACCGAGCGCCCGTGTGCATAGCGTTCCAGCAAGGAGCGGTTTTCGCGCTGGTCCACGAAGAACCCCGTCTTCTGCCCCTTGAGCCAGTCGATGTGGAACTGCAATCCATACTCCGTGGCCACATTGTCCGTGCTGCCTCCCTGCAGAAAGCCGTTCTCGGGGTAGAGGTCGGCTTTGAAGGGGAGGGTAGTCTCTGATTTGTAGTAGATGTTGTCGATGTCTCCCTGCATCACCTCGTTGAGTGCGGCGGCTATCTGCATACGTACCAGGTGCATACCTGCCGAGTGGGCTTGCATGACAGCTGTTCGGGCATAGATGTCGATGACGAGTCCGGGCAGGTTATCACCCTCGCCGTGCACCAGCCGGTAGGTATTATTGTCACTGCGTCCAGCTATGCCTATATGTTGCCGCATGGCATAGGCCGTGGCGAGCCTGCGTCTCCAGAAGTCGGCGTCAATGGCCTCGTCAGCCTGGAAGGAGAGCACGCGTAAGGCAATGCTGCCTATCTGCCAATGACCTTTGGCGATAAATTCCCCTTGTGAGGTATAGACATCCACCACTTCGCCTTCCTCGGGCTCGCCCTCGATGCGGGCTATGGCACCCGAGAACACCCACGGATGAAATCGCTGGAGCGACTCCTCCTTGCCTCGTTTCAGTATAATCTTATACATTATTATTATATATGTTTGTTATCAATAACCTTATCCATAAAAAACTTATCCCTGGTCAGCGATGTAGATTCCCTCTTCTTTGAGGCGTTGAAGCTGGTGGTAGATTTGCAGGCAGGCCCAGGCATCTGTAGCTGCGTAGCGTTGCTGTGGCTGGGTGAGCTCCTTGGCTTCCCAATTGCTCAGCTGCTGGCTCTTTGAGATTTTCTGTCCGAAGAGGATGGCGAAAATCTTCTGCAGGCTCAGCTCCTCGATGCCGAAGAGCTTCACCCGCTCCTGTAGTTCCACGATGCCCCGGGGCTCGAAGGGGGCACGGCGGTGAAGCATCATGAAGTCATCGTGTAACGAGAGGCCCACCTTGGTGATGGCTGGATTCTCCAGCAGGTAGATGACGGGCAGCGTCAAGTCCGTCAGGTTGAGGCGGAAGAGGAAGCAGTGTTCCTCTGCAGATACCTGCAGCAGAGCCACCTTATGTTGCTGTCCGCGGCTGAAGCTGGGGCGCGTCTCCGTGTCAATGCCCAGCAGGGGGAACTGCTTGAGGAAGTTCACCGCGTGCTCAGCCTGCTGCGGGGTGTTGACGAGGTGAATTTTCCCCTCGAAGCTCACCACGGGCATCTCATTGACTGCCGCTTTATCAATAGTCCGTTGTATCGTTATCATCGTTGTCGTCTTCAGTTAAGTAGGGCTTCAGGTCATCATCGGCCTCGTCAGCGGGATACTCCTCCCCGTCATCCTCCTCGGGAGCGGCGTAGCGCAACTCATGCAGGGCACGCAGGGTGTTGACCAGCTTCTGTCCCCAATAGAGGCGGAAGTTCTCCTGGCAGGTGGCCAGTGCATCGTTCATCACCGTGTTCAGACCCGACTGGAAGAGGCAGATGAAGTCTTTGATGTCCTGGTAGATATCGCTCAGGTCCTCGGAGATGTATCGGGTAATGGGTTGGTCGCTGTATTTCATGTCACTTACGAACACGTCCAGGTAGTCATCGCGCTCGCCCAGGATGTCGGCCAGGGTGAGCCGCACCACCTCGTAGCTCTCCTCGGTGACGAAGCTTTCCAGCGGTTCGTCGCCCAGCGTTTCGCAGGGGGGGAGCATAGAGGCCTTGAGGTAGAGCAGGGGGAGCAGCTTGAGGGCCACATCCACCAGCTGCCGCCGTGGGGCGCCTTCAGCCTGTTCCACCCACTTGCAGTACTCCGCACATACGGTTACAAACTCCACCGTCTGGCGGTCGAATATCACTTGACTTTCCTTTGCCATACTATAATTTTCAGTTTCGGGGTACAAAAGTAACACAATTCGCGCTAAAAACAAAGGGCGAATAGATTTTCTTATCCCTCAATCGCCAATTCTTTGGACAAAGACTTGCCATTTCAGTGGAATTTTACTATTTTTGCCAATGAATGTTTAACCTCAATAATAGGCCGCACAGGATGCAGCCAATCGATGAAATATGGTAAAAATCAATAAGAAAGGAATACTCTCGGGGAGAATCGAGGGCATGGTCTATCGCGAACTGGGCGGCGTGCAGATTATTCAGAGCAGGCCTACAAACTATCGTGATGCCAACAGTAAGCGGCAACAGCAGCAGCGCAAGGGGATGCGCAACATCCTTGCAGCCTACGGCCTGCTGAAGTATCTGTTACGTGAAAACTTCGAGGAGGCTGCTAATCCCCTTGCGGTCTATCGACGCTTTATTCATTACAATCTGCTGATTGAGCACGTGGAACTCGGTGCTGAGGATTACAATCAGGGTCTTTGTGTACCAGCCCCTTACATCATCTCGTCAGGTAGCCTGCCCGCACTCGACTTGCGCTTGGAGGATAACTGCTTGGCTTTTGACATCAATGATAAGGACTGGCGGCGTGGCGACCTGTTGCGCTTCTATCAGCTGAAGTGTTTAGAAACACCTGAGCCAGGGCAGGGCCCATGCCGGCTCGAAGCGAAATGTGAGGAAACGGTTTATGACTACACCATGGAAGGGCATGTCGTGTCTGCACCTTTACCTCATGGTGCATACGCCTATGTCCACTTGCGACACGAAGGCCACCGTATTCTCTGCTCGCCTCAGCACCTCGTTGTGGTCTGACCAGGTACAGTAGGCCCCTGTTTTCGTCTCCTTGCTGCTGATGAAGGTGATAAGGGTAATGATTTTTCACTATAAAAAATCGTTGCCCTTATTCTTCGTGCCCTCTATCGTAACTCTACCGTACCTCTAAGGTAAGTCTAAACTAACTCTGTATTGAAGCCCATATGAAGTCGGTATGAAGTCGATGATTCTATACTCTTTCATCGAGTTCATATCGAGTTCATATCGACTTCATATCGAGTTCACCTCCTTGTTGCAGTAGCGTAACTATTGAATCAGCATAGAGCAAGTGGGGAGGAAGGAGGAGTGCTTCCAGAAATCTTTGGGTAGGTAGTCCTGTCGTTCATAGAGGATTGGATGTTGTTTGGTTGTTCGGAATTTTCTTTTTAAGGTCATCTCTGGTGTGCATACGGTAAGAGCAGACCTATGTGTTTGCTCATTCAAATAACACGTTAAATGCAGTTCCTCTTTGCAACTAATCTTCTGATAGAGGTGTGGTATTGGCATAAACCCACTAACATTGAACCAAAATTGTAGCTATGGATGGAATTTAGCAAATACCCTACGGCGTGTCCGACTTTGAGTCGGTAAGAGAAATGAAGACAGCTTGGCAGGCGGACATGAGCTTATTGTACGAGCATCCTTTCATCCTTCCATCCTCATCACGCAGATGCATGGCGCCACCTAAACAGTGATTCCAGACTTGACAATCGGTGCATTCGTCCCGCTTCATCCATGTTCTGTCTCTGAACAGCTGAAAGCGCTCGTTCCAAACCTTCATGAATGGGTCATGGTAGATGTTACCTTGATCAAAGTGGCTTCGGATGCTTAGGCAACCAGAAATCGCACCGTCATACCTGACCGAAGCGATATTGATGCCAGCACCACAAAAGAAGGGGTTATCCCTGACTTCCATTTCGTAATGACCCAGGTAACCTTCGCAAGAATAGGAAACATGAATCTCCTTCTTCTCTCGCTCAGCCTTGATAAATGCCAGCAACTGCTCGAATTGTTCAGGGCTTAGTTGCAATGCGGCATTATCAGCCGCCCTTCCTATAGGAAATACCGTGAACAGCCGCCAATACTTTACACCTAAGGTGATGAGGAAATCTTTGAAACGAGGAAGAGCAGGGAAATTGCGTGCGTTGACGCAGGTGATCACGTCCCACATTATTTCCGACTTCGTCAATGCCTGGATAGCCTGAACTGCTTTGCTGAAACTATGATTGTTTCCGCGCATCCAGTTGTGTTCTTCTTCAAAGCCATCCAGGCTGATTGCGATAGTCTTCAATCCGGCATCGGTCAGTTGCTTGAGTTTTGCCGTGTCGAGCAAGAGACCGTTAGATACCATGCCCCATACGAATCCCCTCCTTGTAATCTCGCTGCCGCACTCCACGATATCCTGCCTGACAAGGGGCTCACCACCTGTGGTGATAACCATAATCTTTGAAGGATCTTTCTCCGTAGCAATCTCATCAAGGACCTTTGCGAAGTCAGCAAAAGGCATGTCTTTGGGCATATTGTCCTTACGGCAGTCGCTGCCACAGTGCTGGCAGTGCAAGTTGCAGCGTAGTGTGCATTCCCAGAATAGTTGCTGCAACTGCCTTCTTTCGGTACGTAGAGTTATGAATTCTTCAATCGTCATTTCCCTGCTCTTCATTTACATCTATCCTGCATTATTTCCGCAACAGCTTGGATAGAAGAGTTTTTAGTTTGTTTTTCTTCGGATAGGCACAATTATTCGTATTGTTGTAAACTGGTGGTGGGCCATAGACGCAGGCTAGGGGCTCATCCACAAGCCTTCTCTTCGCTATAGCTTGTTCTTCTTTATTCTGTGACTCTGTGGAGAGTCCATAGACATGCCCGATAGGAAACTTTTCTTTCATGACTTTATCTATGATTAAACGTTTTGCAAAAACATTCTTTAGTTGTAAGAATGGGGTTACAATGCCTTAGAGAGTTCTGATGTCGTGATTTGTACCCGGCATGTCTCGCCAGAGGTGTCGCCTTTGTAGATATAGAGCATGCCTCTCTTGGCTTTTATGCAGAGTTCTATAATAGAACGGGCATCGCTGGTGGCCGTTGCAGAAGAAAGGATGCCCTGTTTCACCTGGGATTTGGCCTGATTGAGCGCTTCGATGTTCACGAGGTTCTCATCGCATAGTGCCACATAAACCAGGTTGTTGTCAGTAAGGTATATTTCGGTGATGGTTACCCCTGAGCCTGCATCTAGAGGCAACGCTACTTCCTTAATGCCTTGGCGAAGGGTCTCCAGCGCTTCGCGGCTTTCACGGTCGGCATTGTCTTCTGCTACCCTCTTTGTGCTGCTGGATATAGCCGGAGAAGCAGAAACGACGGGCTTACTCTCCTCTACAACATAGGCTACAGAGTCCATTTCGTCTGATACATCGCTGTCTTCATCGTAGGCTTCAAGCGCATCGGTTGCAGTCTCGTCTGCATGTACCTCAAAGGGGGACTCGTCGGCATAGCTTATTGGAGCCTCATCTGCATGGTAGATTTTGGGCCAGAAGAACATAGCAAAGATTAAGAGGAGGAGCTGGATGGAAAGCGTGCTGACAAAGGCCAAATAGAGGTTTCTGCAACGGTCGAAGTCAAGTCCGTCACTCATCATGCTCCAGGCAGACACCCCGTTGTGCTTGATTTGCAACACGGCCCACCAGATGGCTATGCCCACAATAGAAGAGATGCACTCCATTGGATTGAGGTGGAGCTTGAATATGTTTATAATCATTGTGATAACTGTTGATGCAATAAATAGATAGAAACCTGTCTTGTTCCATTTCATCAAGAGCAGTGAGGCAAACACATTGCAGATACTCAGCATGGCCAACACGCCTTCGGAGATAGGCGCTTGATGCAATGCCGACTCAAACATATTGAATGTAAACACCAATGTTAAACAGGCATTGACAATAAGTACTAGCCAAAGCCAGAATGTGACAAATCCATGTCGTTGCTTTAATTCTTCCATAAGACTATTATTTATAATGTTTGTATGTAACTTCGGTGGGCATCTTGACATTGTTGGTCGTGACAGCATCCGTTAGGGGCGAGTAGAAGTAACAACGCTCGTTTGTGATTAATCCGTAATCACCGCTAGCAATTTGATAGAAGAGAGATATGCCGTTCATGACTTGTTAAAATGAGTAAGTTTCACGCAAAAGTAGTTGCTTTTTTGGGATTGGCCATATTTTTGTGGTCTATTTCACAAACTTTTCATAAAAAAAATCCTTAAAAGATATTTTGTGAGCAAATAAAATCTTTATATTTGCAGGGAAAGAATCTAGGATATTTGCTACGAAAAGTTATCGCGAATGACTAAGTGGCGAATTTTGTAGATTAAAGTGATGAAATTAACAACTAATTGTAATTTGATATGAAAACGATTAAAGTCGGAAGAGGACCAGGGAATGATGTCGTGATAAACGACGGAGTGGTATCGACCAACCATGCTGTAATTACGGTTTCTGATTTTGGTGAGATTACCATTGAAGACCTTCATTCCACCAATGGTACCTTTGTGAACGGGAAGCGCATATCGGGTAAGGAGAAGCTTACTCCAGCATCGACGGTGGTATTGGGTAATCACTCTGTGGATTGGAAACAGATGATTCAGAAGGCCTCTGCCCCTGCTCCTAAGCAGCCTAAGGCTCCTGTCAGTATTCCGGCCAATGTGGTGGACAAGAAGATGATTGGCCGCAACCCGATGGCTCAGATTCGTTATAATCAGGATGATGTATCGGACACTCACGCCTTCCTGTGCAAACAGTCGGATGGACAGGTTCTCCTGATAGACAATCATTCTACGAATGGTACCTACGTCAATGGCAGTCGCATCAATGGGCAACAGTTGCTTCGTAAGGGAGATCAGGTGGCCCTCTCGGGCAAGCATCCCCTGAATTGGGAGGTTGTCTATCCTGCCAAGAGCCCTGTCAATACCAACCTGATTGTGGGTATAGCAGTAGCTGTATTGCTGGTGATTGGCGTCGTGATGCTGAAACCTTGGAATATGTTCCACAAGGATTGGACTACGATTTATGCCGAGCATAAGTATGACGTCGCATTGATTTATGTACAGTGCAGCTATGATTGTACGGTTCAGGGTAAGCCATTAAGTGCCTACCTGAATGGTTATGATGAATTGGACCACTGCTATGTGGATGAGGAAGGAGAAGTTAAGCCGGGTGTAGTGGCCGCTACAGGTACAGGCTTCTTTATCTCATCTGACGGTAAGATGTTGACCAACCGTCATGTGGTGGCAGCAGATGCGGAAGAGAAGAAGAACGAGGCCACTGTGCAACGGGTCATTCAATCGGCTCTTGCTGAAAACGGACTCAATCAGTTGGCGGCAAACTTGACGGTGAAATATACGGTACATAGCGTAGGTGTAGCCCGCAACGACACGCATATCAGTACAGCCAACGACCTGATACCCTGTACGGTGGTGAAGGTCAGCGACAAGGCCGAACTGGATGTGGCTATGATTCAGACCAACAACAAGCAGCTTCCCGCTGGATGCACGGTGGTTGACCTGAGCAAG
The DNA here is from genome assembly GCA_051878775.1 of Bacteroides sp. Lineage (GTDB taxonomy): Bacteria > Bacteroidota > Bacteroidia > Bacteroidales > Bacteroidaceae > Bacteroides. The sequence goes on along the minus strand of JBJEKT010000036.1, from coordinate 5,173 downwards.
GCTGTTCCTTCTGAGAAACTCTCCATTGGTACGCCTATCTGCACGATTGGTTTCCCGAAATCGTTCATCCTGGGTCAGACCTCGGTAGGACTTGAGGCCAACAACCAGAGTGGTGAGATAACGCAGGAGCGTGGTACCTATGAGTATGGTCACAACATCACGATTCAGCATGGTGCCAGTGGCTCGCCGGTGTATGACAATCGCGGTCGTTTTGCAGGAATCATCGTTTCAGGCTTCTTGGGCATCTCGCAGGGGTATAATCAGGCTATCCACCCCACACCTGTACTTGATTTTGTGAAGTAAACACCTTATATATTTTAATAACCATCGTATATAAACTTAAAAATAGATACAATTATGGCAACAAAAAAATGTGCAAATGGGCATCTTTATGACCCTGCAATCTATGGTGATACATGTCCCTTCTGCCCTTCGGCAGGTTCTACAAAGGTAGTTGATGAATCCACAGACGAACCACACGGTACGCAAGTGCTGGGACCCACTGGTGGCGGTGCTACAGTGAACATCAACGGTGGTGGTACCAATAGTTACGGTCCTACCATCAACCTGAACGCTACGACGGGTGGCGATGAAGAGGTCGGTGGAACCGTAGTGCGTCACGTGGGCGGCAGTGTGACCGGCGAGACAAGCCTTGGTGGACAGAACCGTCGCCTTGTCGGTTTACTGGTATCTTACAGTGCCAATCCTCTGGGAGAGGTTTATAAGGTCTATGAAGGACGTACCACCATCGGTCGCGACCGCACCTGTGACATTCCCTTCCCCAACGACAAGCACATGTCATCCAAGCACTTGCTGATTCAATATGTAGAGGCCAAGGGCTGCTTCCGTGCGCAGGAGTACGACAAGGGTTCTGCTAATGGTAGCTATGTCAATGGTCAGGTCTATGTACTCGGCGACGTCATTGATTTGAAGAACAATGATGTCATCGTGATTGGTTCGACCAAATTTGTCTTCCTCGCTATTCCTGAGTTCTAATTCATTTATCCACCTCCTTTTATTATAAGGAATACTATTATGAGCGAACTATTTAATTATTGCCATGTGGTGGGCAAGAGCGACATAGGCCGTCGTCGTAAAGCCAATGAAGATAATATGGCGAATGCGATTACCCAGAATGGCCTTGTTTCCGTGGTCTGCGATGGCATGGGAGGCCATGTAGGTGGTGCTACCGCATCGCGTATAGCGGTCAACACCATCATCGAACACCTCCAAAGCGTCTATTATGAGGACCCACGTATCGCCATCGGCGAGGCGATAGACCGGGCCAATCAGGCTATCCTGCAGCAGGCAGCTCTTCAGCCCGAACTGCAGGGTATGGGTTCTACTTGCGTGCTTCTCATCGTGCGTGGAGGGAAGGTTTATTTCGGTCATGTAGGCGATAGCCGCATCTACCTGGTGCAGAGCAGACGCATCAAGCAGCTCACCAAGGACCACTCCTATGTACAGATGCTGGTGGATGCCGGACAGATTACCATGGAGCAGGCCGAGCACCATCCCCGTAAGAACGAGATAACCAATGCCCTCGGCATTCCCAACATGCAACCCGCTACGGTGGCCGAAGATGCCATACTGCCCGAGGCAGGCGACTGCTTTGTGCTCTGCTCTGACGGCTTGAGTGGCATGGTGCCTGATGCCACAATTTGCAAAGTCGTGAGTCGTCAGGCCGAGATGAATGCGCAGGACCGCGTGAACCAGCTTGTGCAGTTGGCTAACGACAACGGTGGTGTGGATAACATTACCGTTCAGATGGTGGAGTTCTCCGTATCACCTGCTGCCGCAGCCAAGGTCGAGAATGGCAAGACTATCCCGCAATGGTTAAAGATAGGCGCGCCTGTAGCCGTGCTGCTGATATTGATTGGTGTGGGGCTTTTCTTCTACCTCCGCAAGCCCGCAGTACCTCAAGCGGATGGGGTAGGAGATGCTGTAGCCTCTACAGTAGTGAAGGGTGATACCATTGAACTGACTTTAGGACCTTTACCTTATAAAAAAGGTGCAAAGTTGGTCGAGCTCGTTTATGCAGAAGAGTCCATCACCCTCCAAGGGGAGAAGAGTCCGCTCTATACGGACAATGTAAAGCTCGACCCTACTACATTGAAGGTGGAAAATCCTGCTATTGAGGTGAAGTACAACAACTCCCTGCTGCTCTTCACAGATAAAGACCCCGGTAAAGAGGTCTCTTTTACGCTTACTTCTGCCACTGACACTACGAAAGTGCATCGCTACCGTATTACTATAGGTAGTGGGAACTTGAATTTTTTCAAGCCTGCTGATCCCAATGCCCCTGCCACACCCCAAGAGAACAAGAAGAAGGTGGAACAGATGGATCTCTCCTTCGAATTTACAACACTTGAGAAGGGGGCGCAGTTGGAATTTGATATCACGGGTAATCCTACTTTGTCTTTTGACAAGGCCAAAAAATCTTTAGGCCGAGAGGTGGTTAAGATTGATTTCCAAAAAGTGGGTCTTGCCAAAGGATGGATAAAAGAATCTGGAAAAGACAAACAGCTCCTTATCAAGCTAGAGAAGCCGAATGATGCCGAGAAGTATGAGTTCCTTTTGCCTTGTGAAGACAAGGAGGGAAAGCCCTTCAATATCCACGTTATTCTGCAGAAGAAGGCTGCTGTTCCCGCAGAGGAGACTAAACCTGCAGCTCCTGAGGAGGAAAAACCTGTTGAGGAGAAGCCTCAAGAAAATGTCAAGCCTGATGGAGACCTTATTCGTGAGGCATAACAAGGATTATAAATACGCGTAGCTATGAACGATTATCAGATAATACGAGAAGTTGGCAAGGGAGGCATGGGATGCGTCTTTGAGGCGACAGATGAGCATGGCCAGCGTGTGGCACTGAAGATGATGAGTGCTAAGGCTGCTGCCCAGCCCGACTACCGTGACCTCTTCGAACACGAGGTGGAGTCTCTTCGTATTCTCGACAGCCCATCGGTGGTACGGATCGTGGGTAGCCCTTTTTCAGATGCCTCGGGTAATCTCTTCCTCCCCATGGAGTATGTGGAAGGCCGGACATTGGCGCAGGTTGTCAAGCAGGAAGGTCCCTTCCCGGAGAAGAGAGCGCTCGAACTGTTTGGCAAAGTGCTTGATGCCTTTAGCTACATCCACAGTCGACATTGCATCCACCGTGATGTCAAGCCCTCTAACATCATGCTTCGCAGCGATGATACTATCTGTGTCATCGACTTCGGTATAGCCAAGGACAGCAAGACCAGTACGGGCAAGACCATTGGTCGCATTGTGGGTACTGATGGCTACATGAGTCCTGAGCAGGCCAACGGTTACAACATTGATACCCGTACCGACATTTATTCTTTGGGTTGCCTGCTACACTTCATGCTGACTGGTGTCCATGCCATACAGAAGAAGAGCAACGAGTACGAGACCATCTGCGCCATCCTGGAGAGTACCTTCCCCAAGGTGAGTGATTATGGTGTCCAGGTGAGTGACAATACCCAGCAGGCCATCTTCAAGGCGGTGGATAAGAACATGATGCACCGCTATCAGACGGCTCAGGAATTTAAGATGGCTCTCCTTCCCGAGGCTTCAGGTGGTACAGGCATGGATTCTACCTACCGGATTACCGTGGGTCGTTCGGGCTGTGATATCAACATGCCCAGTGAATACATCAGCGGAAAGCACCTCGATATCATCTGTCGGAACACCCAGGCAGCTCCTTCTCCTGAGACATGGCTATTCACCATCGTGGACCACAGCACCAACGGTACAGGAGTCAATGGGCGCAAGATTCATCGCGAATCCTACGAATTTACCGTACCATATTCCGTTCATCGACTCCTTCAGGATCCTTCATTACTCCCCCCTGTGATGATTGCCGGTTTGCCACAACATACCCTTGACTGGAAAGCCGTGATGCAGATTCTCTACGAACGGGCTGACCTAGGTACCGTCATCATTGAAGATCCTGAAAGCCATTGGACGAAGCAGGTAGGTGGTCAGACAATTAGCACAGGAGGAGGCACCACCGGTGGAAAAACTACGGACAATGCCCACATTGACATCCCTCTGGTCATACTCAGCTTCCTGGTTCCTCCTATAGGCTGTGTGCTTGGCTTTGCTTGGCGCGATGAGGCTCCCTATAAGTCAAAGGCCGCCTTCAAGTTGGCTCTTTTCGGCTTGCTCTTCATCGTGATTCTTCTTCTCGTGATAGATTCTATGATGTAAACTACAATTCATATTACTCTTGTAAAAATAGATTTGAAAGATGAAAACCATAACCATAGGTCGTGTAGGTTGCGACATTCTCATTCCCGATGGCAGCGTAAGTCGTCAGCACGCCACCATCTCTTTAGTCAACGGTCAGTATGTCTTTACTGACATGAGCAAGAACGGTTCTACCATCAACGGCCAGATCATCCACAATGACAAAATGGTGGTGGCTCCTGGAGCTGCCATCTACCTGGCCAACAAGGTGCCCCTGCCCTGGGCGCAGATATTGATGCTACTTCCCCAGCAGAGCGTACGCGTTTCTCAGCCAGGAGCTGGGCAGACTATTATCGATAGTCCCGCTTATCGTAAGCCGGAGGAGGGTATCAATGCCTTTGCCGGTGTCATCTCCTTCCTTATTCCGATAATAGGTGTGATACTCTATTTCGTATGGAAGGATGATGCAAACAAAAAGGCCAAACAGGCCCTCAACCTGGCTGGCATCGGTTTTGCCGTAAATATGATTCTGATGTGGATTTCACGCCTGTGAGGTGTGTAACTCGAAATTCAAGAAACGCAAATCACTAATATTAAATAAACTCAGAAATGGATATAATTGGTAAAGAGATACTTAATTACGTCATCCTCTCCTTGATAGGCAAGGGAGGGATGGGTAGTGTCTATCTTGCAGAACACAAGTATATCAAGCAGCAGAAGGTGGCCATCAAGGTGATAAATGCCAACATGGTCAACGACTTCACCCGTAACCGACTGGCTGAGGAGGCGGACCGCCTGTCACGTCTTAACCACCCCAACATCGTTCGCTTTGTCAACTACCATATTGATGAGGCAGGTAATGTCTATCTCATCATGGAGTATGCTGATGGCGACAGCTTGGAGCACTACATCAAGCACGTGTCCGGCTTGATTGTGGAGGAGAAGTTGGCTCCTCTTTTCGAGCCTCTTCTTGATGCGTTTG
>JBJEKT010000035.1:0-3698 GCA_051878775.1 Bacteroides sp. | reverse complement strand
AAGGTAATGGCTATCTATACTATGTTCCTAATACCACTTTTGGACGCTTACGGTTCTATTTGAGGAATGTTCGTTTCAAGGTGTACAACAGCCTGATGAATATTTGAAACGTATGTATGGAGATTATATGAAGTTACCAGACACGTTGCCACTACGAAACTTCAGATATATGGACTTGAATCAACCTTATGCCACTTATCTAAGTCAGAAACGCAATATACAATAGGATTAGCCTCTGTTTATTCGGGAAGAGGCCACGGATGGTGGATATATTCCGGGTGACTTTGGGAGGAGATTATATGCGCAGGAACGCCGGCAACGGTAGTTCCTGGACTTACATTTCGAGTGACAACGGCACCTGCACCAATACAAGCCCTACTGCCTATTTCCACATCGTCGACGATGTTGGTTCCAGGGCCGATATATACGCCATTGCCTATCAGAGCAGCTTTCTCCACATTTGACCCAATGGTAGTCAACTGACCAATATGTACATTGTTGCCTATGATGGCTTTCTTATTGATGACTGTGCCAAAGCAATGCTGAATGTAGAGTCCGTAGCCAATCTTTACCGAGGAGGGAATAAGTAAGCCATATCCTTTCTTGAAACTGTGTAAGCGCCATTTTGCTAATGGATATAGCCATCCTTTGTACTGTGATAATCTAAACCAAAAGGAGAATGCCATACTGGTACGGCTCCATCCTCCAAGCCAAATGCGAAAAAGCGAGCTTCTTTTCCCGTTATGGCGATAATAGTCGGAACGGATTAGTTCTGCGCAATCTTTGTAGCAGGTAGGAATAGGTATAGCCACCTCTTCTCCAGCTATGGTGTAATGTTCAAACTTCATGTGATAACCTCTTCTTTAGGGTTTGAAATAACACTTGATTCTTTTCTGTGTTGCTTTACGATGCTCAAACTGATTGAGTTTTGTGATAACAAATTCTGTACACTTCGTTTCGGACCACCCACGTAAACGGGCATAGCTGCTGACAATGTAGCGTAACAGCTTCCTGTGATGGGATACTCTGACCAAATTGGAAAGACACATAGCTTGAGTAGGGTTGCTGACAAAGCGGGTACGGTTTGTATCAATCAGCGAGAAATCGACCACCCCATTCTCCTGTTCTTTGCAAAGGATATTGTCCAGGTTTAGGTCTCCATGGAGTATCCCCTTCTGATGGAGAACGAAAAAAAAGGATGCTACAGCATCGGCCAACCGATGGTCGAACTCCTCTCTCTCCAAAACCATCTTATCCGATAAAGCGGGCCATTCACAGGGTAGTGAAATAAAATAGCCTTCGTAAAATAAGCCATTCTTGAAAATCTCAATGCATGCGACCTCTTCAGGGGTGGTAACATCCAGCTCTCGCAGTCGTGAGGCGAATAAAAAGGCACGAAGTGCTTTGCTCTTGCGCCAAAAGGTGTAGGCAAAGCGCTGAAAAAGGTGAGGCCGTTTATAACGTTTTACAATCCACTCGCCATAAGGAGTTTTCATACGTTTTACCACATTTCGTTTACGGAAAATCTCCTCTCCATTCTGTTCAAAAAGCAGCGGAATCTGCTCGATGTAGGACTTGGCAATCTGAAATCTTGTGCTTATTGTTATTCTCATGCTATCCTTTACTTGATAATACCATATCAATTTTCTCTATTATCTGTTCAGCACGAATCGAGTGGAGGCAGGCATAGTCGCCCCTTTTGCAAGGGCGATTACCGTAGATGGAGCAGGGACGGCAGGCTAACGGAACCTGTATGGTGTGCTCCTCTTCTTGCCCCCATCCCATGAAGCCGGCAGCAGGATGAGTTGCTCCCCAAATCGAGATAACGGGTATGCCTACCAACGATGCTAAGTGCATATTGGCAGAGTCCATGCTCACCATTAAGTCGAGGTGGCTCATCAAGGCCAGCTCTCCGTCGAGTTTAAGTTTCCCGGCCATTGAAGTCACATTGTCTAATCCTTGGCTCCAATGTTCCATTAGGGCTTTCTCGCGTTCTCCTCCACCAAACAGAAAGATTCGGTAGTCGGTACGTGCTGCTAAATGCGTAATCACCTGGCCTATGGTTTCGGCAGGTAGAATCTTCCCGACATGAGCAGCAAAAGGGGCTATGCCAATCCAATGCTGGTCATTAGGGGCTCCCACTATATGGCAGAAACTTTTGATATCACCTTTCCCATTGCCGTAAACTGAGCGAAAGCTACCGGCTGTTAAGCCATGGAATACTTCAGGAAGCATAGCCTCTGTGATTCCTGCTTGACGGAATGCTGTAGCATAGCGCTCGAAAGAGGAGGGCAATGACTTTAAGCCTTTATTTGCTCCACCTTTGGCTAAACGTCTTTTTTCTTTTCGCCCTTTGCGAATATGAGTTGAAGGAGTGCCTGAGAGGATGAAGAGACTCCGGAGCAGTTTGGTGCGAAGTACATCGTGTAAGTCAATCACTTGGTCGATACGCTTTTTTCTTAAGTGGACAAACAGCCGGTATAAACCTCTCAATCCTTTGTACTCCCCTTTGAGGTCTGCACCAACGAAACTAATATTAGAGGGCATACCAGCAAAGAGGGGACTTACAAAGGGGCGGCTCAGTACCGTGATGTGTAAGTCGGGACGTTTACGGGCTATCGTGTCGATAACCGGCACGGTCATAGCAACGTCACCCAAGGCAGAAAAGCGTATAACGAGCAAATGCATGGTCGGATTTTATTTTTTACCGTAAAGTACGGGGTTAAGTGCCGGGTCGTTGTACATCTTCATTTGTTTATACACCTTCATGTATTTCTTTCCGCCGGCGATATCGTTCAGCAGTTGTTCAATGGCAGAACTCAAGTCCGTCTGCTGTTCCATGAGTACATGGAGTTTCGCCTGACATTGTGCGTGGTGAGATTCATCCACGTCGGTACGTTCCACCTCCTTACGCATGTGGTAGATTTTGAGAGCAAGAATTGAGAGACGGTCGATGGCCCAAGCGGGGCTTTCTGTATTGATTGTGGCGTCTGCCGATGGGGTTATCTCCTTGTATTTATCAAGAAAATAGCTGTCAATCAGCTCGACTAAGTCTGTGCGGTCTTGATTGGATTTATCAATACGGCGTTTAATGGCCAAGGCCTCTATGGGATTAATTTCGGGGTTTCTAATGATGTCTTCAAGATGCCATTGAACGGTATCAATCCAGTTCTTGAGGTACAAATAGTACGCAATACTCTTCAATTCATATGGATTCTGAATGGGTGTGTCCACATGGTCTGTTTCGTGATAGTCATTGATTGACTGTACAAAGATGCTGTTGCAAAGGTCTGTAAAAATCATAATGATATAGATGTTGCGTGATTAATGTAGTAATAACGTAGCAAAGATATGGCTTTGTTTGATATAAACCAAATCTTTGCTGTTAAAACCCGCATTTTGAACATTCTGGGAGTATGCTACTTCCTGTATAAGTAGTAGCAGGCTACTTGTGTGCGAGCATCGCAACTACGATATGTCGTGTGGAATACAGGGCGCATCGAGTAACGTTCACTCAATTCGGCCACCATTTGCTCCTCTAGGTTTGTGCCGACAATAAGAAGGAAATGGTCTTCGGTAGGTTCTTCAAGTTCGATGCGATGCATTCGGTCGCCAAGGTAATAGTTCACACAATAAAACCTGAGATTATAGGAGTAAATATTACCCTCGGGTTGCAGATTGGCAAGTCGTTGAGCAAT
>JBJEKT010000034.1:0-3727 GCA_051878775.1 Bacteroides sp. | reverse complement strand
GTGATGGCGTCGAACCACTGCGCCTCGCCTTCGAGGGGCTCTTCACCAAACTTAGCTTGGTAACAGAGGGCAAAGCCCGACGACGGATTGGGGGCCACCTCCACCCCTTCATAGGTGTTTTTAATCTGGGCAATCTCCTCGTCGGTAAGGAACAGACCGGCACTGAACACACGGTAGAAATAAAAGAATGCGGGCAATCCGCTCGCCTCCTTCAGCCTCGACAACTCAGCGTCGGCCTTTAACAGGTCATCAGCCTTTGAGGAGGCGAAGAAGAGGTAGGGAGCGTAGCTTTCGGCAGTAGCATCGTTGGAGGTTTCGCCCTCAATCCAACGACGGATGGCCTCCTCCACGGAGAGCTGACCGTTCAGTATGCCCACGTAGTCGGTGGAGAGGTAACGCTCCGTAGCCAGGTAACCAAACCATTGGCGGAAGGTGTCGCCATAACTATCGTCCGAAGCAATCAAAGCGACGCGATTGAACTGGCTATCACCCATCAGATTGCCATTGCGTAAAAGGGAGAACATCACCTCAGCCTGCATCACGTCGTTTTGCGTCAGGCAGTAAACATAGTTTTTGCTGGCATAGATGCGTTGGAACTCGGCATTGGCGGTCTCAGGCAGAATCAACGTTTTCTGGCTGTCCATGCAGTACTGGGCGGCCATAGAGGCCTTCCGGGCATCTGCCGGACCAATGATAGCGACATATTGCTCATCATCGGTCACTCGTCTCAGTTGTGTCTCCAGGTCGGCAGATTCCTCATTGATCCACTCCAATTCCAAACGAACGGCCTTGTCCAACATCTGTTGAGCCTGAGTCATGATGGCCTCAGACCACTCAGCCAAGCGTTTCCACTGCGTTACCTTCTGAGGGGCATAGCAGACTGCCACCTTATACGAATGAATGGTCTGTTTTGACGAAGCCGAAGAGGGTTCATCATCTGAACAGCCAAACCCTACAGCCAACAGGCAGAGGACATAAATCCAGGATGTAAACTTATTGATTTTCATACGCTTTCTCTTTATTGATGGCTTCAGCCAAGTAACGTAAATAGTTGTTGTTCCAGAAATCACGAGGCAGCTCTGTAGCCGTAGGATCACACCAAGCCGCAAAGATTCCCATGGGGTCCCAGCTCTGACTGAAGGTTATCTCGACAAACTCCGAGTCCAAGCCATAGCTGCTGCGAAGGGGGAGCTCTCTCTCTTTATCATACCATAGCTCTAAGCAGTGCTGCACCAGATTATCCATGTGCAAGACGACGGAGAAGGGAATATAGTCGTTCTGGTCGTTGCAGTCAATGTCCATGCCAATGGCTTGCTGCACGTGAAAATAATCGGTAAAGGCGTTATAGACGCCCAAGTTGGAACCGCCAGCCAACGGGTAGAAGGTGCAATAGGGGGTCTCCTCCGTCTGATAGCTCTTCATGATGGAGGAGGTGAGTTTCCGTGCAGCCACCTGCATATTGAAGCCTTGATACCCCTCTGAGAGGTAGTGACGAGTCACCCGTTTGCCATCGGCATGGGCGGCAAAGCCCGCTTCAAATCCCGCAGCACCCTCCTCGGTCAAGGGCTCGCCCGGCATGGCCATGATCAATTCTGCCGGTTGGTCGCTCACCATGGCTCCGGTCAGGTAGCCTGCGCCGTAGCGGTTGAGCTTGGCTGTGGCCATCCATTCAGGCACCTGCTGCCCATCACTCTCCAGCAGCAGCACGCTGCACCCCTCACCCAGCTGTGGCAGTGTGGAGGCAATGGCTGCATATTCTGATGAGGCCAGCAGGATAAGCATCCGGCCAGCGGCCTCAGCATCCAGCATCTCGGCCATCAGTTTATACTGCGACTCAGCCTCACCGACTGTGGCACTCAGTATGATGTAGAGGTCGAGGTCATGACCGTAAGCAAATGCCGAAGTGGCGTTGAGAATCATGTCGTTGTACCCATTGTCGCCCACACCGCTGGTGGAGGTGAAGATGAGAATGGCATCGCGTACGGGCTGCTCTACGGGTTGCTCGTCACTATCGGAACAGGCGATGCATACCAGGCAGACAAGCCATAGAATAGGTGGAAATCGTTTCATATCGTCAAAGGAATTAGAGATTTAAGATGGGATCCACCTCCCCCTTGAGGCAGGAGAAGTAGTATTGTTTGGGCGTAACGCCCATGGACTTAACAAAGTAGCGGTTGAAGGAGGAGAGCGAGTTGAAGCCACTCTGTTCGGCCACCGCGTCCATGTTCACCCGGTTAGAGAGCGCCATCGAATAGATCATTCGTCTAGCCGCCATCACGCGGTATCTGTTGATGTATTCATAAAAAGTGGTATGCAGGTTGTTATTGAAGTAGTCGGAGAGGTAGGTCTTGTTGGTGCCAATCGCTAAGGCCAGGTCGCCCAACGAGAGTTTGGGAATCAGGTAGGGCTTGTCGTGCGCCATGCAGTGGTTCAGTCGCTGAGCCAACAGCGTATCGCGGTTGTGTTCTCTGCCTGCCGGCTCCTGGCTGTCCGTTTGTCCCTCTGCAGCAGGCTCCATCTGCGGGTGGCCTTGCTCCGCGGCGGACTGCACCTCAACGGCGCATAGCGCTTCATGGTCTGTCTCGGCATCCAGGTCATTCCCTGTTCCTTCTACAGGCGCTGTTTCGGTTTCATGCGCTGCCTCCATCCTCTGGGCGTGGGTCCCTGACATGCGCTGCTTAAACAAGTCCGCTGCAAGTACCACCTTATGACGCCGCGAAAGCAAAAAGAGCGCAGTCCATATCAAGATGCTATAGAGGTTAAAGAGCGCTTCACTTAGCCAAGTGGTATGGTCGAAGGCATACATATAAATATAGTGGGTCAAGAAATAGACCAGGCACGATATGGCCACCCATACCACGTCGATACGGTTCTGGTAGGAGTAGTTGAGGAAGAGAATGTGCTGATAGCGGAACGCAAAGAGCATCACCGCGATGATGGTATAGAGTATCATCACGTTGGACACGGTAAAAGCACACCCCATCACCCAATCAGAGGGGTAAATCAGGAAAAGCGGCACAAAGAGCGCTTGAACGCAGAAGGCTCCCACTATCTTGGTCGTCGTGGAGAATCCTGGGCGAACAGCCTCTAAGAAATAGGCACAAATCAGAGGATAAACAAGCAGGTCGGCCACATTGACCAGGTTATCGAGATACTCGGAGTTCTTCCAGGGATTGACTAAGAAAATGGCATCTTTCAAGAAGCTGAAGGCAAGGTAAAGGGTGGATGCGAAGAGTAATTTCATCATCCGGTTGCGGCGCACATAGGCGTACAGTTTAAAGCACCAAAAAATAAAGAAGAGCGTCACCGCTCCCCGCATATAGTGGGCAAAAGCCTCGATTGTCAGCATAAAATCGTCCATAAGGAATCGCTTCGGTTCAGTGAGTAATAATCTTTAATTAGCGTTCGTTTGTTGCAAAAGTAGTTAAAAGCCCCGAATAGTCCAAAACAATAAGAGGGTAAAAACAGCGCTTTGAACAAGAATTTAAAGCATTGACTGATTTTTATTTTTTCTGACCGATTTTCATTTTGATACAGCTCCGGGTATCTACAGCACAGAGAAAGAGCATGTACTAGCATGTTACACCAGAAGCTAGCCTGCATTTTTCAGTCAATGATTCAATTTTTCACCTTTTCCTGCGGTTTCGTCTTCTTTGTGTTGCAAGCACGCAACAGAATCGCTACTTTTGTACAAGGAATCGTCCCCCACTGAATGAATAGATTTTGT
>JBJEKT010000033.1:0-16629 GCA_051878775.1 Bacteroides sp. | reverse complement strand
TCTCTTCGCGCAGCGATTTGATTTTCTCGCCTACAATTTTGTTGGTATCCATAGTCACTATCTGTTGTTAACGGTTTTGCAAAGTTAGGTCATTTTTTCACACCAGCAACGTTTCAGCCTTAAAAATAGATGCTTTTTCTTCAAAATCTTTCTTCCTGCGGCTGACAATGGTGCAAATGTACCCCTCCTTAGGGTCAGTTTTCACGGAGGGACAGGAGCAGAAGGATGAGGGGAAGGTAGTCCTTGAGCTCTGCACGGAGCAATTTTAGGGCTTGACCGATACGGTAGTTCACGGTCTGTGGTGAGACACCCAGCTGTTGGGCTATCTCTTTGTGGGTGAGGTGGCGGTGACGGTTCATCTCGAAGGCCTGTCGTACTTCAGGAGGGAGCTTGGCGAGCGCCTGGCGGTAAAGGGAGAAAAGCTCGTGATTGAGGTAGAGGTCACTCTCCTCGAATGCCTCCCGGAATTTATCGACGATTTCCTGGTGTACGCGGCGGCGTATCTCCTCGTGGGTCACGAGGTTGAGCGCCTTGTTCTTGACAATAGTGAAGAGGAGCGTCTTGAGTGATAGCTGTTCGTCAAGCGATTCGCGGTGTTCCCAAAGCCACATCATGGTGTCCTGCACCACCTCTTCGGCCTCCGACAGAGGGATGTACTGAGCCGCAAAGGCACAGAGGCCCTTGTAGTACTGGCGGTAGAGCGCCTCAAAGGCGTGTTGGTCGCCGGCACGCAGCTGAGCGGTCGTCCAGAGGGACTGCATGTTGTTGGTCTTACTCATCAAGTGTCCACAAATGTAGGGTCCTATATAGGAATTTGTTTCGTGCAAATATAGTGGATTTTTCTTTATCAGCAAAGAAATAGGAAAAAAATGAAAATTATTGTTCTTTTTTCAAACTTTAATTAGTACATTTGCTTCCTCATTTGTTTTCTTTAAATAAGAGATGTATTAGCTAATAGGAGCAAGTGTGTAAGGCTTGCTTTAAACACGATGTTTTGTTGCATGGAAGAGACTAAGATTGTAGCATATTTCAATGGCCAGCTTGGCGAAGAGGAAAGCCTCAAGGTGGAGGCCTGGGCAGCTGAGAGTGAGAAGAATCGAAAGCTGATGGAGCAGATTTATTACGCGCTGCAGCTGGCTGACCGGGCTCATCATTACGAGCAGGCCGATGTGGAGCGCGCTCTGGCCCAGTTTCGCCGCGATGTGGAGCGTAAGCGCCGCTACGGCAAGGAGCGTCAGCGCACATGGTGGCAACGCTATGGCTGGCAAGTGGCCGCTTTCTTCACCGGTGTGGTGGTGTGCGGCATGATGATGCTCGCTTTGCTTGGCAATCCTGCCCCCTACGAGGTGAGCACAGGCCGCGGACAGCGTGCCGAAGTGTTTCTTCCCGACGGCTCGAAGGTGTGGCTCAACTCCTCTACACACCTCATCTACCGCTCAGGATGGCTCAGCGGACGTAATGTCAAGCTGCAGGGCGAGGCTTACTTTGAGGTTAAGCATAGTGACTGGGAGCAGTTTGAGGTGACTTCATCGAAAGGTGTCCGCACGCGTGTATTAGGAACTAAATTTAATGTACGCGCCCGCGAGGCTGAACGCCGTGTGATGACTACCCTGTTTGAGGGCTCAGTCAATATGTACCGCAATGCGGACGACCAGGTAGGACGTCGCCTGAAGCCTGGACAGACCATGATGGTAGATACTGAGACGGGCAACATGGAGTTGCGTACCTACACCAGTCCTGAGGAGATGCTCTGCTGGATTAATGGCGAGATGCGTTTCCAGGAGCGTTCGTTGGGTGACATCGCCCTCTGTCTGGAGAAGGTGTATGGCGTGAAGTTTACCTTTACTCGTCCGGCTTTGCGCGATGAACGCTTCACGGGTTTCTTCAAGACCGACGATCCCCTGGACGGGGTGCTTCACACCTTGGCTCTCACCCACCACTTCTCTTACCGCATCGAGGGTGAGCAAGTCACCATCCAGCCGTATCAGCCCTAAGTGCCCACTTTTGACGTTTATCTCTTTATTGATGGATTCTTTTGCTCTGCATAGGTTCTGCAACCTATGAGTGATTACGTGGGTGTGGTGAGCTTTTTCTTTACATACAGGGGGATTGAGGAGCCCTACAGACCTTCGGGATGGTCTCGGGATGCCTCCTAGAGCGTGCTGAGTGAAACCTATAGGAAGAAAGCTTACGTCCTTATGGGGCCTTTATAGGTTGATAAATTGCCCTTTTCTTATTCAAATTTAGTCTCAACATCCATTTTGAAGGCCCTATTTCAATCAAATTCTCTTTGTCTGAGATGTGTGTTATATCGTAATGTATTGATAACTAGCATCTTTTATTCACTTTAGTCTAAGAGTCTCAGTCTCAGTCGGTAGCATTCCGAAAATATTTTTTTTCTTCCTCTATTAGCAACCCTTTCGCCTGGATTGTATTAATAGCGATAACGGGAGGCATGTTGCCTCCATAAAAGAACCGATTAACCCTATTAATTTAAAAAACAGAAGAGACATGAAGAACTCATTAACCAAAAAGTGTCTTTATTTGTTGCTCGCCTTGCTGTTTGTGCCACTCCTGCTGGTGGCGCAAGAGCGGAAAGTGAGCCTGGAGCTGACTCGTGCTCCGCTAGCCAAAGTATTGGACGAGATAGGACGACAAACCTCCTTGTCCGTTGTGTATAACGTCTCAGACCTGCCTCCCTCGGCACAGATTACCGTGAAGGCCAGCAATGAGAGTGTGACCACTGTACTCAACCGCGTGCTCAAGGGCACCGGCCTCGTGTTTACTCTGACTGATGATCACATTGTCCTCTCTAAGGGGCGTAACGATCAGAAGCCTGCACGCAAAGTGAATGTCAAGGGCAACGTGACCGATGCTACCGGCGAGCCTCTGATAGGCGTGAGTGTAGCCGTTAAGGGAGGTACAGAGGGTACCATCACCAACTTCGACGGTGACTTTTCGCTGACCGTGGACGAAGGTGCTGCTATTGAGCTGAGCTATGTGGGTTACACCGCCCAAACGATTACTATCAAGAACGAAGAACCCCTCAAGGTGGTGCTTGAGGAGGACAGCAAGCAGTTGGCCGAAGTGGTGGTGACTGCACTCGGTATCAAGCGTGAACAGAAGGCTCTGAGCTACAACGTGCAGCAGGTGAAGGGCGAAGAGCTGCTGGCTGTGCGTGACGCCAACTTCATCAACTCCCTCTCCGGTAAGGTGGCTGGCGTGACCATCAACTCCTCCGCAGCTGGCCCGGGTGCCGCAGCACGTGTGGTGATGCGTGGTACCAAGTCATTGGAGAAGGATGACAACGCCCTCTACGTAATCGACGGTATCCCCATGTTCAATGTCAACAGCGGCGAGCAGAGCGGCGGTACCATGTCGAAGCAGCCTGGCTCCAACAGCGTGGCCGACCTTAACCCCGAAGACATCGAGAGCATGACTATTCTGACGGGTCCTTCGGCTGCTGCCCTTTACGGTTCAGATGCCTCTAACGGCGTGGTGCTCATCACCACCAAGAAGGGTGTGGCTGGCAAGGTGAAAATCACCTATACCAACAATACCACCTTCTCTTCGGCCTTGATGATGCCCAAGTTCCAGAACATCTATGGCAACAACGAGGGTGAGTCGATGAGCTGGGGTCCTCTGCTCGGACAGCCCACCAACTACAATCCCGAGGATTTCTTCAATACGGGTAGCAACGTCATGAATGGCCTTACCCTGACCGCCGGTACAGAAAAGAACCAGACTTACGCCTCGGTATCTACGACCAACTCCTCCGGCATCCTGCCCAATAACACCTACAATCGCTACAACTTCTCCATACGCAACACTTCCAAGTTTGCCAATGACAAGCTGACCCTCGACCTGGGTGCCCAGTACATCATTCAGAACAACAAGAATATGGTAGGTAGCGGACAATATTTCAACCCGCTGGTGTCACTCTACCTCTTCCCTCGGGGCGAGAACTTCCAAGAGGTACAGATGTACGAGCGCTATAGCACCTCGCGTAACATCATGACCCAGTACTGGCCCGAGGGCATCTATGGCACTTCGCTCGACATGCAGAACCCCTACTGGATTATGTATCGCATGAATAACAACCTGGAGAAGCGTCGTTACATGTTCAACGCCAGTTTAAAATGGGAAATAGCTCCCTGGATTAACGTGACAGGCCGCGTACGTGTGGATAACAGTGACCAGGATGGCTACGAGAAGTACTATGCCTCGACCCGCACCACCTTTACCGAGGGTAGTGACAAGGGCTACTACGGACACACCAAGCAGAACGACCGTTCGGTCTATGCCGACGCCATCGTCAACATCAGCAAGAACTTCCTGGACGACCGTCTCTCGCTGAATGCCAACGTAGGTACTTCAATTAACGACCAACAGGAGGATATGTTCTACATCAAGGGTGGCCTGGAGCAGGTGACTAACTTCTTCCACATCGGTAACATCAAGATGTCCACCTCCAAGCGCAACGAAACCAAGTGGCATGACCAGACGCAGAGCATCTTTGCCAGCGCCGAACTGGGTTGGGATCATCAGCTCTATCTCACGCTGACTGGCCGTAACGACTGGGCCTCTATGCTGGCTTATACCAGTAAGTCAAGCTACTTCTACCCCTCGGTAGGTTTGTCGTGGGTCATCAGCGAGACCTTCAAGTTGCCCGAATGGTTTACGTATGCCAAGGTGCGCGGTTCGTGGGCCGAGGTGGCCTCTTCGCCCAGCCGTTACCTCACGCGGATGCAGTACGAGTATAACGAGCAAACCAATACCTACGAGTACCCCGCCATCCACTACAATACAGATCTCAAGCCTGAGAACACCAAGTCGTGGGAGTTGGGTATCAACACCAAGTTCCTGCAGAACCGCATCAACCTCGACGTGACGCTCTACCGGTCGAACACCTTCAACCAGACTTTCTACGTCGATGCCTCTGCCTCCTCTGGTTACAAGAGCAACATCGTGCAGACAGGTAATATCCAGAATCAGGGTATTGAGCTGGCCTTGGGCTATAGCGACACCTTTGGCAAAGTGAAGGTGGCTACCAACCTGACCTACACCATCAATGAGAATAAGATTATCTCCCTGGCCAACGGTGCCATCAACCCCGATACCGGCGAAGCCATCCAGATGGATTACTACTCCAAGGGTGTGCTTGGTATTAGCGGTGGCCCCACGCTCCGTCTCTATGAGGGTGGTACCATGGGCGATATCTACATCAACCAGCGTCTGCGCCAGTCACCCAACGGCTACATCTGGCAGGATGCCGCTACCGGCGGCTTGGCCATTGAGAATACCGACTACCGTAAGATAGGTTCCATCTTGCCGCGTTATCACCTGGGCTGGAATGGTAACGCCAGCTGGAACGGCTTGACCTTCGGCTTCGCCTTTACGGCTCGTGTGGGTGGACTCGTGGTGAGCGATACCCAGGCTATGCTTGACCGCTACGGCGTCTCTGAGGCCAGCGCCATCGCCCGCCAGCAGGGCGGCGTATGGATAGGCGAGAGCCAGGTAGATGCCCAGGAGTACTACGATAAGACCAGTACCGCTATCGGTACCTACTATACCTACAGCGCCACCAACGTGCGTCTGAGCGAGCTCAGCTTGAGCTACCAGCTGCCCCGCAAGTGGTTCAGCAACAAGTGTGACCTCACCCTCGGTGTAACAGGCAAGAACCTCTGGATGATTTACTGCAAGGCCCCCTTCGACCCAGAGAGCACCTCATCGGTCACCAGCAACTTCTACCAGGGTGTAGATTATTTCCAGCAGCCCAGCCTTCGTAGCCTGGGATTCAACGTGAAACTTTCCTTCTAACATAGCGATACGATGAAAACAAGAGATATAATCAAGAGAGGTGCCAAGCTGTCGGCCTGCCTGCTGACGGCTGGGCTGCTAGCGGCCTGCACCGGCAATTTTGAAGAGTATAATACCAACCCCTTCGGTCCCACTCCCGAGGATATGCTGGGTGACAATGCCATCACCAACTCGCTCATCAAGAGCATGATGCCTGTGCTCGTACAGGGCCAACAGAACAACTCGCAGATGATTGACCAGATGATTGGTTCGGAGTATGGAGGCCAGATAGCCAACATCGCCCAATGGGGTAACAGCGGTAACTTCTACACCTACAATCCCCGCCTGGCCTGGATTGACTACCCCTTCTCCACCATCATGCCCCAAATTTATACCGGCTTCTTCCAGATGAAGCAGACTACGGGAGGTGAGGGAATCTCCTACCGCTGGGCGCAGATTCTGCGCATCTTCGGTACGCTTCGCCTGAGTGACATGTACGGTCCCCTGCCTTACTCTAAAGTGACCGGCTCCGAGTTTACCGTGCCCTACGATGACATGGAGGAGCTTTATAACAACATGTTTGCTGACCTCGATGAGGCTATCGAGGGACTCACCACAGTGGCCCTCTCGGGCGAAGACATGTCGTCACTTAGTGCCAGCGACTTTGTCTATAACGGCGACTTTACCAAGTGGGTCAAGTTGGCTAATACACTCAAGTTACGCATGGCCGTACGCATCTCTTCAGCCAATGCCACCCTGGCTCGTCAGAAGGCCGAAGAGGCTGTGAGCCATACTATTGGCGTGATGAACTCGGCTCAAGATGCTGCCTGGTATAGTGACAACGACGGCATGAACCCCTACTACCGTGTGGCCTTCTCCTGGCAGGAGATCCGTGTTAGTGCCAACGTTACTTCTTACCTGAGCGGCTACAACGACCCGCGTCTGTCCATCTATGTCAACCCCTCCGAACTCGCCTCGGGTGATCGCGTGGGTGTGCGCAACGGTATCTATCAGAGCGCCGGTTCTCAGGCCAGCTACGCCAACTACTCTCGTATGAACATCGGTGAGCTGGACAAGCTGCTCGTGATGTCGGCCAGCGAAGCCTACTTCCTCCGTGCTGAGGGAGCGCTCCTTGGATGGAACATGCAGGGCACGGCCAAGCAGCTCTATGAGCAGGGTGTGGCTGTCTCGATGGAGGAGCGTGGAGCCAATATGGGCAACTACCTGCTGAGCGACAACACCCCCGCCGACTACGTGGATCCCCTCGATTCCAGTAAGAATCATAACGCCATGAGCAGCATCAGCCCCCGGTATGATGAGAGTGCCTCCAAAGAGGCCAACCTGGAGCGCATCCTCGTTCAGAAGTGGCTGGCCAACTTCCCCAATGGCTGGGAGACATGGGCCGACATTCGTCGCACGGGCTATCCCAAGCACTTCCCTGTGATCAATAACCTCAATACCGACGGCGTGACCAGTACCCGCGGTATGCGTCGCCTACCCTATCCGCAGTCGGAGTACAACACTAACGCTGCCAGCGTGAAGGCTGCCGTCTCCATGCTGGGCGGAGCCGACAACGGTGCTACTGACCTGTGGTGGGCAAAGAAGAATTAAACACTTATCAACTCAAAAATTCAAAGCAATATGAATATCAAGCATATCAAGAAGTATATGGCAGGGTTGGGTATCAGCCTCTTCTTTTTGCAGGGCATGGTGATGACTGCCTGCAGCGACTGGACCGAGCCCGAAGCCAACGACTACTTCGTACCCCAAAGTGAAGGGTATAAGAAGAACCTGAAGGATTACTTCAATTCACCCCACAAGGTGATGTTTGGCTGGTTTGGCAACTGGTCGGCCGGCTCCATGAGCAATTCTCTCTGTGGCTTACCGGACAGTATCGACTTTGTCAGCCTCTGGCTCTGCTGGGGTAACCTCTCTGAGGCTCAACAGACTGACCTCAAGAAGTTCCAGGAGAAGGGCTCACGTGCCGTGCTTTGTTGGCGTGCTGGCGACATAGGCGCTAACCTCACTCCTGAAGGAGTGGACCCGCACGACTTCTGGGGTTATAGCGACGATGATGAGCAGTCAATGATTCAAGCCGCTCAGAAATATGCACAAGCCATCGCAGATACCTGCAGCAAATACAATGTGGACGGTTTTGACTATGATATCGAGGACTGGGGTACGCTGATGAACTGGGACTATCCCTCTGTACCCAACGCCTTCATGCGCAAGCTCCGTTCAGAGTTTGATAAAGAGGGTAGGATGCTCGTGGCTGATATCCCTGGTGGAAAGGGCTGGCTGTGGTTCTACTACATGCTCGAAAACGATGTCCTGGAAAGCCTGGATTACCTGGTTTGGCAGACCTACGACCTGGGTCCGAGCGGTCTGGATGACTTCTTTGATGGGGCTGAAGGTGTCAGGGAGTGGAATCCCGAGATGTTTGAGACGGTGGTTAAGAAATCTATCGTGACCGCTACCTTCGAAGAGGCTGCCAAGAAGTATCGCTTTGTGGATCAGCAGAGTTATCAACCCTCTTTCGGCATTCCCCATGCTGGCATGGGTGCCTACCACATTGAGTACGACTATTCCGGTACGCCTGATTATCCCACGGTACGTGCCGCCATCGCTGCCCAGAATCCTCCTGTAAACAATTAAAGCATATGCCTTATGAGAACAAAACAATACCTACATCAGATACTCCTCGGCCTTCTCGCGGTTGTCCCCTTCACGGCTTGCGAAGATGCTGAAAACGCACCAATCGATAACATGGTCTATTTCACCGAGGCGGCTACCGACAAGACGAAGTCGCTGACCCTCGTGGATGCCTCGACCACAACGACCCTGACCGTACGCATGGTCCGCACCGCCACGCAGGACGTCCGTGTGACGCTTGCCCTGGATGCCGCTAAGCTGGAGGCCTACAACAAGAAGAATGAAACCACCTACAAATGTATTGACAACCAGTACGTCAGCTTCGACCAGGAGGTAGTCATCAAGGCTGGTTCCGTACTCTCTGATCCCATCACACTGACCGTTCAGAGCTTTGAGACGGCTGGTGCGGAGTATGCCGTTCCCTTGAGCCTCACCTCCTCCACGGAGGTAGAGCTGGCCGAGTCCTCCTCATCGTTCATCGTGCTTCTGGTGAAGCCCATCACCCAGTATGTGCCCAAGTTCAGCTACGGCAACGGTATCGACGTGCCAGGCGAGTGGGGCGTGGAGTACACCAACTTCACCTTTGAGTGGTGGAGCCGCGTGACGGGAAAGAACAATCCCGACAAAGGCTACTCAGTCAACAACCAGGCCTTGGTATGGGCCGGCGATCCCTCTACCAACAGCTTCTATCCCCGTTTTGGTGACCTGGTCTATGTAAGTGGTGGCAAGTATGTCTATAACTTCCTTCAGGTTAAGGCCATGGGATCACAGTTTGATACTGGCGACCCCTCTACGGGCAACGGTCTGGAGGCTGGCAAGTGGTATCACTTTGCCTATACCTATGATGCTAGCACCGGTACCTCACTCCTCTACAAGAATGGGGTTCAGGTGGCCTCTCTCTCCACCGAGAAGGGCAAGGCGCTCCGCCTGGATTGCTTCCAGCTGCTCTGTTCCGAGTCAACCTACTGGAGAGATTATATCGAGATGTGCCAGGTTCGTGCCTGGAAATCGACCCGTACCTCCAACCAGATTAAGAAGGGCATGTACAGTGAGGTGGAATACAGCCACCCCGAGCTCATCTTCTATCTGCCCATGAGCGAAGGACCGACAGCCGACGGCAGCAACCCCGTGCTGCATGACGTGAGCGGCAACGGTCACGACTGCACCATCGGCAGTCTGGGAGGCTACGGCGACCCCAGCCTCGTGCCCACCTGGGATACCTATACATTTGCACAATAACCTTTAAAGATGAATTACATGATGCTTAAATCGTTAAAATATAGCCTGATGGGCATCTCGCTGGCCGTAGCCCTTCCCCTGCTGACGGCTTGCAGCGACGACGAAGCGGTAGATCCCTATGATCTCAACTACGTCTATATCTACTCGCCCAACCCGAGTGACAACAACCTGGAGTATAAAGCCAATGGCACCTTCATTACCTCTATCGAGGAGGAGTGTGTGGTCAACCCTGTGCGTTGCACCAAGCCGGCTCCGGCCGACCTGACTGTGCAGCTGGCGATTGATCCCTCGCTTGTGGAGAGCTACAACGCTGCCCATGGCACCAACTACACCCTGCTGCAGGCAGCCAAACTGGTCAACAGCACGCTCGTCATCAAGGCTGGAGCCTATACTTCCGAGCAGTCGCTCCGTGTATCCTATACCGACTTGAGCGAGTTCCGTAACGGCACAGAGCACTACATCCTTCCCATCGCTATCACCTCCGTGGAGGGTTCTGGAGTGACTGTCAGCCAAACTACGGGCCACATTTTTCTAACCTTCACCTCTCTCTATCGCGAAAACCACGTAGGTCTCACGGGTGAAACCTATCACCAGACGTTGCTATTCAAGTCATCTGGCTTTACGACCGACCTGGAGCGTATCGAGCTCCCTAACTCCTTGATTACGGAGTGGGCCGCTGATGCCAAGATTACCGTGAAGCTGGCTATAGATAATAGTAAGGTAGATATCATCAATGCCACCTACGGCATGGATTATGCACCGCTGCCTATCGATGTGAAGTTGTCGCCTGCCACCTATTGGATTGCTCCGGGTACCTCGCAGCCCGACCGTGTCGTGGCCCTGGAATTTTCTGATGGTCTGGCTTCACTTCCCCGTGAGGAGAAGAGCTATCTGATTCCTATTACCATCGAGTCTGTCGATGGTGAGGGAGCTGCGGTCAACAGCGAGTCCAACCTTTACTACGTGACGCTGGATTGTGTGGAGCAGCCCTTTGCAAGCTATTCAAGCAACGTTACTGGCACGCCGCTCACTATGGGTGACAACTGGACAGTAACCGTGGATGGTGCTGAGAGTATCTATTATGATGATTATGGCGACCTGTGGTGGAGTTGGCTCTTCGAAGGCTATGAGGTGGATTGCTGGTATGTAGGTTCGCCGATGGTGGTTGACCTTGGCGAAGAGCAGCCCCTGTCGTGCGTCTCCATCTACTCTTCCTATGGATCTTCCTACGGCTTCAAGAGCATGAAGATAGAGACGAGTAGAGACGGTGAGAACTATGAAGGAGGCGACTGCACGCTTCAGAAGTCAGCTACGCAGAACATCCTGATCAACGAGCCTACTCCCGTACGCTACGTACGCCTTACGCCGATTGATGCCTATACCAATTATTATGGTTGGATATATGGTTACCCGACCTCAATGACTCTCTATAAAGTTAACTAGTTGCATACCAAGATTGTTGAAAGGATAAAGTAGTGTTGAATAAAGGGATGAGGGCACCGTCGTGCTACCTCATCCCTTTTTTGTCTTGCAGCTGTTTGGGTTCATGCCGATTTGATTAAATATCATTTCTGTATGTCTATTGGTACGATAAATTTTTTTTTCTTTCCGGTTTATTCTTGGGGAAAATCTTTTTTTGATTAAACAAATTTAAGAAAACAATTTGTGACAGATACTTAATATTATTTACTTTTGCAGCCAAATAGAGAAACGCATTTAATTTTTTAACTTTGTTATTAATTTTAGCGCTATGAAGACAAGTAGTTATTTCATTCGACTTGGGCTGCTTATGGTATGTTCTGCTCCGGTAGGACTCCCGCTGGCAACCCCTGTTTTTGGCAGTACACATGTTGTACAGCAAGTCAACAAATGCACAGGTGTGGTTATCGACGCACTGGGTGAGCCAGTCATCGGAGCCGCAGTTATGGTAAAAGGAGGCACCATCGGTGGTATAACCGACATCGATGGTAATTTCTCTATCGACGGCGTGAAGTCGGGCGATGTGCTCCAAGTTTCGTTCGTGGGTTACAAGACTGAGGAGGTCGTTTGGAAAGGTGGTCCTGTAAAAATCACCCTTCAGGAAGACACCCAGATGCTGAGCGAGGTGGTCGTAGTGGGCTTCGGTACGCAGAAGAAGGCCAACCTGACCGGCGCCGTTGCCACGCTGGACAACGACGTGATCGCATCCCGTCCCGTAAACTCCGTAGTGGATGCCATGCAGGGTATGGTACCCGGTATGAACTTCTCGATTGGTTCGGGTGGTGGTGCCCTGAACTCAACGACCAAATTCAACATCCGTGGTCGCGGAACCATCGGCGATGGCTCTGACATGTCGCCCCTGGTGCTGATTGATGGTATGGAGGGTGACCTGAACGCCGTCAACCCGCAGGACATCGACAACATCTCCGTGCTGAAGGATGCCGCTTCGGCCTCTATCTACGGTTCGCGTGCTGCCGGTGGTGTGATTCTGGTAACGACCAAGAGTGGTAAGGCCGGAAAGACCATCGTCAACTACAACAACAACTTCCGTTTCAGCTCGCCGCAGAACATGCCCAAGCAGCTGGATTCCTACACCTGGGCGCTCTACATGAACGATGCCAGCGTGAATGCCGGTTCGGGTATCTGGTTTACTGAAAACAAGTTGGCTCAGATTAAGGCTGCCCAGCAGGATCCCACGATGCAGACCATGTTTGAGAACAGCCAGGGCCGCTGGGAAATCTGGGATAATAACGACCTGCTGCCTATCGCCAACCGTGACTGGCTGAAGTCATCGTTCGGCACAGGCTTCTCGCAGGAGCATACGGTGAGCGCCACGGGTGGTAACGAGAAGCTGCAGTACTACTTCTCGGCCAACTTCCTGGGCCGCGAAGGTCTGCTGAAATATGGTGAGGATAAGCAGGAACGCTACACCATCACCGGTAAGATTGACGCGCAGGTGGCTCCTTGGGCCAAGTTTACCTACAACACCC
Organism: Bacteroides sp.; assembly: GCA_051878775.1. Taxonomy (GTDB): domain Bacteria; phylum Bacteroidota; class Bacteroidia; order Bacteroidales; family Bacteroidaceae; genus Bacteroides. Next base: position 3,970 of record JBJEKT010000033.1, on the reverse strand, counting down.
GCTTCTCACGTACCGACTACAATGCACCGGTCATGATGGACGGCCTCTACTACCACAACATGTGCCGCTACTGGCCCATCATCCCCGTCTATGACCCCAATGGTAACTTCGTAGTGACTGGCTCCAACCCGGGCGACCTGCTCAATGGTGGTAGCTACAAGACGCAGAAGGATATCCAGGCTCACCAGTTCTCTCTCCGCCTCACTCCGCTCAAAGGACTCGTGGTGAATGCTGAGATGAACTACCGCGTCACCAACAACATGGAGCATAAGGATTGGCTCACCACCTATGGTTATGATGCGAAGAACAACCCCTTCACGTTCAATAACCCGAACGATGCGGTCTATGAGTATGCCTACAAGAGCAACTACTTCAACCCCAATATCTATGCGGAGTATAGCTTCGACCTGAAAGAGGAGCACAACTTCAAGGTGATGGCCGGTTACCAGAGCGAGCTGCTGAACCAACGTTGGATTTCGGGCGAGCAATACACCATTGCAGCCGGTCTGCCTACGCTCAACACCACGTCGAAGAACCCCAAGGTGGGTGGTAAGTACGACAGTTGGTCCACCATGGGTCTGTTTGGCCGTATCAACTACGACTACCAGGGCAAGTACCTCTTCGAAGGTAACCTGCGCTACGACGGTACCTCGCGCTTCCTCAGAGACCAACGCTGGCACTGGTCACCCTCATTCTCCCTTGGTTGGAACATCGCCCGCGAGAACTTCTGGAAATCGCTGGAACAGTATGTCAATACCTTGAAGCTCCGTGCCTCTTGGGGTGAACTGGGTAACCAGAACACCACCAGCTGGTATCCCTTCTATCCCACCATCGGCTACAAGAACATGGGTGGCTCGTGGCTGATTAACGGCAAGAAGCCCAATATTGCCAGCATGCCGGCTCTCGTCTCCTCGTCGCTGACCTGGGAAAAGACGCAGACCCTGAACATTGGTCTTGATTGGGGTGCCTTCAACAATCGCCTGACCGGTACGTTCGAAATCTTCAGCCGCAAGACGGTGGATATGGTAGGTCCTGCTCCCGAGCTTCCTGCCGTACTGGGTACCGCAGCCCCGAAGGTGAACAACCTGGATATGACTTCGAAGGGTTTTGACCTGATGGTAAGTTGGCGCGACAAGATTCGTGACTTTGATTATGGCGTAACCTTCACCCTGACCGACAGCCGCGTGAAGATCAACAAGTACCCCAACCCCTCGCGCAAGCTGGGTAGCTACTACGAAGGTGCTTACATGGGCGACATCTGGGGATTCACGACCGTAGGTATTGCCAAGACGCAGGAGGAGATGGACCAGCACCTGGCCAAGGCCGACCAGAGTGCTTTGGGTAGCAACTGGGGTGCCGGCGACATCATGTACGCCGACCTGGATGGCGACGGCAGGGTGAACACCGGCGAGAACACAGCTGACAAACCGGGCGACCGCCGCATCATCGGTAACAGCACGCCGCGCTATAACTTCGGTCTGAACCTGACCGGTGCCTGGAAGGGCTTCGACCTGAAGATCTTCTTCCAGGGAACCATGAAGCGTGACTACGCTCCCGGCACGGGCGATGCCGTGTTCTGGGGTGCTGGTGGTATCGGCAAGTGGCAAGCTTGCGGATTCGAAGACCACCTCGACTACTTCCGCGACGATCCCAACAGCCCGCTTGGTCTGAACCTGAACAGCTACTATCCTCGTGCCAACTGGAACGGCTGGCGTAACAACAACGTGCAGACCCGCTACCTGCAGAGTGCAGCCTACTGCCGTCTGAAGAACGTAACTCTGGGTTACACGCTGCCGCGCAACATCACGCAGAAGTTCTATGTGGAGAACCTCCGTCTCTTCTTCTCGGCTGAGAACCTCTTCACCATTACCAGCTTCACCGGTCTGGGCGATCCTGAAATCATCGACGCTTCCGACAGCTGGGGTCTCGGTAAGACCTATCCGTTGACCAAGAACATCTCGTTTGGTGTAAGTGTTACATTATAATGTTTAATCACCTTAAATTACTATTCTACGATTATGAAGAATAAAATTTTCCAATATATGGCCATGGGCGTTGCTGTGGTGGGTATGACCGCATGTAACGACTTCCTTGACAGAGTGCCGCAGTCGGACATCACACCCGGCTCATACTTTACCTCCGAGGCCGACTTGAACGCCTATGTAATCAATCAATACACCTTTACCAGTATCGGCCCCGGCAGTTACGGCATCAGCGTGTTTGGCAACGACAATGGTACCGACAACCAGGCTGCTATGAGTGCTTCCAGCTTCTGGCAACCCGGCGTATGGCAGGTACCGCAGAATGTAAACAATGACTCATGGACTGATGCCTGGAACTTTACCCGCATCCGTCAGATCAACTATTTCTTCGACCAGGTGCTGCCCAAGTATGAGAGCAAAGCCATTACAGGTAACGAGGCCAACATCCGTCACTACATTGGCGAAGCCTACCTGATTCGTGCCTACGATTACTACAACAAACTGGTGACCATCGGCGACTGCCCCATCTTCGAGGTGGCCCTGCCCGACGACCAGGAGATTTTGACTGCTGCATCCAAGCGTGAACCCCGCCACAAGGTGGCCCGCTTTATCCTCGGCCAGATAGACAAGGCCCTGGAATACCTGATGGAGACCCCTCCGGGCGGAAAGAACCGCATCAGCCGCGATGCAGCCTACCTGTTCCGCTCGCGTGTGGCCCTGTTTGAGGGTACCTGGCTGAAGAACCACAAGGGTACGGCCTTCGTACCCGGCGGTCCCGGATGGCCCGGCAATAGCGCCGACCTGGATGGCTTCAACATTGATACCGAAATCAACTACTTCTTGACGGAATGTATGACCTCTGCCAAGGTTATCGGCGATAAGCTGGTCAACAACCTGACCGAGAATACCGACACCAAGGAGGGATTTGATGTCAACCTGAACGTGCTCAACCCCTACTATGCCATGTTCTGTGATCCCGATATGGAGAAGTACGACGAGGTGCTGATGTGGCGTGCCTATAATGAAGAACAGGGTGTGACTCACAACATCCAGATGCAGCTCATCCGCAACGGTGGCGGTTCAGGATGGACCCGTGGCTTGGTCAACTCCTTCCTGATGCGTAACGGTCTGCCTATTTATGCAGCCGGCTCCGGCTACGATCCCGAATGGGAGAAGGATGGCGTGAAGGCTACCCTGCAGGACCGCGACTCGCGCATCCAGCAGTTCACCAAGAAGGATGGCGACGTGGACTTCTATACTTTTGCAGGCGAAGAGTCTTACTTCGACCCCACCTGGATGGTACGTGGCGCTTCGGAGACGAAGATTGTGACGGGCTTTGCCCTCAAGAAGGGTAAGTATTACGACCCCAACATGGAGGTATCTCACCAGAAGGGTATCACGGGTAGCATCGTATTCCGTGGTACGGAGGCTTTGCTGAACTACATGGAGGCCTGCTACGAGAAGAACGGAAGCATCGACGCTACGGCCGATAGCTACTGGCGTGCGCTCCGTACACGCGCCAAGGTGGATCCCGACTACAGCAAGACGATTGCCGCTACCGATATGAACGAAGAGGCCAAGTGGGACTTCGGTGCCTACTCAAAGGGCCAGCTGGTTGACGCTACGCTCTACAACATCCGTCGTGAGCGCCGCAACGAGTTCATCGGCGAAGGCATGCGTTGGGACGACCTGAAGCGCTGGAGAGCCTGTGACCAGATCAATGGTTACCAGATTGAGGGTGTGCGCTTCTGGGGTTCCATCTACGAGAACACCATGCTGAGTGCCACGGGCGAGAATCTCGTGAAGGTGGATGTAGAAGGTGGTACGGGTAACGTATCCGATAAAGCCATTAGTGGCGACTATATCCGCCCCTATCAGGTAACGAGCAAGAACAACAACGTCTTCGACGGTTACAAGTTCACGCCTGCTCACTACCTGAGCCCCATTCCGCAGAATGTATTCCGTCAGACGGCTACGGGTGACCAGAC
>JBJEKT010000032.1:0-3829 GCA_051878775.1 Bacteroides sp. | reverse complement strand
TAGAGCAAAGGACTGAAAATCCTTGTGTCCCCGGTTCGATTCCTGGTGACACCACATGACAAAGTGAGCCGCAAGGCCATCGGAATGTAGCGCAGTTGGTAGCGCACTACGTTCGGGACGTAGGGGTCGGGCGTTCGAGTCGCCTCATTCCGACGAGTTGCCGTTAAAGATTTGTTATTCAGTCTTTAACGGCAATTCTTGTATAGCTACCGGGACAAAAACGGGACAAACCGTTTCCATCTATTCCATCATTTGTCGTGGAAAGAGTTGGATTTCTCAGATTATTATTGTAGGTTTGTAGCCATAGAGTTGGCTATTAATGATAAAAAAAACTTTAAAAACACAATCTACTCATGAAAAAAGACCATTTAGTTTACGCTACGTTGCTGTTATTCCTTTTCCTTTCATTAGGGACGAGCTTCACTTCTTGCTCCAGCGACGACCCCACAGAAGTACCTAAAGAGGAACCTGCTGCTCAAATTAACATTTCGACTACAGACCCCACTGTGAGCAGTGAAACCAGTGAAGTAGCCATCTCCTTCACCTCGTCTGCCCCCTGGACGGCATCGAGCAATGTGGGATGGATTACCCTCGACACATCGAGCGGCGTGGCCGGAAGTGCCACCATCAAGGCCCAGGTAGCCGCCAACACCACTTTTGACCAGCGCAACGGCGCCATCACCATCAATGCCGGCAAGGTGAGCAAGCAACTCACCATCACGCAGAAGCAACTGGATGCCTTGACCGTAAGCTCTAACAAGATAGAAGCTCCAGCTCAAGGTTGCGAATCCACCATCGAAGTGGAAGCCAACATCGCCTACCAGGTGAAGGTGGACGATGCCTGTAAGAAGTGGGTCACTCTTCTGCAAACCAAGGCTCTGACCACCTATAAAGTAGTACTGAAAGTGGTGGAGAACAGCGACATTGAGAAACGCGAAGGTAAGGTGACCATCTTCAGCGATGACAAGTCGGAGGAAATCAGCATCTACCAGCAGGGTAGCGACCCCACCCTCGTACTCTCACAGGACGTCATCGAAGCCAACGAGTTTGGCGAAACCATCAAGGTGGAGCTAAAGAGCAACATCGCTTACCAGATGATCATGCCCGATGCCGATTGGATCAGCATAAACAATACACGCGCTTTGTCCAGTTATACCCACTACTTCAACGTCAGTGAAAACCGCAGCGACGAAACCCGCGAAGCGGAAATTGTATTCACCAACCAAGAGATGGGCATCTCGGAAAGCGTAATCATCAAGCAGAAACCGGTATCCAAGACGGTGACAGGCAAGTGGTACCTGGGCTGGTGGATTTACGGCTCAATGAATATCCACTTCAATGGAAACGAGACCATTACCTTTGGTGACGATGTGCTGACATGGGCAGGACAACAGGATGAGAACGGCAATGGCGATTATCAGCTGAAGTATGCCGATGACTACAAATCGTTCGTACTCAGCCGGTCGGGGTCCGAGAATCGCTTCTATATCCGCCTTTATGCAAAGGACATGCTCGTCATCCAGGAGAGAGGTGCCACAGGTCCCATACGTTACTGGTTTACCACAGCAGAGGCAGCAGACGCCTCGCAACTCTCCGACCTCCCCGACATCGTAATCGACGACAGCGAGATACCTGACCCGGCTCACGAGGAGATGAACCACATCGACGATATCCTGGCTATCCGTACGGGCATCACCGATTCCTACATCACCCCGATGGGACAGCACTTCGAAGGGGCTCACCAGACTACCGAAGCCGACAAAGCCTGGCTGCTCGACCCAGAGAACGAACCGGACTACCTCTATGCCAACGAGAATATCAATGCGCCTACGCTGACACAATGGCGTTCGGCCACAGTCAAGCTCTACCCCTTCGGTTCACCCGAGCCTGCCGATGTCAATCAGCACGCCATAGGCGACTGCTCCTTCTGCGCCGTCATGGCTTCGATGGCTTACCTCTACCCCGATTACATCAAGGAAATCATCAAGGATAACGGTAACGGCACCTATACCGTACGACTCTTTGACCCGGCTGGAAAACCTGTGGAGGTCTGTGTAAAGTCCACCTTCCTCTGCGACGGCAACGGTACGCTGGCACAGGTTACGGGAAAGAACAATGTACCCACCTGGTCAACGGTACTCGAAAAAGCGGTGATGAAATACCACACTCTCTACAAGGTGGACAGCCTATGGGGTATCGGATCACAGAATGTAGCTCCTGTCCTGACAGGTGACGGAGGAAGCTTTGGCTACTACCCCAACCAGCTGTGGAACAGTGAGCTGAAAATGCTTGCCGACTGGTCGGTGGACGAGGGCATGATAGGTGTAGGTGGATTTACCACGCCTAATCTGAAGTGCGGCTCGCTCTACACCGTGACGGCCCACGCCTTCACCATCATGAAGACCAACCATGCCGACGAAGGTTACCTCTTCAGTATGCGCAATCCCTGGGGTATCGAGTCAGTAGATGGCGTACTTGACATCCCCAACACGCGTTTGGTGTGCTCTACCATCGACTTCCGTCTGATGAATGCAGGTGCCGCCAAGCCCTACCTCAAAGCAGACCGTGGTGCCTATGTACCGCCTGTATGGACAAGAAGTGTTACGGAACTGGGCGTAGCAAGCAGCTTGCTGCAGATGACCAATTGCCAAAGCGTGAAGCCATCACCATTCTACATGTACTGATGGCCTAGCCTATAAGAAAAGACATCGGGTGAGGGAGCTGGCTCTTCTTGAGTCTGCTCCCCCACCCGATGATGTTTTGGGATGGGATGGATGGTTACCGCTTGTCGGTGACACCGTAACGCAGCCACTGCTCATGCGGATAGCTGCTCTTGACACGCGACTTCATCTCCTGGAAGGAACTCTTGATACCATCCATCTTCTGATTGAGTTCGCCCACCTTGACATGGAGCTCCTCACGCAAGGCCTCGGTGGCACGGCTGATGACATCCAGCTCCTGCAACTCCTTATCCAACTGCTGGAGATGCTCTGGCTGAATACCCAGCGACCGGGCTTCGGTGAGATGTTGCTGCATTCCCGCAATAAACGTGCGGCACTTTTCGCTTAAGATTTCTGTTGTTTTCGACATACTTTACACTGGTTTTAATGGTTTTCGTGGTGTAAAATGAGCGTACCCGGGTAGAGGGCACAGGGATGGGAGATGTGACGGTGACGTGGGTCACCTATCTCACCGTAGCGCTGCTCCCTGCGGTAGGCTTCCGGCTCCTCATGCTGTATGTCGAGGTAGATTTCGACAAAGTTGGTGATGCCACCGATGCCGTAGGGTCCCTTCACGCCGAGCGTCTTTTCGCTGAGCTGAATGCGCTCCGTATCCGTACGTCCAAAGAGATTGACCCCCATGTAGCCGTTGCCGAGGGGGAGCGAATACTTCTCCCAGTCGGAGTCGAAGGGGAATCCCCGGTGCTGAATCACATGTATCCAATCAGAAGAAAAACTCAAGAAATAGCGTCAGACGATTGGCGGTTTCGGTATTTCTTTACGCTTTTCCCGAAAGAAATAAAAAAATGTTGTATCTTTGCCGCCCGAGAAGAGTGCAGTGGGCCGGTCTGTCGCTTGCATCCTTGCGATGTATGAGGAAAGTCCGGGCAACGCAGAGCATCTCACTTCCTAACAGAAAGTTGTCCGCGAGGGCAAAGTAACGCAGAAGAAAATAACCGCCCCGGCCCCGCGCCGAGGTAAGGGTGAGAAGGTGGGGTAAGAGCCCACCGGCTCTGTGGCGACACAGAGGCCGTGCGTCTTGGGAGTTGTAAGGTCATGTAAACCGGCGTTATGAGGGTTGCTCGCCCAAGCCGGAGGGTGGACCGCTA
>JBJEKT010000031.1:0-16778 GCA_051878775.1 Bacteroides sp. | reverse complement strand
TTGAAGTTGGTGGCCAGCTCCTCGGCCACCTGCTCCTTCTCGAAGAGCGAGGGGTTGTTGAGGTCGAGTGCTCCGAGGTACTCCTTGCTGACGAATCGTCCAGGCTGGTAGTTGTTGTCGGGCATGAAGCCGTCGCGGTTCTGATAGAGGGCCGAGGCGATACTCTGCTGGTTGAATCCCTCCTTGTCGAGGGGTGTATATTCGTAGAAGTCTATCTCTTTGTCTTTGCTCTTGCGCACCAGCTTACCGCCAAAGCGGAGGCTGTTGCCCCACGAACCCTTGGTAAGGGGTAGCTTGAAGTCGAGTTTGAACTTCAGGTCCTCCTCCTTGATATCTTGTTGCTGCTCGGTCACCTCCTTGAGCGAGAACTCCTCGTCGAGGAGCATCTTCGAGCCCTCTTGCGGGGCGGCCAAGGGCCAGCGTTCGCGGCTCAGGTCGAGATTGAACTTCTGCTTCTTGAGCTGGTAGTCGATGTAGCGTTCGTTGGGTCGCTCCTCCGAGGCACGGGCATAGTTGAAGCTCCAGTCTGCGCTGAGTCGGCCGAAGAGGTGCTCACCACCCAGGGTGAAGTCCATGGTGCGTTGCCGTTCCAGGCGGGCGTTGCGGTTCTCCGGGGTGCCCCCTTTGGTCTGAATGCGCACGGTAGCTTTATGGTTGATTACGCAGTCGCCATCCTCCAGGTTGAGGTCCTTCAGCGTGAGTCGGTAGCGATTCTCCCAGTCGTTGCGGTTGTTGAAGATGCCCTTGAAGGTGAACTTATGGTTGGCGTTGATGACCCAGTCGAGGGCTGCGGAATAGCTCTGCCGTTCGCGGGTCACGTAGTATTGGCGGATTTGGTAGTCGGTCAGGGTCAGCTCACCCGTATGGATGTCCTTGTCCCAGACAAACTCCACGTTGTCCGAGCCGCTTGGTGCGTTCTGGTATGAGGCCGAAAGCATTACGCCCAGTCGGTCGCCAAAGAAGCGCTGCCCGTAGGTGAAGCCCAGGTTGAGCTGCGCCTTGTCGCTCACCCAGTTGTAGCCTGTGCCAGCCGTGGCGGTGATGAAGCGCTTGTAGGGTGAATTCTTCGTCACCAGGTTGATGCTACCGCCTATGGCATCCGCATCCATATCGGGAGTCACCACCTTGTTCACCTCCACCGTCTGAATCATGTCGGCAGGGATGAGGTCGAGCTGCACATTGCGGGTATCGCCCTCGGCTGAGGGGATGCGGTTGCCGTTGACCGTCACTGAGCTGAGGTCGGCTGAGGTACCGCGCACCTGTCCGAAGCGGGCCTCACCCTGGTCATACTGCACGTTGATGCCGGGGATGCGCTTCAGGGCATCCCCGATGTTCGAGTCGGGGAACTTGCCCACCTGGTCGGCACTGACTACATGCCCCATACCCAGCATGGAGCGCTGCTGTGAAAGGGCTCGGCGTTGCCCTTGGAAGGCACCGCCCACTACTACCTCCTGCAGCTCTACCCCTTCGTTGAGTACAAAGTCGTGTTCCAAGGTCTTTCCTGTCGGGATGGTAAGCTTCATTTCGACGGGCGAATAACCCACATACGACACCTTCACCGTATAGGTACCCGGCTCGATGTTGCTGAGGGTGAAGAATCCGTTGACGTCGCTCGTCACACCCATCTGCAGCTTCTCGATGAAGATGGAGGCGCCGGGCAGTGTCTGATTCTCCTTGTCGATGATGCGTCCGCGGAGTACGCCTTGGCGGGGAGCATTTTCAGTTACTTTTTCTCGTTCGTCGGCCTGCAGGGTAGTGTTGGTAGTACCCAAGGCCATTAGCAGCAGCCCGCAGAAGGCTGCTTGTTGTAGTTTGTTCATACGTAGTTCTACTTTTGGTTTCTATTATCGCTGCAAAAGTAGGGGGTTGAGATTACAGGGATTTTGCGCTGGTTTGAAGATGAGGTGTCACTCCAGTTACAAACCTGTTGCACTGTCCTCGGTGCTATCTGGTGCGCTTCAGTTCATAGAGGATGTTGCCCTTCTTGTCAATCATGCGCAGGGTGAGTAGCTCCTTGCTGGCCGAGAGGATGCTGAAGCCAGGCTCAGGGCTGCAGAACAGGGTGCCTTCGATGGCGTTCACCTGGCGGCTCAGGGCACCGGCAGAGTTCACTACATAGTCGATGTCACTCCCCTTGATGCGCAGGTGCTGGAAGTTGTGGATGTGACCGCAGAGGTAGATGTCCACGTGGTGCTTGCGCAGGATGGGGTCAAGCCGCTGCTGCAGCTCCTCGCGCTCGCTCACCTCCTTGGAAGTCTCGGCATGGATGGGGTGATGGCCACAGACGACGACCCACTGCTCCGTGGCGGCGTTCAGCACACTGTCTATCCAGGCCAGCTGGGCCTCATCGTCTTGCAGAGAGGCGTCGGGATAGGTCTCCTTGTCATCGCGGTACTTGCTGATGAGGGGTGTGGTATCAATCCAGAGGATGCGCATCGTCATGCCCTTGTGCTCGTAGCGCCTGGTGTAGTAGCGCGCTGGCATCTGCCAGCGGCGCGAGAGGTGACTGTAGTCAAGCACGGCTTGAGTATTACCCCGGTATTCGTGGTTGCCCAGCAGGGGATGCCAGTCAATCATCAGCTCGGGGTGACTGTATATCAGCTCGTAGTTGGTCTGCCAGAGGGGGTCGTTGACGCTGGCCACGCCGTTGAAGTGGTGTACATCGCCCGTAGCAATCACGAATTCTGGGTCAGCACCAGCCTCGGCCATCTGCCCCATCAGCTCGGCAATAGGCTTCTGGTCGTAGTAACCGTTGCGACCCAGGTCGTTGGCAATGAAGATATTGAATTGTTTCTTGAAGATGGAGTAGTCTGTGAGTTGGGCCACAGCAACGAGCTGAGCCGTCAGTACCAGGATGGCAAGTAGAAGATACTTTTTCATACAGTAATTACGTTTTTAAATTTAATCGTTCCGTTTTATTCGGGGCAAAGGTATGCCTATGGAGTAATAACTGTATGACAATCGTTTGACAAAACGGTTACAATCGTTTCAACTGACTATATCCCATTGCGCCTATTCAGGGGGGGTATAAGTTTGTTCAGCGGATGTCGATGTGGTTCTTCGGAGGGGCGATGGTGGGGTTGCCTCGTCCTTCGTTGCCATATACAGCACCGCGTATCAGTTGCTGAATCAGCGGCCCTGTGTCAATCTGAAGCCGGAACTTGCCGTTGACGTTATAGTAGGGGGCCACGATGGGGAGGGTCTCCCAGCGGCCTGTGACGGCATTATAGCTGCGCCTTACGCCACCCTCCAGGCCGAAGCGGGGGCTGATGCGCCAGTCGATTGAACCGCCCCACTGCCGTCCGTAGGGGTTATAGGGATTGCCTGTGTCGTAGCTGCCGAAGAGATGGAGCGTGAGCTGCTCAGTGAGGCGGTAGCTCATCTGTGCCTGGAGCTGGAGCACATGGCGGTGGAAGAACTCCATGTTGAGTTGCGTGGTCACCACGGCGGCCTGGAGCGAGAAGCGGTCAGTGAGTTGCTGGCTCCACAGGGCCGAGACTTCGTTGATGCGTCCGATGCCTGGCAGCGAGCGCTGTTCACCCTCCAGACAGATCTGTCCCGTGCGGTAACTGAACAAGGAGCCCGAGGTGTGGAAATCACCCTTATATAATAAGGTAGGGTTAAGGCTGAAGGGGAGGACGAGGAGATGGGGGTAGAGCAGCCGTTGCACATCGAGGGTGATGAGGCTGTCACGCCCTGGCGAGGCAGGGTCGGGTAGGGGCAATTCAGAAGGCGTGGCCGTAGAGGTTATGGTGCCTTGCAGCTCACTGCTTGGTTTGGCTTGCTTCTGCCTTTCACCGCTCTGCATGGGCAGTAGCTGTACCGCAGAGTCTCCCTTCACCTCCTGTGCTGCGGCCTCCACACTGCCAAAGGAGAGCACCAGCCCTACCAGCAACGGCAATAAGCTCACAACATGGTATATCTTCATAAGATACTGTATACCTCTTCCACTCTGAATAGGCCAAGGATTATTTCCCCGTATAGACGATGAACTGGAAGGGGCAGTTCTTGAGGTAAGGATAGCCACCGTTCGTATTGTTGTCCTTGGCAATCACCCAGATGTTGTCAAAGTCGAAGTTCGTGAACTTCGAGGGATTCCTTTTGTCGCTGTCGCTGAATACGGTGCATTTCCAGCTTTTCTTGGCCTTGTTCTTGAGGGTGTAGAGTTCGCCGGTGCTATACTCCGTGCCGTGGTGTGTACCGAGCACGCCGTTGCCATAGGGCACCTCGCCGATGTTGATACAGCGGGAGATGTGGCCGAAGTGGTCGATGCAGCCCAGTACGCCGCCTGTGTCGGAGTTGGTCTGTGAGGCTACTTTGCCGGCGTTGTAGCAGTCGTGGGTTCTCCAGTGGAAGGCGTCCGACTTATACCCCTCCTCCTGATAGCCAGCCAATCCGCCGATGTGCGACTTCTTGTTATCGGTCTTGATGGTACCTCGGTTGCAGCAATAGGCCATCTCCATGTTCTCACTCACCAGGAAGGTGCTGCTGTTGTGGCCAATGCGTCCGATGATGCCCCCTACCTTGGAGGGACCCTCGGCATAGATAGTGCCGTGGTTGGCGCACCACATCACGTACATCTGCTTGCGGTTGCCATGGCCCATGATGCCTCCTATGTTGCCCTCGCCGCTGTTGGTGATGTCACCGTAGTTGGCGCAGTACTTCACCTGCATGGCCTTGCCGCTGAAGTTGCCTCCATCGTGGTTGAGGTAGGCAATGACTCCGCCCACGTTGATGGTGCCGGTGACGTTGGCGGTGTTGATGCCATACTCCAGGGTAAAGGCGTTGTTCTTGCCCAGGGGCATGATGTGACCTATCACGCCTCCTGTATGGTTCTTGCCTGTCACCGTGGTATAGTTGATGAAGTGGGTGTAGAAGGCGTTGGAGGTCTCTATCAGGCCTGCTATGCCTCCCACTTCATTGCCTGCACCCCTGATGCCTTTTGACATGTTGCTGATGCAATATTTCATCGTGCCGCCACCTCTGTTGTCGAGGTAGCCCACGATGCCCCCTATGCGTGAGGTGCCTTTCACCGTGCCGGTGCAGCAGATGTTCTCGAACGAACTATTTTTGGCATAGCCCGCTATACCCCCCATGTTCTCACCCACATCGCTCTTAGGGTCACCCTGCACGATGCCGGAGAAGTCACTGCTGAAGGAGGATTTGGCAGGAATGCCTTCCTTAGGATCGTATGACTTGACGCTTCCGGTGAAGGTGCATCCTTCCGCATAGCCCGCGATGCCACCGGCTGACTTGAGACTAGTCACCGACATGGTGTTGATAAGTTGAAACATGTTGATATTCAGTTGGCAGTTCTTCAGATAGCCCGCTACACCACCGGCCTTCTCCTTCCTGGCGGAGACAGGGATGTTCAGGTCATTGCTGCCCTTGGCGGAGATATTGCCTTCGAGGTATCCGAACATGCCTCCTATGCACGTATTGCCTTTCACTAAGGCGGTGGAGCCCTTCACTTGCTCAATGGAGCTTGCAAAGCTTCCATTGGTATCCAGCTTCAGATTCCCGTTGCTGGTCATGTGGCCAAAGAATCCTCCCACATAGCCGCTTCCTATGATGGGGGCGGAGAGTTGGTTGGCGCGGCAGGTGAGTTCTTTCTTGAGTACCGCTTTGCCTATCAGTCCACCCACATGGTCTCCTTCGGCTCTCACGGGATAGGTAATCATGCAGTTGGCTATGGTGCTTGTGCCATTGATCAAGGCTTCGCCAATCAGTCCCCCTACGCCACTTTTGCCATAGATCATCTGGATCGTCTCAGCAGATTTCACCACCCCCCATTCCATATCGATGTTCTGGATATTGAAGGTGCAGTTTTCGGCATTGCCTATCAGGCCACCTACCTTGCTTCCGCTGCCTATGATTTCTACGACTTGATAATCATCATCCTCCTCGCCTCCCTTTTCATTGACGTTGGATACCGTATTGATATGGATGGTGGAGTTGATGGCATTGCCCACGATGGTTCCCAGTTTTTGCGTACCTAATAGCTTGAATCCATCCTCTACGGTCTCAGAGTTCGGATTGGCAAAAGTCACGTTGGTGACCTGGAGTGTCCCCTTTTCCACTAGCCCTATCAGGCCACCGATTTCAGACTTGCTGTTCGTGATGGAGCCTATGAGATTCACGTTGCTGATGGTCACATGGCCCGATGCCGAGCCAGCCAGTGCCCCTCCCTTGCTGCGTAGGCCGCTCATGGCGGCGTATATCGTGAGGTTATCTATGGTGGCCCCATCGAGCAGTTGGGTGAACATACCGGCATAGTCGTCCTCCGCATCCGTACCCTTGCCTGTGAAGGTGATGTTAACCTCATGTCCACCCCCATCGTAGTGGCCAGCAAAGGCTTCTCCCCTGTAGAAACGCGATACGGGTTCGGTGCTCGTTGCAGGGAGTTTGATGTGCTTTGTCTGCTTGAAGTAGATACCTTTACATTTTGTATCATCCTCCGCCAGACTGATTAGGAAGGTCGTGAAATCATTGGCTGACCCGATCTGGTAAGGCTCGTCCTTGGTGCCTCGTCCACTGAGGTTACAGGCGATGGCCGTATGGATGATGTCGCTGAGCATCTCGTTGCGGAAGGTCACGGTGAGGCACTTGTTGAGGATGTCACCATTCTTGAGGTAGCCCTGCATGTCGTAGTCGCTGTCGGGGATGAGTTGGTCGCGGGGTATCCGGATGGTGATGTAGTTCATGCCGCCGTATTGATGGTCGCATTCAGCCTCAAAGCGCAGCTCGCTGTCGTCGGTGTGCGACTGTAGCACGATGTCGAAGCTCTGCACCGAGTAGGGTATGTCCCACAGGTCTTCGTACAGGGGGAAGGTGCTCAGGCGGAAGTCGCCCTCTTCGGTGAGTTGCGCACCGTTGTCGTTGGCTCGCCATAGGTCGTCATCGCTACAGCTACTTACCGTAGCAGCTGCCACCAGGGCGAACAGAAGGAAGTATAGGTAAAATCTGTTGGTTTTCATGATGTTGCTTATTTTTTATACTCTTTTTGCATTGCCGATTTATAGGGTGTTGGGTAATAGGTATTCCAGGGCTCCACATACCAGAGTTGCTGTGAACTTTCGGCTATCTCCCAGTTGCTGTATTTCTTGTAGTCGCAGAGCTCCGAGAGCTTCAGGCCTTTGGCTGTCTCTGTCTCGCCGTTTTCAGCACCGGAGTCTTCGTCACCATCGGCGAACTCTGCATCAGCGTACGCTCCGTCGGGGTCTGCTTCATCGGTGTTCTGATTGCCGTTGAAGTAGAAGTTGTTGTTGAAGTGAGCCTTGGAGTTTGCGGAGGCCACTCCATTCTGGTTCCAACCGCTGCCCACGTTGAGGCAGTTGGTTACCTCACTCGCTGCGCTGGCATAGCCCATCATACCGCCGCCCTTATCGCCGCTGCTGGAGTGATGGCCAACGTTCATGCTGTTGCTCAAGACGCAGTTCTGATGGTAATAGCCTATCAGTCCACCCACGTTCTTGGTGTTCTTGGTGTTCAGCATGCCTTTATTGAGGCATTGACTCACCACCACCACATTCTGCTGGTAGTTCTCCACACCCTCGATGATGGCGTTGGCACCTCCGATGACGCTGGGGAACGAACCTCCGATGATGGCTACCAGCGGTGCTGTGGCACCCCCCGAGGGGAGGACACCTGCTGCCGCAATGATCATGGAGATGCTGCTCACCAGTACGCACACACCAGTCACTATCTTGTGCTCAATCTGCTTCTTCCGCTCGCGGTTCTTCAGCTCACCCAGGCGGTTGTTGCGCACTTCGTTCATGTGGTAGTTGACGTTCTTGACCACCTCTTTCGAATCGAGCGCATCGCTGATGTCCTGGAAGTTGCTCCAGTAGCTCTTGAGGGGCTGGATGCTGAGCTGGTTCGTCAAAGCATCTTCCCACGCATACTTGTCGCGTCGGTTCTTGATTTCGGCCTTCACCGCCTTCTCTTTGGTTTCTACCAGCTGATGCAGCTCGGCTTTGCTGGCTTCGATTTCCTCCTCCGTGAGCATCTTGAAGATGTCCCAACCCAAGGTGAAGCCGATGTCGTAGGCTATCAAGGAGCCATCGATGATAGTCTCGCTGATGTGCAGCACGTGGAAGAACTTGGCCAGGTAGCTGAACTCTTGCGCACCTTCCAGTACTTCGCCGGCACAGCTTATCAGCGGTGAGGCAAAGCCCAGGGCGATGTCAGCGGCACCCAGTACGCAGAGGGCCTTGTCGTTGGCCGACCAATTGCGTGCATCGCCCATCTCGCCGATGATGCCTCCCGCCGAGTTGGCATTGTCAGCATTCACCTGACCCATGTTGTTGCAGTAGTCCACCAGGGTGTAGTTGCCTGCCAGGCCGATGAGACCACCGATGTATTTGCCATCGTTGCTTACCTCGGCGAAGTTCTGACAGCCATAGACGTTACCCCAGTTGGTCTTGCCTATCAAGCCACCGGCACTGCCCACCGTACCGCTCACCTGGCCGTTGTTGAGGACATCGAAGAATACGGCTATGGAGGTATTGCCCGCTATACCACCTAGGTGGCCACTCTTATAGGAGGCTTCCACCAGGCCTTCGTTATAGACCGTGCGGCACTCCAGTTGCGCTTCGCCTACCAGGCCACCCACCGAGGTGTAGCCCTTGATGTGTCCTTTGTTGGTACATGCCTGCACCGATATGTCGCTGAAGGCCATACCTACGGTCGATTTACCGTTGGAGCCGATGTCGCTGAAGATGCGTGAACTGCCTATGATGCCTCCTACGCCAGTGTGGCCAATTACTTCGCCCTCATTGCCGCAGGCCACAGCATATCCCGTGCCTGAACCACCGGCAATGCCTCCCGTGCCCAGACAGCCTTCGTCGTCAGGTTGCTGTGGACTGTATTGCTGTGCTCCTTTAATCTTACCATAGTTGACGCAAGATACTGCTATCAGCGAATCTACTGCACCCACGATACCACCGGCACCGGTATATTGCGCCGTCACGTCACCCCGATTGCTGCATTGGCGCACGATGGTACGGGAGTATTTCCCTCCGGCTCCAAGGAGTCCACCGACGCAGTAGTGACCTGTGACCTCAGTCGATACATTGAAGCAGCTGTCCAGCATGATGTCTGTGGCATAATCCACCATGCCCACCAGCCCTCCAGCAGCAAAGCCATCGGTGGAAGATTCTATCTTGCTCTCCTCGACAACGCATCTGCTGAGCGACACCTTCGGACGATAGTCGCCCACGGTGACTGCACAGCCCAGTAGTGCTCCTACGCCCGTGTTGCCAGTGACCTTTGCCGACTTGATGGTGACGTGCTTGAAGTTGGCACTCTCCGCAAAGCCGAAGAGGCCCACACAGGCATTCTCGCTGAAGGTGGGGCGCTTTATCTTAAGGTTGCTGATGGTATAGCCGTTGCCATCGTATATGCCACGGAAGGGGCAGGTGTTGGCGTTGCCAATTGATACCCATCCCATGTTGCGGTCAGTGCTGCTCGATGCCCTCTCCATGTCGATGTCATTGGTCTGGAGGAAATAGGTCGTTGCCTTCAGCTCTCTGTTGGTTTGGCTTGTGTTGGTAAATTTGCGTATGGACTTGAGGTTATCTCCGCAGGATATCTGGTAGGGACACTCTTTCGTGCCCTTTCCGTAGAGGCCTATCTTCTCGTCGTAAGGGTCCTTGACTACCGTAGAGTCGGCGTTGGTTCCCAACTCAATGAGGCATCCCAGGCCATACTCCACCCAGGTGGTGTCCTTCGTCTGAGGGTCCACCTCGGGAGCCAGCAGGCAGCGCAAGCGGTAGTTGCCAGGGCAGAGGCCCACGTCAAACCGCAATTCCGAGAGGCCACCGATACGCACATGGCTGCCCTTGCGGCGTATCAGCTCACCGCTTTCCGCACTTATCTCGCAGATGAAGTCGGCATAACGGAATCCACTCATTGACTCCTTCAGCGTCACCAGGTCACAGGCGCCATAGTATTTGTCCGCTCCTACGTCGGGGAGCGCATTGGAGTTAAGGTCATTATCCGAGCAACTCGCCATCGTCCAAACCATAAGTGCAATGAGGCCTCTGAATATCAGCTTGTTCATTCTTCAATCTTTTGGGATAGGTTAAACGCCATGTTACAACACTTACTGTTCGATACCAAACTCAAACCGCTTGTCCCACTCGCGGAGGATGGACATGGTGACGCGCTTCTTGGTGAGGTTGTAGATTTCTGACCACTGGGTGAAGCCGGTAGAGGCGGTGTCTTTGGGGTCTCCCTGAGCCACGAGCTTCATTACATCCATGCCCTGCTCGAAGGTGGTATTGTAGTTCAGCTGACGCAGCGCTTCCCTCATCTTCATATAGCGGTCCTTGCCATGATGAGACTTGACGTAGCCGTCATTGTTGTCGTTCATGGTGGGCGATACGTAGAAGTTGGTGACGTAGCGCAGGGTGTCGTGGCCGGTCAGTACCTCCATCTTGTTGGGGAAAGAATCCCCCCTGTTGACAGGGTTGGTATATTCCACGATGGCATAGTCACCCGTGGCATCGGCCATCATGAAGTGGTAGCTGGCCTCAAATTCGTCCATGATCATGTTATATTGCTTCAGCATCTCGGTGGCTTGCTTCACAGTGCTGGCGCGGTCGAGCAGCATACGCATGGCCACGGTAGTGAAGATGTTCTTCTTGTTGTTGTCCTTCTGCCAGGTGTGGTTGCCGTCGAGCTTCAGCACGCTGATGGCAAAGCCGTCCTCATTGATGCCGTCGAGCAGCAGGTAGGGTAGTGCCACGAGCATCGAGAGGTCGGTTTTTGGTGCGGTGTAGAATCCGCTCTCATAGCCCACAAACTGACCATCGACGAAGGATACCGACTTCTTGCCTCCCTTGGGAGCCGTATGGACCACAATGGCAGGTATCATGATGCGCTCATCCGTGCCTGATCTGAAATGGCCGAAGTCGAAGTTGCGGCCCATCAGGTAGTTGCCTGTGCTCTTGTCAGGGCAGGCAAAGGCACTACAGCCGGCATCGTAGGTCAGCTTCAGGCTCTTGGTCTTCGGTGACTGACGGTCGAAGAGGTGCATGAACACAAACTGCTGCAGGGTCTTGGTGCTCGTAATCTGGAAATTCAGCGCTTCATCTAGCTTGTAGTCTGTAGTGTAGGTCATCTCGTAGATGCGTCCCTTGTCACCTTCCAGGTCACGGAGCGAGTAGATCATGGCCAGCTTATCCTTGTCCTCGATATAAGCAGCATCGTTGTCAGTAGGGGTCGGCTGAGGGGCCGGTGCATCATCGTCGCTGCAAGCAGCAAACATCAGGGTGAACAACAGGGTGAACAACACGCCACAGGTGAGCAACATTCGCGTGGCTTTCGCGAAATTCATCGATTTGATTTTAGACATAAACATAGTTCTATTATATAAATAGGTTTATCATATCATGCGATATATTTAGTTCGTGTAGAGCAACATGATTGGTCGGCCAATGTGGGTTAACAGACCAATGATTATGCAAATATAGCAAATTCTGCTCACTGTAGTTGAAAACAGAAAAGCCATCCCCTCAGATTTTGAAAGGATGGCATTATTTTTGATGAATATGCAATAACTGTTGATTGACTATTCGTCAATTTGCCGTTTGGGCAAATAGTTTGTGCCTGTTGTTCACTGCGTTTGTCCCTTGCGCCAGCGAGCTGGCGAGCAGCCCTCTTTCTCGCTGAAGGTGCGGACGAAGTGGCTCAGCGACAGAAAGCCGGAGCTTTCAGATATATCCTGTATCTTGAGTTGCGGCTGCTGCTGCATGATGCGCTTGGCATATTCGATGCGCAGTCCTGTAATCCAGTCGCGGAAACTCACTTGATAGACGCTGTTGATGTATTCCGACAGGTAGGTGCGGTTAGTGCAGAGCTGCAACGAGAGGTCGTTGAGGGTGATGCCAGGCTTTCGGTAGCCTTCGCTTTCGGTCCACTCCTTCAGCCGTCGGGCCATCTCCTGATGGTAGGAAGGTACCCCGTTGCTGCTGACGGCCTCCTTCGGATTGTCAGCTTCAGCTTTGGCCATCGCTCCCTCTGTCTGTAGCGTATGCTCTTCCTGGAAGGCATTTTCCACCGTCTCGTGGAAGAGCATGTAGTTCTGATAGCAGCAGTAGAGGTAGATATAGAACGGTATCGACGAGAGTATCCAGATGAAGACGTACTTATCGGGCAGGAAGGTGAGCAGTCCGCAGCTCACGCCGAACCCGATGGCCCAGTAGGTGAAGATGGAGAGCCAGCGGATATAGGCCTCAATGTCGTCGGAGTGGTTCTCCTCCAGCACCTTGACCGACCGTGCATAGGTGCATAGCAGACGCACGGAGAGGAACAGCCCGTAGGCCACCAGCCAGATTGCTAGGGCTACTGTGCCCCAGGAGCGTACGCCGGCATCGGTGAAGCCCATCAGCAGCACCCCTGCCGAGGCGCTGAATCCGAGCCACATCCCCAGGTGCCGTATCAGCCGTTGCCGCGTGATGTAGTGGTTGTCAAGCAGCGTCATCATGGCCGAGCTGAAGAGCCAGTAGCAGACGAAGTAGGTCACCAGGTTCATCACGATGGTGGTATTGAGGTTCCTCAGTCGGATGGCGAAGAAGAGATGCACGGAGTAGTTGGCTGCCAGGATGAGCATGGCCGTGCCCATCAGTCGGCGTGACAGCAGGAAGTTGCCAAAGATGTTCTTCTCGGGGGTACGTGCAAAGAGCATGTGAAGTCCGAAGAAGAGCATCAGCGGCAGAGCCATGCAGAGCGAGTAGCTATAGAGCGATTGATCCATCTCTTTCCGAGGTATTACTGGGCAGACAGCGAAGCAGATTATCTCCTCCCTACTTGCAGCATAGGGACATAACCTCTGCTGGGGATACTAAGGGAGTCTGAACTCGATAGGTATCATGAACTCAGAGCTTACGGCCTCTCCCTTCACCTGGCCGGGAATCCATTGCGGCATGATGCTCACTAAACGGACCGCCTCCTTATTCAATAGCGGATCAACGCCTCTTATCACCTTGATGTTTCTCACCTTGCCCTCCCAGCTGACCACAAACTGCACCAAGACACGCCCCTGAATGCCTTGGGCAATGGCTTCAGCGGGATACTTGATGTTTTGACTGAGGAACGTCATCATCTCCATGTTTCCTCCAGGAAACTGTGGCGCCTTATCGACCAGTTTATAGACCTTCTCATCGCTTTGGAGTTTGTCAGGGTTCGTGCGTATGGTGTCCTGCCACACTTTAGGGGAGTGTTGGTTGGAGTTATTTGCAGCCCGTTCGCTTGCACGGGTAGTTAATATGGTTAGGGCGCACAGCGGTATGAAGAGCAGGTACTTCAGAAAACATATCTGATTGTTTTTTTTCTTGTTCATCATGACGGTTCAATCTTTAGAGGGTGAAACTTGCGATTAAATTTGCTGCAAATCTATGAATATTTCTTTAACCCGCAATCATAATGGATGAAAATGTATCAAAATCAATGCTATTTGGCCTTCTTAACCAGTCGCGCCAGGTAGTCGTAGTGGCTGCCCATTTGAATCATCTCTGCGGTGAAGCCGTGAGCATCGGCAGCTTCTGCCAGGGTCTCGAAGTCGATGTAGAGCCAGGGGAATGCATCGCCTTTGATGGCTTTGTATTGCATCTGGTACTCTAATTCGCCATAATAGGCTCCGCCAGGCAACTCAATGATGCCCTCTTCTTCGTCTTCAAACAGATAGCAGATGTCCGATGAATCCAGCAACAACTGGCCACCGTCAGAGAGCAACTGTTGCAGGTGGTCGAAGAAGCGGGGCAGCTCGTTCAGCTTACCTACGATGCCGATGCCGTTCATCAGCATCAGGATGGTGTCGTAACGTTCCTCTACCGACCAGAAGTCCTGTAGGCGGGCATCGTGTACACCGCGTGAGGTCATCGTCTCAACGGACAGGGGAGAGATGTCGATGGCTGTTACGTTCTTCTCCATCTCCTGCAGGCAGAGGCTGTGGCAACCAGCTCCGGCCCCTACATCGAGAATGCGCCCGTGGGCCATCTGCAATGCTTGCTGTTCCAGTGGAGGCATCTCGTCAAAAGAGCGGAAGAGGGTGGCTACAGGAATCTCATCCTCGTCGAAATCGGGTGAGAAGACGCGCAAGCGTGCCGCCTTTCCCTGACGATGGAAGTCGGCAATGGCTGTGCCCATAGGGTCTTTATTAGGTATGATTATCATGATTTTAGGTTGCTTTTTTGGCGGTTCATTATCTTTTCCGTGGGCAAAAGTAGTGATATTTTTTTATTTAGTACCATAAATCCTCTTCTATTCTTCTCAGATAGCTCAAGCAATGAAATACAAAAGAAAAGCAACGCTATTGCACGGCTTTGGTGCAAAGAGCGTTGCTTTCCTTGGTTGCTCTGTGGGTGAAGGTACCTTATTGTTGGATTAAATTATTGCTGGATCAAAGTCACGACACGTGATTGCATCGATTGGCATGTCAGTGCATCGAGTCCGACCTTCATTAGGTATTCTCCGCTGACTACCAGTCCATTAAGTTTCAAATCCGAGCTCGTTCCAGGCATTAGATTCACCTCTTCAATCTTGTACATGGCTTTGGGGTTGAGTCCTTGTAGGCAGACCTTGTGTAATGTTTCACTGAAGCGAGGATGGAGGTCGTAGGCAAACAATACAGCCAACGATTGATTCTTCGAGACGTAGCTCACAGCCATGTGGTTGGTCTCGTAGGGAGAGACAAGCCGGTATTGGTCACCATCCAGGATGGCAGGGTTAAGCCGTTTCCAATTGGCGAGGGCTGACTTACAATAGGTCAGTTCGTCGTCCGACAGTTCTTTCAGTCCGATGTCGAACCCCAGTTTACACATCGATGCTACGTCGGTGCGGAACTTGACCGATGCGTTTTTGTTCCAAGAGGTTACATGGGCACACATGGCCTTTGCAGGGAAGAATTGAGAAAATCCCCATTGAATGAAGATGCGCTCCACAGGGTCGGTATTGTCAGAGCACCAGAACTCGGTGAAGTACTTCAGCGCTCCGTAGTCGCAGCGTCCACCACCTCCGGAGCATAGCATCATGGGTACGTCAGGGTAATGGGTTGCCACACGCTTCATCACTTGCATTACTCCTCGGGCATGATCGATGTAGAGGTTCCCCTGCAGGCTCTTCTCGTAGGGAGAATAGATGTTGGTGATGGGAGCGTTGCAATCCCATTTGAAGAATGCCACTTCAGGATTCTCAGTCATGATACGTTCCACCACATGATAGACATAATCCTGCACTTCGGGGTTGGCCATATCGAGCACCAGCTGGTTCCTATAATAATAGGTCTCTCTATTGGGCTGCTTGATGACCCATTCGGGGTGTTTGGTCATCAGTTCGGAACGTGGATTGACCATCTCCGGTTCAATCCAAATGCCAAATTTTACACCAGTATCTTTGGCTGTTTGCACCAGTCCTGGAATGCCGTGAGGCAGTTTCTGGCGGTTTACTTCCCAGTCTCCCAATCCGGCATCGTCTCCTTGGCGTGCATTGTCTCCATTGCCAAACCAGCCATCATCGAGCAGGAATAGATCCACTCCGAGTTTGCGGGCCTCCTTCATGCACTCTGCCAGTTTGGTTTCGTCGAAATCGAAATAGGTATTCTCCCAATTATTGAGCAGGGTGATGCGCGGCCCCATACCGTCTTTTACCTGATATTGCCGGGCCCAATCGTGGAAGTTGCGCGAAGCCTGACTTCTACCAGCGAAGGAGATGGAAAAGATAAATTCCGGCGTAACAAACTCCGTATGGGGTTTCAGCGTATAGTCGGAAGCAGTAGGGTTGATACCGGGTAAGACGCACAGTAAGTGGTTATTATCTACCTCAAGGGTATAGCGCCAGTTGCCTGTCCATGCTATGGTTCCCATCAGTACGGTTCCCTGCTGCTCTTGTACTGGCTGGTTGAGACCGATTTCGAAGAAAGGCTGACAGAATAGATTGGCACGCGATCCCAGCTTAGTATCGACTATCTTTTTGCCAAAAGTCAGCTCCTGTGTCTGTTCGCGCACCTCTTCAGCCCAGTCGCTCGAAAATTCCGTCAGGTAGTATTTCGAAGCCTCCATATAGAGCATGGTTGAATAGAGGTTAGTCAGAAGGATGGGCTTCTTCTCTTGGTGTGAGATGACCGACCAGGTTTTGATGATGTTTTCCTTGGGGTAGGTCACGTAGTGCAAATCGACCTTGACGGGATATTGGTTGTCTGCCAGGCGGATTACGGTCTCTTCACCTCCTTCCATGGCCCGTTGCTCTATACCCTGGAATAGCAGGTAGGATGAACGGTTGCCGTCAGCATGTACGATACCCAGTGCAGGCTCGAAGTAATCTTCGTTGCCCGAGCACGAATAGACCTCGCGTGCACGTTTCTCCAGTGTTCCATTGTCCGAGATGTATTCCGGGCGGCTTAATAGCCTGACGTCGAATGTGTCGGAAAGTCGTTCGCCGAGGTAGAGCTGATAGAGGCGTTGGTCAGGGGCTACTTCCAGTATCAAATCCACTTTGTCGGTCGAGATGCGTATCTCTTGTCTCTGCGGTTCACTTGAGGCAAAGCATGCGGTACAAGCCAGCATGAGCAGTGTTAGGGAAATTGTTCTATTCATGGTGATATGAATTACTATGGTGATTTGAATTTCAATGGGTTAATAGCCTTCATTCTGATCCATGGATCCACTCTCTGTCCGCATATCGGTATTCTGGTTCAGTTCAGCTTGCGGTATAGGGAAGAGCATGTTGCTCTCCACGAATGTACCTGCTTCGACAGAGCGTGCAGTCCACTTGTTGCG
>JBJEKT010000030.1:0-16913 GCA_051878775.1 Bacteroides sp. | reverse complement strand
GTCATCCGCGATGCCAACGACCACTGCTTCACCGTGGCCAGCATGGAGAACTTCGACCCGCTGGGCATCCACACGGGCGAGAGCATCGTAGTAGCTCCTACCTGTTCGCTCAGCGATGAGCAGGTGAAGATGCTGCAGGAGCTCTCCATTAAGTGCATCCGTCACCTCAATATCGTGGGCGAGTGCAATATCCAGTATGCCTTCAATGCCGAGACTAACGACTACCGCGTCATTGAGGTGAATGCTCGTCTGTCACGTTCGTCAGCTCTGGCTTCGAAAGCTACGGGTTATCCCCTGGCCTTCGTCGCTGCGAAGATTGCCCTGGGTTATACGCTCGACCAGATTGGCGAGATGGGTACGCCCAACTCGGCCTATGTGGCTCCGCAGCTGGATTACCTGATTTGCAAAATCCCTCGCTGGGACCTGACAAAGTTTGTGGGCGTGAGCCGCGAGATTGGTTCAAGCATGAAGTCGGTAGGCGAGGTGATGTCCATTGGTCGTTCATTTGAGGAAATCATCCAGAAAGGTCTCCGCATGATTGGCCAGGGCATGCACGGCTTTGTGGGCAACGAAGGACTGGAGTTCGAGGATGTAGAGTACGAACTGGCTCACCCCACCGACCTGCGCATCTTTGCCATTGCTCAGGCCCTGGAGCAGGGCATCAGCATCGACCGCATCTACGAGCTGACCAAGATTGATCCCTGGTTCCTCGGCAAACTGAAGAACATCGTTGATTTCAAGCATAAGCTGATAGCTTTCAGCAGCCTGGAAGAGATTGATGAAGCAACCATGCGTGAGGCCAAGATACTTGGATTCAGCGACTTCCAGATTGCTCGCTTCGTGTTGAAGCCTAAGGGCAACATGGAGAAAGAGAACCTGGCTGTACGTGCTCGTCGTAAGGAGCTGGGCGTACTGCCTGCTGTGAAGCGTATCAACACCGTGGCCAGCGAACATCCTGAATTGACTAACTACCTCTATCTGACCTACGCGGTCAAGGGGTATGACGTGAACTATTATAAGAATGAGAAGTCGGTTGTGGTACTCGGTTCGGGTGCTTACCGCATTGGTTCGAGCGTAGAGTTCGACTGGTGCTCGGTGAATGCTATCCAGACAGCCCGCAAGCTGGGTTACAAGAGCATCATGATCAACTACAATCCCGAGACCGTATCCACCGACTACGATATGTGTGACCGCCTCTACTTCGATGAACTCTCCTTCGAGCGTGTACTTGATGTCATCGACCTGGAGCAGCCCCGTGGTGTGATTGTGAGCGTGGGTGGACAGATTCCCAATAACCTGGCCATGAAGCTCCACCGTCAGAGTGTGCCCATCCTGGGCACGTCACCCATCAGCATTGACCGTGCGGAGAACCGTAACAAGTTCTCAGCCATGCTCGATCAGCTGGGCATTGACCAGCCGGCTTGGCAGGAGTTGACCAGCCTGGACGATGTGAAGGGCTTTGTGGCTAAAGTGGGTTATCCTGTATTGGTGCGCCCGTCGTATGTGCTGAGTGGTGCTGCCATGAACGTCTGCTATGATGAAGAGGAACTTGAGAACTTCCTCAAGATGGCTGCTGAGGTGTCGAAGGAGTATCCCGTAGTGGTATCGCAGTTCCTGCAGAATACCAAGGAGATTGAGTTTGATGCTGTGGCACAGAACGGTGAGGTGGTGGAATATGCCATCAGTGAGCACATTGAGTTTGCCGGCGTACACTCTGGTGACGCTACGATGGTCTTCCCCGCACAGAAAATATACTTCGCTACGGCCCGTCGCATCAAGAAGATTAGCCGTCAGATAGCCAAGGAGCTCAACATCTCCGGCCCCTTCAACATCCAGTTCCTGGCCCGCAACAACGAGGTGAAGGTCATCGAGTGTAACCTGCGTGCTTCGCGCAGCTTCCCCTTCGTGAGCAAGGTGCTGAAGCGCAACTTCATCGAGACCGCCACCCGCATCATGCTCGATGCCCCCTATACCAAGCCTGATAAGTCTGCTTTCGACATCGATTGGATTGGTGTGAAGGCCAGTCAGTTCTCTTTCTCACGTCTGCATAAGGCTGACCCTGTGCTCGGTGTGGATATGTCTTCTACCGGTGAGGTAGGCTGTATGGGTGACGATTTTGACGAGGCATTGCTCAACGCCATGATTGCCACGGGCTTCAAGATTCCTTCAAAGGAGAAGGGAGTGATGTTCTCATCGGGTGCCATGAAGTCGAAAGTGGATTTGCTGGATGCCAGCCGCGCACTCTTTGCTCAGGGCTATAAGATTTATGCTACGGCCGGTACAGCAGCCTTCCTCAATGCCCACGGGGTGAGCACGGTGCCCGTCTTCTGGCCTGATGAACGTCCCGATGCGGAGAATAACGTGATGAAGATGATCAGCGAGCATAAGTTTGATTTGATTGTTAACATCCCGAAGAATCATACCAAGCGTGAGCTGACCAACGGTTATCGTATTCGTCGTGGTGCCATTGACCATAACATTCCGTTGATTACTAACGCACGTCTGGCCAGTGCCTTCATCAATGCCTTCTGTGCGATGAAGCAGGAGGATATCCAGATTAAGAGCTGGCAGGAGTATTGATGTGATACCTCAGTACCCGTGGCTGTGATAAACCACGATCTATAATGAAGAATCCCACAAGGAAAACGCTATTCCATGTGGGATTCTTTTTTTTATTAAAAACATCTTGGACTGAATAGCTGTGGCAAGATTTTTTTTGTATTTTTGCAGGCAATATATCTTAATGGCATTTACACGGGATATGAAAACGACTTTACCTTATTATATATATGGATTTGCGCTCTCTTTGATGCTGTTTATTGGGGGTAGTTGCAACTCTTCATCCACTTCAGAGGAGGTGAATGAGAGAAAGGCGTTCGCCGCTTTCTATCGTACACAGGGTGATTCTATCTCAGTCGATCCGACGGGTGTGCGCTATCGGGCGTTACGCCGTATGGAGCAATCAAAGGATAGCATCACCAAACATTATTACCTGGCTATTGCCTTCAAGACTTGTCTGGCTGCCGATAAACAGGATAGTGCCAAGCAGATGCTGGCTCACCTGGAGGAGTTCGTAGGTAATTCTGAACCTTCACCCCGTCTGGCTGACCTCACCAGCGAAGTGCTTAATATGAAGGGCAACTTCCAACTGCTCTATGGTAGTGACGACTCAGCTATCTACTGCTTTCAGCAAGCCTATGCCTACTGCTTGCAAGGTGAGCAGAAGCACTCTGTTACCGACGTGCTCATCAACCTGGCTGATGCCTATCAGCATAAGTCGCAGTTCGACAAGAGTGCATCAACCTATCGTAGGGCGCTCTTCATGGCCGACTCATTAGGTGTGGAGGATGAGGAGAAGACACCGATTTACTATGGATTGGCTCACACCTACATGGCGCTCCGTGACTTTGAAGAGTGCGACCGCTACTATAATCTGGCTGCCCGCTATTACAATCAGATGCTCCCCTTCGAGAAGACCTTCTACCTGAATAACCGAGGTAACTCCTACTACTACCGTGGCGACTACCAGCAGGCTATCAACTACTTCAAGCAATTGGAGCAACTCATGGGTCAGTACCCAGAGACCGAGTTCCAGACCAACCTCTGCTGGCTTAACTTGAGCGACTGCTTCTTGCATCTGCAGCAAACGGACTCCACTGCCTACTACCTGGACCGCTGTGAACCCTACTTCCAGCGCATTCAGCTGCCTATCGCCCTCTACTACATCGCTACCCAGCGTATGGGATTGGCCCTATTGCAGAATAACTCCCCTCTGGCACGACGCTACTACGATGAGAGCCCCTCCTCTGAGGGAATTGACCAGAACATGGTGCAGATTCGCAACAGGGTTCTGGAACGCTATTTCCAGGAGACGGGCGATTACCGTAAGGCTTACCTCTACTTGAAGCGGAATGTGGAGCTCGATGACTCTGTGCGTAACGAGCGGGTACGGATGCGTAGTGCCGACCTGGCCCTGCGCTACCAGCAGGACTCTACCTTACTGGCTAAGAATATGCTGATTCAGCAGCAGCGTACCCACGTGCTTCAGTTGCAGAAGAATCAGTTGATTTGGCTATCGCTTATCATAACCACTGCTTTTCTCTCCCTGCTTTACTACCTTTATAATAAAAGGCGGCGTATGGAGCAGCAGCAGGAAGCTCAACGTATGGTGTCGGCTATGCGCTGGGAGAACATGCGTAACCGCATGTCACCGCACTTCATCTTCAACCTGCTCAGTCAGCATCTCACCGGCTGCAACGCCCATGAGCAGCAGGAGTTGATGGGGCTGGTGAAGCTGATGCGCCGCAACCTCGACCTGGCAGAACAGCTCAGTGTGACGCTCCATGAGGAGTTGGACTTCGTGGAGACATACATTGCGTTGGAGCGTAAATCACTTGGAGATGATTTTGAGAGCAGCGTCACGTTAGATGCAGCGCTTGATGCAGAGCAACTCCAACTTCCCGCCATGATGATTCAGGTACCTGTGGAGAACGCTATCAAACATGCCCTCCGGGGAAAACAGGGAGCTAAACGGCTCTGGATAAAGATAACACCAGAGGTGGATGCGCAGGGGGTAGAACGGTTTGTCATCGAGGTGACCGACAACGGGGGTGGCTTCAAGGTGCAAAGCATGAACCGTGGTACAGGCACTGGACTGAAGGTGGTGATGCAGACCGTTCAGTTGCTTAACCGTTGCAATAAGCAGCCTATTGAGGTGAGCGTGGATGATGTCACCTCCCCTGAAGGTGAAAAGGGGTGCCGAGTTAAAATTAGTATTCCTACCATTTTTAATTATAAAATTTGATTTTTTTGCGTCCGTTTAGTATTGATTTTCTCCCTTTTATCCCGCTTTTATTGCAGGTCGATAGATTTGTGGAAAAAAGGTATTTGGTGGATTCAAAATAAATCCTTATTTTCGTCCCGCAATAACAAAGAACGTTAATCTGCTAACAGAGAAATTATAGTTGATTATGGAAAAATATAGTGTGGCAATAGTCGATGATGACTTGATGTCGTTGGCCAACTTGAGCGAGCAGCTTGCCAGAGATGAACGCTTCGAATTGGTGGGTGCCTTTACAACGGGAGCTGAGGCTTATAAGGCACTTCCCCAGCTCTCACCCCAGCTGCTCTTTCTGGATGTGGAGCTGCCTGACATCACAGGTATGAGTCTGTTGCACGAACTCCGCGAACTGGGATCCTGGGGGATGAATGTGGTATTCTATACTGCCTACGATAAGTATATGATTCATGCTATCCGGGAAGCTGCCTTCGACTACTTGCTTAAGCCCTTCTTGCCGGTTGACTTGAACGAGATTCTGGAACGCTTTATAGCTGGTTATAAGCCCACTGCCCCTAAACCGGTTGCCCCTCAGCCCAAGTTGGTGGTAAAGCCTTCAGACGGTCCCAAGTTGTTTATGGCCTATTCTTCATCAAACGAAATCTATGTGCTGCGCCCTTCCGAGGTAGGTTATTTTCACTACAGTTCCGAACGGAAGCTTTGGGAGGTGGCCTCTACGATACGCCCTGTGCTGCAGATGCGTCGCGGACTAACTGCTGAACAGATCGTGCTGCTTTCGCCCAACTTCGTACAGGTACATCAGAGTTATATTATTAATATGGATTTTCTGATGCTGATAAAAGATAACCGCTGTCAGTTCTATCCTCCCTTCAACACGGAGGAAGAGGTACAGATTTCTAAGAAATTCAAACGGGAAGTGAACGAACGCTTCGCATTGTAATTACAGCGTATATCAAAAACAAAAAGCAAACGATACCGCTAGCGGGGCATATTCTCTCCCCGACAACGGTATCGCTTTATATCATGATGGCTATGAAGAGCTTGTTTAGCGTCTTATTCCACAGCAATGTCACGGTTGCGCAAGGTGACGTTGAGCAGGCGCACATACTTGGTGTACTGCTTTTCGTCTAAGGCCTCTTTCATCAGTTTGAGGTTGCCATAGATGGCGTTGCGGAGCAGCTTCTGTCTCTTGTTGTCTCTGCTGCGTGATGCCCGCACCATCTGCTCGTTGAAGTAGGAGCAGATGTCAATCACCTTTTCCTGCTGGGCTCCAGACAGCTGCAGGAACTTGCTCAACTTGTTCGCGTTAATGTTTACGTTCCAATTCTCTTTTTCTGTAGTAGGCTGGTTGCCCACTGCAAACAGGTTGGCAGTCATTGCGAGTGCCAGAACCAAAGACATTCCAAAACGTTTCATAATACCTACTTATTTTTAAATGGTTAATCCTAAAAACTTACCTTAATAATAAAACAACACTTTAATAACTATGCAAATCATGTCCAGTAAAACCCCTTTTCGTCTCTTATAAGCTCTTTCCAAATTTGAAAAGTTATCCTTCAATCTTTTATACCTTAAGAAATATACCTCTTGAAAACAACCTTTTTTAGTGTATTTGTTTTGCTTTGTATCCTTTTTCTGCTGCAAAGGTAAAGCGGTTTCCTCCTTCCTGCCAAACGATAGAAAGGAAAAATGCGGTTTTGCCTACCATTTTTTGATATATATCAATTTTGATATGTCTTTATGGTATATTATAATACTTTTTGAAGTAAAAAATGAAACACAAATGAAATATACCCTTTCATTATGTCGTTTTTTAGAGGAAATTGATGTGATTAGGTTAGTACAAATCGATCCGGATGTTAAATCATCATGAGGTCGGAGAGGAGGTCATTGGAAACGAAGATGCCTTGGTGGGTGAGGTGGAGGTGGTCAGTTGTCAGGACCATAAGCCCTTGGTCTATGTGTGGACGGGCCATGCGGAGACAGTAAGCGAGATATGTGGAGCCGAACTGTTGCTGGAGTTGATTCAGGTTGAGCCCCTCGTGGGTACGGAGAGAGGTCATCACCGTCTCGTTGTAGCGCATGTTAAGGTCGAGCAGCTCCCGCTCGAAGTCACGCTTTCCCTCCTCGATACTGGTTATGTAGCGTTCGATGGAGGCCACGTTCCATTCTCGGCTCAGCCCGTTGAACGAGTGGGCTGCGGCACCACAGCCCAGGTAGGGGATGCCCCGCCAATAGGAGGAGTTATGGCGCGAGTGGCGACCAGGAAGGCAGAAGTTCGATATCTCGTACTGTTCATAGCCGGCTTGCTGAAGGGTGGAGGTGAGTTGCTCGAAGAGGCTCACGCTTAGCTCTTCGTCTGCTTCATGGAGGCGGTGGGCTAAGATGAGGCGGTGGAGTGGGGTCTCCTCCTCTACTGAGAGGTGGTAGGCGGAGATGTGCTCCACGCCTAAGGCTATGGCTTGCTGCAGGTCCTTCCTCCAGCTCTCTTCGGTTTGTCCGGGGAGGCCGTACATCAGGTCGATGCTGAGATGGCGTAATCCTGCCTCCTGGCAGTGTGCAACGGCTCTTATGGCCTGTTGTGCGGTATGACGTCGGTTGAGAAGCCGCAGCATGTTGTCATCAAAACTCTGTATGCCCATGCTGAGCCGGTTGATGGGGAGGCTTGTCAGGCCCTTGACGTATTCAGGCGTAAGGTCATCGGGGTTGGCTTCCAGGGTGATTTCTTCCAGTGCATTGAGGTCAATGAGCTGGTCGAGGCAGCTGAATAGCTGTTGCAATTCATTGATGGTGAGTTGTGAGGGAGTACCCCCACCCAGGTAAAGTGTGCTCACCGGTTCACCATCCAGGTAATGGATGCGCTGCCTCAGTTCGCTGCATAGAGCCTCTACGTAGCGTGTGCGGAGGTCACTGCGTGTCGAGCTATAGAAGTCGCAGTAGATGCAGCGTTTCTTGCAAAACGGTATGTGCAGATAGATTCCAGCCATGATAAATCGTTGTGGTTTGCATTAAAAACGCACAAAAATAATCTATTTTTGGCAATTTGTCAAATTTGCCCTACTCTTTTGTGTTGAGTTTCGCATCTTCTTCGTATTTTTGTCGTCGCAAGTAGGGCGCAGGTCAACTATAGATTTCGCCAACTTGTCAGTCCGTAAACTTAATACTTAGATTATATGGTTAGTCCTGAAGAAAGAGTGCAGATTATTCGCTTGGTGAAGAGAGAAGTGGTTCCGGCTATTGGGTGTACGGAGCCCATCGCGGTGGCCTTGTGTGTAGCCAAGGCAGCCGAGACATTAAAATGCCGTCCGGAGCAGATTGAGGTGCGGCTCAGTGCCAACATCCTGAAGAATGCGATGGGTGTAGGAATTCCCGGTACAGGGATGATTGGTTTGCCCATTGCTGTGGCATTGGGTGCACTGATAGGTCGTTCGGCTTATCAGCTTGAGGTGTTGAAGGATTGCACCCCCGAGGCGGTGGCCGATGGGCGTCGCTTCATTGACGAAAAGCGCATTCATATCAGTCTGAAGGAAAACATCACAGAGAAACTCTATATTGAGGTGGTCTGTAAGGCCGACGGAAAGGAGGCCACAGCCATTATTTCGGGTGGCCATACCCGCTTTGTCTATGTAGCTTCAGGTAATGAGGTGCTGCTCGACTGCCGTACCGCCAACCAGGGAACTGCTGAGGGTGATGAAAAGGTCCCATTGACGCTAAAGAAGGTATTCGACTTTGCCACAACCGCTCCACTTGACGAAATCCGCTTCATCCTGGATACAGCGAAGCTTAACAAAGCCGCTGCTGAGGCCAGCTTCCGTGGCAACTACGGTCATGGGCTGGGACGTATGATTCAGGGACCCAATGAGCAGCGGATGATGGGCAACAGCATCTTCTCGCGTATTCTCTCTTATACTTCAGGCGCTTGCGATGCTCGCATGGCGGGGGCTATGATTCCCGTAATGAGCAACTCCGGTAGTGGTAACCAGGGTATCTCGGCTACCTTGCCCGTACTGATTTATGCCGAAGAGACGGAGAAGAGCGAAGAAGAACTTATTCGTGCCTTGATGCTCAGTCACTTGACCGTCATCTATATCAAGCAGAGCTTAGGGCGCTTGTCGGCCCTCTGTGGTTGCGTGGTGGCAGCCACAGGGTCCAGCTGCGGTATCACTTGGCTGATGGGAGGTGACTTCCGTCGGGTATCGTATGCTGTGCAGAATATGATTGCCAACCTCACCGGCATGATTTGTGACGGTGCGAAGCCCAGCTGTGCGCTGAAGGTCACCACAGGTGTTTCCACGGCTGTCCTCTCTGCCGTGATGGCTATGGAGGATCGCTGCGTCACCTCCGTAGAGGGCATCATTGATGAGGATGTGGATCGTAGTATCCGCAACCTTACAATGATAGGTTCGAACGGCATGAATGAGACCGATCGTCTGGTGCTAGACATCATGACCAGCAAGCGCTGACAAACTCGTAGCTTGTAGCTTATAGCTCGTAGCTATTTACCAGCAAGATACCCCAGGAATCTGTTTGTCCAGGTGGCTGACCGTGAACTGGGGATTTTTTATGCCTTGGCGTTTCTGTTGGCGATAGTCCTGCAGTAGGCGGAAGGCATACTTGCCCAGGAGGACGATGGCTACCAGGTTGCAGAGGGTCATCAGTGCCATGGTGATATCGGCCAGGCCCCACACCATCTCCAGGGTGGCTACTGCACCGAAGCAGACCATACCTGCTGAAGCCACACGATAGAGGTTAAGTACCCAGCGGCGGCCGGTCAAGTAGAGGATGTTGCTTTCTCCGTAGTAATAGTTGCCCAGTATGGTGCTGAAGGCGAAGAAGAAGAGGGCCACGGCTATGAATATGCCACCTGCAGGTCCAATCTCTTGGCAGAGTGCTTCCTGTGTAAGCTGGATGCCGTTGAGTGACCCGTCGAGGGGCACGCCGCTACAGAGGATGATGAAGGCAGTGCATGAGCAGATGAGGAGGGTGTCCGTGAAGACTCCCAGTGCCTGTATGAGTCCCTGCTTAACGGGATGTGACGTGTGTGCTGTGGCGGCTGCATTGGGGGCAGAGCCCATGCCAGCCTCGTTGCTGAACAGCCCGCGTTTGATACCTTGCATCAAGGCAGCTCCTACACCTCCGCCAGCCACCTGCTCCCAGCCCATGGCGTGCTTCACAATCCACACCAGGATAGAGGGTAGTTCTGTCAGGTTCATCAGGAGGATGACCAGGGCTACCAGGATGTAGCCGATGGCCATGAAGGGGACGATGATGCTGCTTACACGGGCGATACGCTTCACCCCGCCGAAGAAGACCGCTGCTGAGAGGAGTGTCACAACCGCTCCGGTGTAGGCGTGGTTCCACCCAAAGGCCATCTCAAAGGCTGCGCAGAGCGTGTTGCTTTGCACGGAGTTGAAGGCCAGCCCAAAGGTCGCTGTGATGAGCACTGCAAAGAGTATGCCCATCCAGGGTTTGCGCAGTCCCAACTTCATGTAGTATGCTGGCCCACCGATGAACGACTGTTCACTTCTCACCTTAAATAACTGGGCCAGGGTAGATTCTACAAAGGCACTGGCTGAGCTGATGAGGGCGATGACCCACATCCAGAATACGGCCCCTGGGCCTCCTACGGCGATGGCGGTAGCAACTCCAGCCAAATTACCTGTACCTACACGGCTGGCCAGGGAGATGGTGAATGCCTGGAAGGAGGAGATATGCCCGCGTTTTACGTCGCTGGTATCCACCAGTAGGCGTACCATCTCGCCAATCATGCGGAACTGTACGAAGCGTGTCTTGAGGGTGAACCAAAGGGCACAGGCTAATAGCGTGAAGATGAGCACGTAGCTCCAGAGGAAATCGTTGATAAGGTCGATGAGTTGCATAGTGTGGTGGCTTTTATTTGTTAAGACGAATGGAGAATCTGAAGTGCTGATCGACGTAGCAGATATCCACTAGACCGTAGCGGATGAAGCGGGCGAGCAGTGGGATGAGCTGTCTGCGAGGGATACCTGAAAGGCGGGCGCAACAGCTCAGTGTGAGGCCGCTGAGGCCTTCTTTGGAGTCACTTTCATTTAGGCTTTCTGAGGCGGTGGCTAAGGTATGGAGCAACCGCTCTTCGCGTTCGGTGTAGCAGGTCAGTTCGCCGCATGGGCGTTCCTGTTCTCGCCATACCAGCAGATGCACCGGTGTAGCCAATATGTTTTCGTCCTTTACGCGCACGTAGGCCAGGGCTTTACCTTGTTCATCGAGTGCATAGACAGGTTTTTCTGATGTTTCTGGAATGTTGACAATGAGGATGTTTTTCCCCTCTACATGTACGGTTTGGCAACTGTACTCTACAGCGGGACGGCAGTAGAGCTGTGCCGCAGCTTCAATCATATACTGTTCTTCTTCGCTGCGGATGCCAGCCAGTCGTCCATTGTCCTTCACGCCTACGAGCAGCCTGCCGCCATTCGTGTTGGCAAAGGCTGAGAGAGAACGCGCAATCTTCCGTGCATCGGAGATTTCGAACTTGAAGTCTTGCTGCTGATGTTCGCCTTGGGCTATCCAGGCGTGCAGATAATCGGTGTCATTTTGTAGTTTCATGCCTGCAAAAGTAGCAAAAAAACCTATAAAACCTCCTTTTTATTATTTTTTTAAGCTACATATTGAAAAAAATAGGGGGCAGCTATTTCTCTTTCCGAGAAACGACGTATATTTGTGGACGTTATTAACATGTAAACGGTAACAATATGAAAGAACTCATTGAAAAGGTAGCGGAACTTTATGCTACATTTGAGAAGGATGCTAAGGCTCAGGCCGAAGCTGGTAACAAGGCTGCTGGAACGCGTGCACGTAAGGCTTCTTTGGAAATTGAGAAGGCCATGAAGGCATTCCGTAAGGCTTCTCTGGAGGCTGCGAAATAAGCCGCTTGGGTTAGAAAGAAAAAAAGAGAGACTGCACCTCACTGAGGGCGGTCTTTTTTTTTGACTTTTTGGGGCTTCTAGAGCTGTCACCTGTCAGTCAATCACCCAATTAGGATTGTGGCATTTGGTCTGCTTGGGGTTGTAGTGCAGGCTTTTAGGCTCAGGGAGATGGATGATGTAGGGGCGGCGCAGGCGGTTGGTAAGGCGCGTACTGCGTAGCCAGGGGTTGGCCTCCTTGAGCTGGGCATAGCTTATCCCCTGTTTGCGGGCGTAATTGGCCAGGGTGTCTATACTGCTGCTTACGGTGTCGGTGCGGTAGGGCAGGAGCGGGTAGAGCTGCTCCTTCTTGAGCAGAAAGCCGTAGCTGCGTGGGTGCTCCAGCACACTTTTGGCGGCCAGCAGACGGAACATGTAGCGTGAGGTCTCCTCCACAAGCCACAGGTCAACCGCCTCGTCGGCTTTTTGAAGCTTGAGTTGCTGCGTGATGCGGGCAGGTCCTGCGTTGTAGCTGGCAGCCACACAGAGCCAGTTGCCATAGCGCTCGTAGCTGGCTTTGAGGTAGCGGCAGGCAGCCTCTGTAGCCTTCTGCAGGTGGTAGCGCTCATCCACTTCGTTGTTCACCTCCAGTCCATACTCCTTGGCTGTGGCAGGCATGAATTGCCAGAAGCCTGCAGCGCCAGCTGGCGACTTGGCCAGCGGGTTGAGGCTGCTTTCGATGACAGCCAGGTACTTCAAGTCGTCCGGCAGACCATTGGCACGGAGCAAGGGTTCGATAAGGGGTAAGTAGCGGTTGGCCCGTTTGATGGTGAGCATGGTGGTGGAGTGCATGTAGGTGAATGACATCAGCTCGCGATCCATGCGTTCATGCAGGTCGCTACGGGTTAGGTCAATATGTTGTCCTGCAAAGGTAATTGTTGTGGGTACCTGAGGCGAGGTGACGCAGTAGGGTACCTGACTTTCAGGGGCTTCGATGGTACGGTCGATAGAGGTGTGGCTGCTCAGCAGAGGAATGGTAAGTCCGATACCCAGGGCGATGGCTGCAGTCAACAGGTAGCTGGCATAGCGTGCCAGGGCGCGGAGGGGATGTATCTGATTCATGTCAAGGCAATCATTTCGAGGGTGAATAGATAATTTATATTTTTGCAAAGATAGCTCTTTTTTTGTGAAAAAACAAATATTTCTTGCCCTTTTCCCGAAAAAACGCTATTTTTGCTCTCATGAAACCCTAAAAATGAATGACAAATGGTAACAATCAATTCTTACGATGAATTTGAGAAGCTGGTGGGTTGCACCATCGGCACTTCCGACTGGGTGGAACTGCCCCAGGAACGTATTAACCTCTTTGCTGACGCTACGCTTGACCATCAATGGATTCATGTTGATACTGAACGGGCTAAAGTAGAGAGCCCCTTCAAGAGCACCATTGCTCACGGCTACTTGACCCTCTCCATGTTGCCCTACCTGTGGAACCAGATCATCGAGGTGAACAACCTGAAGATGATGATCAACTACGGTATCGAGAAGATGAAGTTCGGCCAGGCAGTGCTTTCAGGGCAGCGTATTCGCCTTACCGCATCGCTGCAGTCGCTGGCTAATTTGCGTGGTGTGGCCAAGGCCGAAATCAAGTTCTTCCTGGAGATTGAGGGAGAGAAGAAGAAGGCTCTGGAAGGTGTAGCTGTTTTTCTATATTACTTTGAATGACAGAAGTATGAGTAAATTTGTAGGAGCACATGTGTCAGCATCGGGTGGGGTAGAGAGTGCCCCTCTTCATGCACAGCATATAGGGGCCAATGCCTTTGCGCTCTTCACCAAGAATCAACGCCAGTGGGTGAGCCGTCCGCTCACACCGGATAGCATCCGCCTCTTCGGTGAGCGCTTGCAGGAAGCGGGTATTCGGCCCGAGCACGTCCTGCCTCACGATAGCTACCTCATCAACCTGGGCCATCCTGAGGAGGAGGGGTTGGCCAAGAGCCGTGCAGCCTTTCTGGACGAGATGCAGCGGTGCGAGCAGCTGGGCCTCAGTCTGCTCAACTTCCACCCGGGTAGTCACCTGCAGAAGATCAGTGTGGAAGAGTGTCTCGAACGGGTGGCCGAGAGTATCAACTGGGCCCTGGAGCAGACCCGTAGTGTGACTGCTGTCATAGAGAATACGGCGGGGCAGGGTAGCAACGTGGGCAATGAATTCTGGCAGCTACGCTATATCATCGACCGCGTGGCGGACAAGAGTAGGGTTGGTGTCTGCCTTGACACGTGCCATACCTTCACCTCAGGCTACGATTTAGTGGGTGAATATGACCAGGTGTTCGATGACTTTGGCCGTACGGTGGGGTTTGAGTACCTGCGCGGCATCCATCTCAACGACTCGAAGAAGGCCCTGGCCTCCCGGGTGGATCGTCACGACAGCATCGGCCGTGGGCTGATTTCAATCGACTTCTTCCGCCGTTTCATGCGTGACGAGCGGTTTAACTCGATGCCCATCATCCTGGAGACACCTGA
The DNA here is from genome assembly GCA_051878775.1 of Bacteroides sp. Classification (GTDB taxonomy): domain Bacteria; phylum Bacteroidota; class Bacteroidia; order Bacteroidales; family Bacteroidaceae; genus Bacteroides. The sequence goes on along the minus strand of JBJEKT010000030.1, from coordinate 2,717 downwards.
CGAAAGCCTCTGGGCGCAGGAGATAGCGTTGCTTCGCTCGTTCGAGGCCTGATTTTTTTAGACGTTTTTCGAAGTTCCAGTGGTGACGCTACCGTTCTGCCCCTAGATACTACGTTCCCCTTAAGGGGAACTACGTATTAGGGGCAAACGTCGTCACCTCTGGAAAATGTCTTCGTTCGGCTTTCGCTAAACTGCCGTTCGACCTTCGCTTCTCCTTCGCTCCATCTTCGCTTTTTCCCCGTTCTGGAAGCCAGCGCGAGCGAACAAGTAACGGAACTGTAGCGACTCAACAACACGGATCACGTGGCTCTGTGATATACTGGAAACAAAAATAAAAGCAAGCTTTCATTTTGTAATTCGCTCGGCTTGCACTATCTTTGTGCCCCAAAATAACACTTTAGAAAACAGCATTTTTATGGAGAACAAATTCATTTCTGTAGCCTACAAGCTATACACCATCGATGAGGGCGAACGCGATTTCGCCGAGGAAGCTACTGCCCAACAGCCGTTTGCCTTTATCAGCGGACTCGGCATGACGCTTGATGACTTCGAGAAACAGATTGCTCCGTTGAAGACGGGGGATGCCTTCGACTTTACCCTCAGCGTGGAGCAGGCTTATGGACCCTATAGCGACGAGTACGTCATAGAGTTGCCTAAGGATTGCTTCCTGGTGAACGGTAAGTTTGACAGCGAGCATGTAGTGCCCGATGCCGTGCTTCCCTTGCAGAACAACGAAGGCCAGCGATTCAATGGCGTGGTACTGGAGGTCAAGGAGGATGCAGTAGTGATGGATCTTAACCATCCCATGGCTGGCTGCGAGCTGAACTTTGTGGGTCACGTGGTGGAGAGCCGTGAGGCTACTCCCGAGGAGTATAGCCGTGCGGTGAGCATGATGACTGGCGGTTGTGGAGGCGGTTGCGGAAGCTGCGGTGGTTGCGGAGGAGAGAGCAACGGCTGCGGAAGCTGTGACTGTGATGGCAACTGCGACGAATAAGTCAATCGCTAGAGAATATAACAAAAAAGGTGGCTTTAGAGCCACCTTTTATTATTTGTATATCAGAAAGATACATGGACGTTTGGAGAGGTCAGGCACGTGGCCTTTCCAGTTGCTCACCGTTCGGGTATGCACGTAGGCATCAGGGCAGGTGAGGTTGGCTGCAATGCAGAGCCTGGTATGCGGTTTGCAGATTCGCAGAATCTCCTCCACCAGTTTGTTGTTACGGTAGGGGGTTTCGATGAAGAGCTGGGTCTGCTGTTCTGCATAAGCCCGTTGCTCCAGCATCTTCAGCTTGCGGGTCCGCTCGTCAGGCTCGATGGGCAGGTAGCCGTTGAAGGCAAAGCTTTGCCCGTTAAACCCGGAAGCCATCACCGAAAGGATGATGGACGAGGGGCCCACCAGGGGCACCACTTCCAATCCTTTGCGCTGGGCAATCGCCACCACATCAGCACCAGGGTCGGCCACCGCAGGGCAGCCGGCTTCAGAGATGACCCCCATTGGCTCACCTTGCTCGAGTGGCTTGAGGTAGCTTGAGATGGCCTCAGGTGAGGTGTGCTTGTTGAGCGGATAAAATGTCAAGGCATCGATGTCGATTTCCTTATCCACCTTCTTGAGAAAGCGGCGTGCCGTGCGTACCTCCTCCACGATGAAGTGGCGGATGGTGAGAATCAACTCCTTGTTGTAGCTCGGGAGCACCTGTTCCAGAGGGGTATCGCCCAGGGTGACGGGAATCAGATAGAGTGCAGCCATCAGTTGGTCTTCTGACTATAAGGTTTATCCGTAGATGATGTTGCCGTTCTCGTCCTTGTACTCATCCAGTCCCTTCTCGTAAGTAGCCATGGCTCGGAGGCTCATACCTACGCTGGAGAATCCTCCATCGTGATAGAGGTTCTGCATGGTCACCTTACGGGTGAGGTCAGAGAACATCACGATGCAGTAGTCAGCACACTCGTCAGCACTTGCGTTACCCAGGGGAGACATACGGTTGGCGAAGTCGAACAGCTTATCCATGCCCTTCACGCCTGAGCCGGCCGTAGTCATCGTAGGTGACTGCGAGATGGTGTTGACGCGTACGTGGTGCTCACGGCCATAGATGTAACCGAAGCTGCGGGCAATAGACTCCAGTAGCGCCTTGGCATCGGCCATGTCGTTGTAACCGTAGAAGGTGCGTTGTGCAGCCACGTAGCTTAGTGCTATGATGGAGCCGTAGTCGGCAATGGCGTTCATCTTCTTTGCACTCTGAATCATCTTATGGAAAGAGACCGCTGAGATGTCGAGGGTCTTGTCGAGCATGTCGTAGTCCAGATCATCATAGGTACGCTTCTTGCGCACGTTGGGTGACATGCCGATGGAGTGGAGTACAAAGTCAATCTGACCTCCCAGTACCTCCATGGAGCGCTTGAACACTTGCTCCAGGTCAGCTACGCTGGTGGCGTCAGCAGGAATCACCTCGCAATGGAGTTTCTCAGCCAGGGCTGACACTTCACCCATGCGAACTGCAACGGGTGTATTAGAGAGCGTAATCTGTGCACCCTCTTCCACGGCCTTTTCAGCCACTTTCCATGCAATGGACTGCTCATTGAGCGCACCAAACACAATACCTCTTTTACCTTTCAACAAATTGTAACTCATACCTGTTGGATTAAATTATTACTAAATTTTGGCGCAAATGTATATAAAATCTGCGAGATTCTACACCGGCAGAATAAAAAAACAAGGC